>JAISIP010000031.1 GCA_031261965.1 Victivallales bacterium | reverse complement strand
CTATTGTAATGCATAGTTCGGGACTTTCTGTTCAATATTAGTGTTTTATGCATTACTAATATAGAACAAGTCCCGATTTTAACAATCAATTCCGAAAATTTTTATCGGACAGTAGTGGCGATTTATGCGTTTTACATGGTACTTGTTTACACCCGTTTTCGCAGTCGGGCGATTTGCTTTTTGCTGTTTATCGCCGGGTTGTCGGGGGGAATGTTAACCAAGGGACTGCTCGGTGCGGTTCTGCCCCTTTCCGTGCTGGGAAGTTTTATTGTTGTTAGTGACATTTTAGCAAAAAAATTCTCATTTTACCGCTACTTTTGGCTTGGAATCGGGACGCTTTGCGCTGTTGCCGGAGTCGGGGTCTGGTATTTGCTGCTCTATCGTGTCGGAGGAATGCCAATGTTGCATACCGCGCTTTGGGTGAATAATTTCGGGCGATTCTCCGGCTCGCAAGGCGATCATGTCGAGCCGTTTTACTATTACTTTGTTAAACTGCCCACGCTATTTTGGCCGTACTTGCCACTGTTGCCGTTCGCGCTGTATCGGGCGTTTTGTTTAGTGCGAAAGAATTCCGAATCCCACTTGATTATGCTGCTCTTTTTGCTCGTACCGTTTTTGCTTTTTGTTTGCGCATCGGGCAAACGCACGGTGTATTTGCTGCCGCTTTATGCGCCATGTGCTTTACTTTGCGCGGATTATCTTGCGCATTTGCCGATATTTATCCGAATTTTTGTTACTAAACATCGCCGTGGGTTGTTGCTCTTTTTGCTCGCATTGCTCTATGCCGGATTATTTACGCTTGCCGGGTTGTCGCGCAATTACACGATGATTTATCCGCTTATAGCGGCGGGACTGCTCACAGCAGTGACAGTTAAACCGCAACTCAAGTGGAGTTTACCGCTTTGCGCCGGGATGTGGGCATTGTTTTTTGTATCGTTTGACACTGCAATATCCACCAGGCGGCTCAATTCACGCAATTCGTTGCGACCGCTCTTTGAGGAGTGTCGAGAGCTTGAACGACAAGGGTTTACTATTACATTGCTCAATCCGCCGGAACGAACCAGCGGCGCGGCGTATTTTTATTTGCAACGCAATCTGCCTGAGGTCTCCAAAGATGACGCGGTGCAACCGAAAGAGTTGCGCATTACCCGGCAAAAACGGAACAAACCTGCCGGCAAAGAGTTCGCCGATGATCACCTGATTGTGGGGCTGTCCTTAAATGAAGGGTATCTCTAAAAACTGGCTTGAGTTACAAAATTGGCAGATTCGCAATTTGGAGGAGCGATTTTGCAAGCATCTGGCTAACATGGAGTTAACCAGATGTGCGCAAGGTCGTGCATACAAATGCGAGATGCAATTTTTAGCCAAGTTTCCAGTTTTTAGAGATACCCTGAAGATTCCAGAATAAATGGTCGGTGAGGAACTATTGAAAATAATTGCTTGCAGGTGTATATTTATCGCCTGAAGTTAGCAAAAAAGACAAATATATGAAGAAATATTATCCGCTCCTGATAACACTGTGTTTTGCGTTGCTCTATCTCGGTTCGATTTGGCAGCGCCCGCTCTTTATTCCAGACGAGACACGTTATATTGAGATCCCGCGTGAGATGCTCGCTTCTGGCGATTTTATCGTGCCGCGTTTAAACGGTCTGGTTTATTTTGAAAAGCCGATTATGGGTTACTGGCTTAACGCACTTGCGTTAAAAATATTCGGTGAAGTTCCGGGAGCGGTGCGATTTATGGGTGCGCTTGGCACTTTGCTCAGCGCCGGGTTGCTTTATTTGCTTTGTCGCCGTGCCGGTGACGGGAAACTTGGTCAGGTTGCCGCGATAATTTTTCTGCTTTCGGGGTTGGTGTTCGGCATCGGGACTTACGGGGTTCTTGACGCGCAACTTGGTTTCTTTGTCGGTCTGACGATGACGATGTTCTATTTTGCGTATACCGAGAAGAATATTCAGAGACGCTTCGGGTATTTGGCATTGACCGGGGTCGGCGCGGGGCTGGCGTTTCTGACCAAAGGATTATTGGGATTGGTGTTGCCCTCCGTGGTTGCCGTGCCGTTTCTCATCTGGCAAAAAGAGTGGAAAAGGATTTTTACTTTGCCTTGGGTTCCATTGGTATTCGCAATTGCCGTTGCAATGCCTTGGGCAGTGGCGATTCACCGCGTCGAACCTGATTTTTGGCGACAATTTTTGTGGGTTGAGCATATTCAGCGCGGAAGCACCGGCATGGGGGCGAATGACGATCGCAGTCAACCTTTTTGGTTTTATATCCCGGTACTGATTATCGGATTGTTGCCGTGGCTGTTTTTTACTCAGGCGATTTGGCTTGGCTTCAAAGGGAAAGTAGGAGAAGCTTTTAAGAGTCCGCTGTTGCGTTATGCCGCCTGCATGGGGGGGATTTGGTTTGTTATGTTTTCGGCGGCGGCAGGAAAGCTGGGGACATATATTTTGCCGTGTTTCCCGGCATACGCGATTTTAATTGCGTGGGGGTTGCTTCGTTATGCCCGAAGCGGTCGGATGTATCGCGAAGTCGATCGGGTTTTTCGGCTGATTTTGCGCTGCCTGATTCCGGCATTGACACTGCTTTTTGCCGTGCAACTGTTCAATCGGTTTGCGCCGGGAAAAATTCCGGAAAACTATTTACTCTATCGATTGGGAGAAAACTTCTATTTTCCGATTTTTGCGATTATCGTGTTTTTGATTTGGATTTTTATGGCGTTGGAAACCGATAAAATTGAGCAAAAATTTGCCTGTTTTTGCGTGGCTGTTGGTTTTCTCGCTTTATCTTATCCGGCGGCGATTCCGCCGCATTTGATCTCGAATATCGCGCCGGTGCGTTTTATTGCCAAAGCGGGCGGATCGATGCTTACAGCTGAAACCTTGGTGCTGGCGGATGATCGCTTAAATGTGGCGACGGCGTGGGCTTTGCGAAGCACCGATATTGTGGTTTATCGCAAAAAGGGCGAACTTGCTTACGGGTTGGATCGCCCGGAGGGGCAGGGGAGATTTTGTACGGTCAAAGAACTTCCCGATTTGTTGAAGCAAACCAAACGCCCGGTTTTGATTGTGACCAGTGCGGAAAAGCGGGTGCGTGAAATGCCTACGTCGAAAAATCGCTCTGTCAGCCGATATGGCGAGCTTTATTTGGTTCATTATCGGCAACCCGAGGAGATGTCCCGATGAAATACAATGCTTTGGTCGCGCTTTTTTTTGTTTTTGTCTATCTTCTGCCGCTGGGCGGTCGCCCGATGATTACGCCCGATGAATTCCGTTACGCCCAGATTCCGCGTGAAATGACTGTTTCGGGCGACTACGTTGTGCCGCATTTGATGAATATGAGATATTTTGAAAAGCCGGTAATGGGATACTGGTTGACGGCGGGAAGTTTCAAGCTGTTCGGGCAAAACGCTTTTGCTTTGCGTTTACCCGCCGCACTCGGAGTGGGGCTTGCGGCGTTGTTGATTGCCATGCTTATTGAGCAAACTTTGCGCGACGAGAAGATTGCCGCTTTGGGGGCGATGCTATATCTCTCTTGCGGATTGGTTTATGGTATAGGCACAACCGCGGTGCTGGACAGTCAACTGACCGGTTTTGTCACCGGGGTGTCATGTGCCGGGTTTTTGGCGGCGCTGGAGACTAAATTCACCCGAAGAAAGTTTGCGTTGCTGATTGTTTGCGGAATTTTTGCGGCGTTGGCTTTTCTTACTAAAGGGTTTATCGCGTTTGCCGTCCCGGCGTTGGCACTGGCGGGATTTTTGCTTTGGTCACGACGCTGGAAAGAGTTTTTGATTTTGCCGTGGATACCGTTGATAGTTTCGCTGTTGCTGATTGCGCCGTGGGCGATTGCGGTACACCATAAGGACGGCGATTTTTGGCATTACTTTGTGGTAATTGAGCATATTCAGCGATTTTTGTCCGATAACGTCGGGCAACATCCTGAGCCGTTTTGGTTTTTGCTGCCGTTTTTGGCGGGTGGTGCGTTTCCTGCGGCGTTTCTGCTCAGCGCCGCGATTCCGGGGATTCGCCTTGAGCGAAAGACGTTTTTCAGGCAGGATTTGTTTCGCTTCAGCTTTTGCGCGGTAGTGTTGCCTTTTGTGTTTTTTTCATTTTCGAGCGGAAAACTGGCGACATATATCTTGCCGTGTTTCCCGTTTTTGGCGATTATGGGGGCGGAGGGGATTGCGGCGTATTTCCGCACCGGGGGGAGGCACAAGGCGTTTCATCTGGTAATGTCGATTTGGGGAGGTATTCTCGCTGTCGCCGGATTGGGTGTGTTGACTGTCGCATTTGCCGATTTATTGCCGGAATTTTCTTCGCTTCGGATAATTGTTGGACTTTTGGGTGTATGCGCCATTATTTTTGGCGGGCTGCTGTTATTTAGTCATCGCTATATGTGGCGGACGCGATTTTATCTGTTTTTCGCCGGAATCGGGGTGGTGATTATGGTCGGGAATTTGGCGATTCCGGCGGAGTTATTGGGCAGTAAAGCTCCCGAATCCGCATTAAAATCGTTCCCCCAAAAGCTTAATTTCGATGCGTCAAAAGTGATTTTACTTACCCACCCAAGCTTGATTCACGCTGTGGGTTGGGTTTATAACCGCCCCGATGCGCGTTTGGAGAATTCCGTCGGGGAGTTCAGCTACGGAATAAGCCGAGCGGAAGCGGTCGGCGAGATGCCGATTCGCGTGAAGCCGGATGAATTTATCGCGTTGTTAAAACGCTCCGACCGACCTGAGGTGGTTTTGGTTTTTCGTGCTGACCGGGATTGGACGTTCCCGGTGGATCTTGAGTACCGAACTGCGATAGAAAACGGTCTTCAAGCGTTTGTCTTCCCGCCTGCACCTCAAGATTTTCAGGAGAATTCTCCGGAAAGCAGCAAGCTTAAATGAGTAAAAGCGTTCTATTCAAACGGTTTTTGAGAAATCCGGTACAAGTTGGTGCGTTATGCCCGTCGTCGCGTGGACTTTGCGGTGCGATTGTCTCTCAAGTCGGGATGGAAAATGCCGAGGTGATTGTCGAATTAGGGCCGGGTACCGGTGCGATTACGCGGGAGATCGTTTTGCGAATGCCGAAAAACGCGAAATTCATCGCCATTGAGTTGGACGCTGCATTGTGCGGACATCTTCGACAGACCTTCCCCGGGGTCACTGTATGTAACGGCAGTGCCGCCGGAATCGGGGATATTCTTGACTGTCATGCATTGTCAAGTCCCGATGTGGTGATTTCGGGGTTGCCGTGGGCAAATTTCTCTGCTAAATTGCAGCGTGAGATTTTAGAGAGTGTCATTGAGCATATTGCACCGGGCGGGTGCTTTACGACTTTCGCATATTTGCAGGGGTTGTTGTTTCCGTCGGGACAACGCTTTCGCCGCTTGCTTGACGAGTTGTTCAGCGAGGTGGAAACCAGCCCGATAATCTGGAAGAACTTGCCCCCCGCTTTCGTCTATCGTTGCCGCAAATAAACAATTTCGCCCGCATAGCGGAAATGTTTTGATTGGAGCATTATTGCACTTCAAATCACGAGAAATTTTTTGCGAATTTCGCGCTTTTCGCGCTTGTTCCCGTGGGCAAAAAATGTTTCGCGGTTGTTACAAGGAGCGGCGCGGTTGGCATTATGAAATGTCGGCAAACTCAAGGGGAGAGGCGGAAAGCCGCTCCGGCGGGGAGGGTGAGCAAGTGCCGAAAATAGGGATTATTTTCCTGTCCCCAAATATAGTTGGAGAGTTCGATCGATTTATTCACCGGAAACCCCGCTTTGACAACGGTGACGCAAAATTGTGGTGAAAGCCTCACAAGTAAAAATACAATACAAAGGTGACTTTTTTCCTGCAATTGGGAATATAAAATGGGTTAACCACAAACAACAAATCACTAACCACTTTTAAGGGTAGGGGGTCGCTTCGGGGTGCTGGTGGCGAAACCATGTGCGTTGACGGCGGGCAAATTGCCATGTCGCGGTCGCAATACGCATATGCAATTGGTCAAAACTCAATTTGCCTTCAAGGTGTTCACCGATAAGACGATAGCCGATAGCCTGGTATGCCGTCGGGCTGTTTAACAACCCGGAGGAAATAGCGTGGCTGGCTTCTTCTATCCAACCCGATTCAAGCATCTTGCTTGCGCGATGCGAAATCCGTTTCTTTAGCTCATCTGTCGGCAAATCAAACTTATAAGCTTCGACCGGATAACGCAAGCGGTTAAACGAGTTTTTCTGAAGTTCGATAATCGATTTCCCGGTCAGCAAATACACCTCAAGCGCCCGGATAAGTCGGCGGCGGCAGTTGCCCCAACGCGCCAACGCCTCGGGGTCAAGCTCCGCCATACGCGACTTCAATGCCTCTTCGGCAGTATCGGAGTCGTAGGTGTCGTTGAGTTTTTTGCGCAACTCCAAATCGGCGGGCAGATCGTCCAGCCCGTAAAGCACAGATCGCATATATAACCCGGTGCCGCCGACCAAAATCGGCAGGCGGTCTCTTTTGCGGATTTCTGCAATCGATTGGTCGGCAAGGCGTTGAAACGCAAAAACATCAATCCGCTCATTAAAGTCAAAGCACCCGACCAGATGATGGGGGATCTCCCGCTGTTCTTCCTCCGTCGGTTGCGCCGTACCG
>JAISIP010000013.1 GCA_031261965.1 Victivallales bacterium | reverse complement strand
CGTGATTCCAACCGTCTGAATAGAGAATCAGTCCATGGAGTGCAATATGAAAGAAAGGCACAGGATTCGGGTTTAAGTCGCGAAAAGATTCTGGGCATCGTTCAAGCATGGTCGGATTGGTGAACGGCGTATGGAGGCGTGCGACTTCATCAATGTATGGAACTGAATATGCAGTGACCAGTTCGGTTGATACAGCCCCAAAAAGTCTGCGGGGAATCGCGCTGATTCCGACCAACGCCAGCGCAAAATGTCGCTTGTCCGCTCTATGATTCCGATCGTGGCACTCCCAAAGTACCGTGGATTGGGCATCAAGATAGTAATGACCGCAAAAACCGAGCTCATGAATATGTTCAAATTCTACTCCATATCGTTCGAGATACTTTAACGGACAAATCTTTACCGACAAACCGCCACCCCAGATTCCCGCCATAACCATTTCACCATTTTTTTCCCGTGCGATGCTTCCCGGGTCAAATCCGGGTGAAGAGGCATAGGCATCAGTGACATTGTCGTGTGGCACTATCTGATAACCGAGTTTGCGGGCATGAGAAATAAGTTCGCGCAATGCTTTTTCACCGCCAATTGCCGACTCCACCGGAAAATGTGCGGGATAACTGCCATCATGTCCGCCGAGATTCCAGCCCACCAGTGTAATGACGGCCTTTTCGATACCTCGACTTTTCATTTGATTTAGAATATCAATGGTTTCCGAACAACTGGCGAAGGTATGAATATCGCCGGATCCATCAGGACGATAAGGCAGGCGACCTGCCATGAATATCTTGACGCGTATGGCTTCGGCACTGTATGCCAAGACAGGATTGGTTGCAATTCTATCTGTCAGTGGACGAACTTGCTTTTCTTTCATGAAATAGTGTCGGTACAACTTTGCCAACGGCACCCAACCCGATTCCGGCGAAGTACGATAGAGGATGCGAAAACATCCTGACCGCAGCGGTTCACTGTGATGTTCTCTGACGAGGAATTCTGGGTAAAGTCGATATTCGCCATTTTCATTTACCGAGGTGACGGCATTGCAATAGAAATCTCCATCGTCAACGATGAGTAATATGCCACCAGCGGGTGTGAACTTGCCGAAACAGTTCATGAGTGTCATTTTTTCCCATTCTCGCTGTTCCATGTAAAGTCTATCGCGGTTAACTATTGGCGATCGCGAGGAAAAATTCACCGTGACTCCGGAAAAATCAGGCAGCAAATAACCGCCTTCGTCTCCGATCTGAGACTTCAACAGTTCCGGCAACAAAGATAAGCGCATCAGCCGGTAACGACCGCCGAAGCTGTTTTCCAGAATTCGGTCGTTTTCAATCTCGATTTGGTCATGGCTCAGGACAATGGGTACCCAGATGCCATATTGCTCAGATCGGCAATAAAAACGGTCACTGTCAGCCTCGTCCCATGAAAATGAGACATCGAAAATCTCCCGTTGCAACGCTCGATCGTAAACGCTGCCGGTCAAAAATATTTGACTTTTTTTGAGTCGTGCTTCAATCATTTCGCTGTGTCCCCATTGACCAGTGAAACAAGTTCTTCGTCAGACAGCGACTTGTCAAATATTATAAGTTCATCAAGTGCCATCCCCTGAGGAATGCCAATGGAGAAAAAATTAGAAATCTCCGTCGGATCAAGCTTGCGCTGCAAAGACAGGGCAAAACACTCTTTCCCGTTGATTGCTACTGCGAAATTAACGCCGTTCCATTTTAGCGATACCATAACCCATTCATCTAAAGGGAAGTCAAACGGAATATTTTTCGAGGCTTTGATTCCACTGAATAAGGGAAAAGCAAGTTGCAAAATGCCGGGGCGTCCAGGTAATGCGGAACTTGCACGCTGAAGTACGATATAACCAGTCTTGGCATAATTGGTCATGAAAAATTCCGACAGCAACACTTTGCGCCAGCCATTGGCATTGATCACTTCTTCGGAAATAGCCTTGGAATCAATATTCTTCACATAGAAGACCAGCGTTCCCGGCTCAGTGAAATCAATGTTCCCCGCCGTTTCATAAAGCAGAATCGCTTTGCGCGGCGCGTCCGCTTGGCAGTAGAGTGCTTTGCCGCGAACGCCCTCAATTGTAGCGGTTTTTGAAAAATCCGACCCTTTGTTGCGGAGTGTCGGGTTGCCACGGGCGGCATCAACGTCCAGTGATTCAAAAGAGTGCTGGAATCGGATATGCTCCTGTAGTGATTCGGGAATTTCCCCTGCGTTTGCCATGAGCGATAGAGTGGCGGATATGATTACTGTCAATGTGGTTTTTTTTGTCATTTTTTATTTGTCCCATGTTATAATACGCATCCCGAATTTCGGAAACGTTAATTCAAATGAACGGTTGGTTGCTACGATCTCAGCTTCAGGATACATTGCGTGCACTTGCCGAACAGTCGCGTTTGTCGTGACTTTTACTGTTAGCGGACTCTTGCTCCATGAGGCGAGAATAAGCATTCGCCGTTTACCGTTTTCTAACAGTACACTACGTACCGCATTGTTTGAAATTGTTATTGGATAATCAGGCTCCCAGTAATGCTTAACGCGACAATTTTGTGTTCCGAGTCCGAATTCTTCAACAACCTTGTTGAAAGGCGAGAAGTTCATTCTGATATTATCGCGCAGCACCCCGTAAATCAGACGCATTGCCCACTCGGAACGAACCATTTCTTCGTTGATTTTGCCACGCATATAAACGCCGTCTTCAAAGACTTGAGCCGCGCCGACCAAACAATAGTGTGCATGGGGATAGGTGCCGATTTGCCGACCTGTTGTTTCGATTTCCAGCAATTCTTGCGGAAACGGTGACGAACCTCCTTCCCAACTCCATTCGAGATCAAGCTGAATATCGGTCCAGCAAACGATGGGCAAGATCATTCCATTTGTGATATGAAGGGCTTTCATCAGTGGCCAACGGCTTTGTTGATTCTTTTCCTTAATTAGTTGCCACATACGTTTGTGATATTCGCGCATTGACCAAATTTCGGCAGAAGGCTGAATATAGCCATCCGAGCGTACATACGCATTTGATACTTCCGGGTCGTAATTGCAACGCGGGAAAGTGTTGTCGCAGTAAATGCCGATACCATAATCTAAATAGCGATTGGCGTTGTAAAGAAAAAAATCCTGATAACTTTTCGGCGTACTGATCAGCACACCACAGGTGGTAATTGTCGGCATCGAAACCAGATCTTTGCTTGTCATCCATTTGCGTGGACTAAAAAGCGAAGTGTCCCATTCGTCCTGAAATGTTTCCCATTCCGGCACTGTCTGATCCTGGGCATGTTCTTCTAAATAGGCAAGTACGGGGTTGTTACCAGCCTTGGCCATCATCCCGGCATGACCGCCGTAGGCATGGGCTCGGTAATACTGGCGCATTACTTCCGGCAGAGCGCCATAATGCTTTTTAAGCCATTTATCAATGAACACTGGGTCATGTTTGCCACTCTTCCTCGCCTTTTCCATGGCTTCGACATAACTCCAGTCATTGTCATCGGGATATTTTCCGCAATAAGCGGGGCGAATGCCAAAATACGGATTGCTGCCGCCGTGTGGAGGGATTATCAGTTTCGGTTTGTAAAGGTCGGACGGCATCGGTTTGACCGGCGAAGGTTGAAGCCCATAGACGATCGTGCGTTCGCCATCGATAATCGTTGGGCGATTGATAAAATGGACGCGCAATGTTAGTATGCCGTTTTTACGGATCAGTTCCTGGACCGGCTTTTTATCGTCAACGGAAAAGTTACGATCGTTATCGGCAAACCAAGCCAAACCGCGCTCCATTTCGCCCAACCAGAGATAGATGTGCATATTACCGGCAAATTCACCGTTGCCGACATCGGTGGAACGCCAGATCACGCCATCGCCATCTGGTATCTTTTGCGCCGGATTGGTGCGTATTGACCCGGCTTTGATAATATGAAAAAGGCGTATCTGTCTGGAATCCAGCGGTATATCCAGATAAAAATCATTCAGTTCAGGACGTTGTCCGGGGTCGGGTATCAAAGTCAGTGTTTTCTTTACACAAGAGTCGTAATCAATTTCGGTAATTTCGTGCAACGAAACGCCGCTACCTTTAAGAGTGGACTCATAAATACCTTGCGAATCCGTCTGCTTCGTCCATTTCCCGTCACCTCCGAAAAACGCGATCGGACCATGAGAGTTGGAGGCAGTGTAATGAATAGATCCGGCCAGCAAATTGCGGCCTGCAGAAAACATGGACTGCACGCCACAAGGAGCAAAATCAATTTGATTCAACACAGATGCTACGGACGAACCATCATATTTCAGCGCGGTGAACGGCGCAAAAACATTATTTGTAATTCCGAGTGTATTATTTTCCCATGAGAAGTTCCGTCGAACAAAATGATCCTGCTGTGAACTAATGGATTTTTCGCCCTTTTTCTGCGTTAGTGATACGGTGTAAATCCCGCTTGGAAGCGAGGGTGGAAGCTCCAATGAAACTGGATTGTTTGAGGTCAGACGTGGAAACTGTTTTTTTGCGATAACTTTGCCTGAAGCATCGGTGACAGTGACAATTGCGGTACAATCTGCAAGTGTATCAGCCGCGATTTTCAGAACTCCTGACGATGGATAAAATGCGAGACGAAACGTATCGACCCGTTTTGCGGTTTTCCAGCGGTTGTCCATATCATATGGAGTTTTCCAGTTAAAGATACCACGATAGATTTCCTTGGATTCCTCGTTGACGACCAATTTTACGTTATGAATGGCATTGGCATGAATTTGCCCTGGAGTTGCGGCAAAATGGAACGGCAGACCTTGCTTGGCGGGAACGGTGATGCTTTTTTTAAGTGTTTTGGACGGCATATCGCTATGCACGAATTCCATGATAAAATCAAACGTCCGGGGCTTGGTAGACGGATTAGTGATAACTCCTGCACAGTCGAACTCCTGCTTGTCGAGCATTCCGAGACTATCAATACGAATGCCTGGTGTCAACGGGGAGAGTACAAAGCGCGGATACTGGTCTTTGTAAGTGAACGGAAAAAATGTATCGGTAAAAAAAGCAGTCTGCTCTGCCGGTCGTTTCCAATTTCGCGAAACGATTATTCCCAACTCCCTACCGTCGGGATTGCCGGTGACTCCGAGTTCCCGCAAAGGTATGGCGATTTCACAAATCCATACTTTTCTTTCCGCATTTAATCCTGAAGAGGTCGCCCATTCAAGATTTTCGGCCTCGTTTCCGGGCTTTCCGCTTTCATGGCTTGCATCGAATTTTGTTCCGATGGAGTTGGTGATCAGTTGCCAGAGAGTGTCGCTGGTGGCGTCAATCCATATTTCAATACTGTCGTCACGGTAAACCACGCCATCGCGCTTTCTGATGGAAGTTAACAGTTCTGCCCCATCCGGCGGCAATTCGGATTCCATTAAAATATAGAGATTTTGTCGGTCATAACCAAGCATTGTTCTTCCATAGCGTTCCGAAAGCAAAAGCTTGTGTCCCCGTTTGTATAAACCGGCAAGAGTTATCGTGTAATCCCATTCACAGGGAGAAATCGTACCGTCGATTTGCGGAGCGCGGGGCATTTGCGGAATCGGCAGCGGGGCGGCTGTGGCGACAAGCGTCGCCACGAATAAATATAAAATCAAAATTTTTTTCATTACGCTCCTTGTCAGTCTTTTTGGTCGTAGTAAAAATTCTTGGCTCGCGGTGTCGGAGTAGAGCCATATCCCAACAACATGGTTTTGAGTTCCGCACGCGATACGTTTTTCACATGCCCATCGGCACAAAGCATATTGCATGAATTATTGTGCCTCGGATTCCAAGCCGGTCCCTGATTGTCGTCAGGATAGGTAAACATGCTGGTATAGCAACCATCGTTGGTATTTGCAGGAGTATAATATGCTGTATTTTTGCCAACGCCGTCCCCTGCATAAATCATAATAGATGGGGATTTAATCCTGGAACTGTGCAACGCACGGTTATAAAATGCTTTGCCGCCGGTTTTCGCGTTGATGCCGATGCATTGGTAATTTATGATTCGCGCCACCTGGTTGTTATAGTCACTCGTATCTTTGAGTGCCGCAACGGCGACTCCTCTTTCGGGGGAAGCCGGGCATACCCACAGTGTCAAATTGCCGACGTAACGCCCCAGGCGATGAATCCAGAATTTTCCGGTTGAAGTATCGCCGGACTCCTTGGGTATGGTTCCGTCGTCAAGACTTCCGTTCCATGCAGGAATGTATCCCCGGGAATCATTGTTGTACATGTTCATTGCCAGACCAATCTGCTTGAATTCGTTGACACAGCTAATTTTGCGGGATCTCTCCCGGGCCTGATTCAGCGCAGGAAGTAACATGCCAGCGAGAATTGCGATAATCGCGATTACCACCAAGAGTTCAATAAGTGTGAAATGTTTTTTCATTGTTTCTCCTTTTGAGCGTTTCATCTCAGAATAAGTTTCGGCATATAGTATTCAATCTCTTCTCCGTCATGCGCGAAAGCTTTAGTCCAAAATTCGCGCCAGTCCCAACTCCAGCTGGAAAAAGTATTACCTGGGTGCTGTGACCAATGGGTATTATAAGCTCCAATCCGCTCAATTCCCGCCGTTTCAGGAAAATATGCGGATATTTTTGACGAAAATTCAAACATAATACTGTCGCTCCTACTGAAAATTGCAGTAGGGGCATCTTGTTTGAATATGCGCATCAAGCGTTGCGGATTTTGTTCAAAATCGAATCGACCGCACCATTGAAATTCGGGGTTGTCAAAGCATAACCCAACCCGACGGGCGGCTTCTTCCAACTCCAGACGCTTGAATGGCAGAATTTCCCGGTCATGGCTGAGAAAAACAATCTTGCGATGTCCGCGTTCCAGCAAATGGCGCAACGTCTGCTCCGTTACCGAGATCCAGTCGGTTAATACCGCATTATTCGGTTTTTGATCAATCCACTCAAAACGGTGACAAAATATCGTTTGGTGTCCTTCCAGCAATTTTCGCAGCTTGGAAAATTCAACCATTTTGCCTTCCAGATCGACGAAAATCCGAAGTGGCGATTTCTCTAACATCCACTCAATCGCCTCAAGGTTGCCGGACACCGTCATTGGAACACTCCCGGATTTGTCCGCGACCTCCATAAAAGACTCGAAGTAACCATCCATTCGCCCCATCCGCACCGAAGTGGTGAAGCCACACAATTCCCGCTGCTTCATCTTTTCCGAGATAAATAATCCTGAGCGGTTGCTTCGGTCAATCAAACCAAGCTCTTCGAGGTGAATTGAAGCTTGATGTAACACCATGGTGCTGACATTGAACTGTTTTCCTAATTCTCGCAACGACGGAAGTTTTTCACCAGATTTGAATTTTCCAGATCGGATATCGCGGGTTAAAGCCTCAATGACAAACTCAGTCTTTGACGGTGCCATATTATATCTCCTTTGTTATATGTGTATTAAATCTGTTCTATCTGTTATATTATGATCGATTTTTTCATCTTTGTCAAGAGCTGTTGCGAAAAATTATTGATTTTTTAGAGGTACTCTTAAGCCTGCTCAGCGTCTTTTCAAGAGCTTTTCGTTTGCATATTTCGGCATAACTTTGCAATCGGCTCATTTAGTACAACATTTTTTTCATCGGGGGGTTGACAAATCCGAATTACGCGTTATAATATATGTAAGCAACTAAACTGGTTAAGCTAATGAAATTGACATTGGATAAAATCGCACACGAATTGCAACTGTCGAAAGCGACGGTGTCTTTTGTTCTGAGTGGCAAATCCCGGCAGAACAATATCAGTGAGAAAACTGCCCAACGGGTTTTGGAGTTCTGTCGGGAACATAATTATATGCCAAATATTCATGCCGTCAGAGCCAGCCGGAGCATCGTCAAGAGTATCATGTTGCTGGTGGATGAAAATACGGCGTGTGAAGGTGGCGACTGTTTTTCCGAGTATAACGTTGCCAGAATTGCGGGCGGAGTGATCAACGAGGCGGCAAATGCCGATTATTCCGTGATTATTCGCACATACCGGGATTCATTGGATGAAAATATCATCTTCAACTCCTTTCGTAACCGTGAAATTGACGGCTTGATCTATTATGGGATTAGAATCCCGGAATCGTGGCTGGCGATAATTCGCAGCGAGGAACGGCGATTTGTCGGAATCAGCGTCGAGCCGTCCGCCGGAATCGGTACGGTCAATATCGACAACCGGCGAATATCGCGTGACTTGGCGCAATATTTTATCGAAAGGAACTGCCGTAAATTCGTCTATATCGGAGGCTCATCGAAGAGCTATGTTGCCCGGGAACGTCTGCATGGCTTTGAGGATGCCGTCGGCGAGTATCCCAAGCGTATCTTAAGCGGGGATTTTTCCGAGGAGACCGCAACGACAACCTTGGCGGAATATCTTGCAACCGGGCATGAATTTCCCGACGCGGTGCTGGGGGTCAATGATAAAACCGCACTTGGCGCGTTGAAGGCATTGAAACAAGCCGGGCTTCGGATACCTGTCGGGGGAGGGGATAATATCGATGGAGTCAAGTATGTGTCCTCGCCGGTTGTGACCTTCGATTATATGCCGCATGAAATGGGACGAAAATCGTTTCAGGTGCTTTATAACTGGATCAATGGGGGAGACGCGGAAGACATCGTCCTGAAATCGGAAATAATAATCCATGAAGGATTTTAGAGATACCCTTTAGAGAGACCCATAATTTTTTAGCCAGTTACTTAACCGGTTAAGTAAAAAAGGAAAGCACAGATGAAAAAACTTAAAGTCGGAATTTTGGGGGGAGGGTATATGGCGCAAATAGCCCATATACCGGCATTGAAATCATTGGAAACAACGGAGATTGCGGCGATTTGCGATGCCCGAACCGAAGTCGCCGCCAAAGTCGCCGCTCAGGGGGGAATCCCGCAGGTTTGTCATACGGTACCGGAGCTGTTGCAAACCGATATCGACGCGGTATTTATTCTTACGCCGGTGCAATGTCACGCCGCTAACATCAAAGCCGCGCTGTCGGCGGGGAAAGCGATTTTCTGTGAAAAACCGGCTGCGATGGCAGTCTCCACAGTTCGGGAATTGATGGCAGAGCAGGCGAAATATTGTCAATCCGTTGGAATCGGCTATATGAAGCGACACGATGTTAATATCAACTATTTCAAGGAGTTGCAGCGATCGGAAAAATGGGGTAAGTTGACCTTTATCCGGGCGCATTCATTTGTCGGCAAGCACTGGAATGCGAATGTCAATGCGCTAAATTCGACACTCAAAGGTAGCGCATCAGCCGTATTTGATGCCACCGAATTGGATTCCGGACCGACTTGGCTTAAGGCGGAACGCAATGCGCATTTTTATTCGTTTGACAATCCATATTACGGATTGCTTGATACCGGGTGTCATACGGTTAATCTGTTGCGTTATTTGGCGGAAAGCACGCCTGAGGTTGCCGCAGTCAGAAATCAATCCGGGGTTCGATTGATCGACTTTGATTTCGGCGATTGGTCTGGGACAATGGAGTTTTGCGTGAATTTTCGCATGTGGCGTTGGGATGAGGTCACCGAACTTTATTTTGAAAATGCCTCCGTCCGAATTATGACTCCGCCGCCGTTGGATCGGCAGTCAGCCGCAGTTGTCGAAATTTATTCGGAAAAAGGCGCGAGCAAGGAGTATTTGACCATTCAGGACAATCACCAGTGGGAGTTCCGAGTCCAGGCGGAGAATTTTGTCACGCGAATATTGAACGGGGAGAAATTTTCCGATCTCGGCGAAGCGGAGAAAGATCTCGAAATTATTGAACAAATTTATCGCAAGGAGACCAGACAATGAAAACAGCGTTACATAGTGGAATTCGTGAAATCACCGTTCAGGAGCGTGAAATTCCGAAGCCCGGTTCTGGGCAATATCTAATTCAAATCAAAGCGTGTGCGATTTGCGGCTCGGATACCTGGTGGGGCAAACCGGCACGGGAAAACGAAGCGATTCACGGTCATGAATCAGCGGGAGTCGTCGTTGCATGCGGCGAAGGGGCGGATAAATTCAAGGTCGGCGACCGGGTGGTCTGTTATGCGATCCTCGGTTGCGGCTCATGTGTGCAATGCCGGGCCGGAATGCCGACTTTGTGCGGGAGCAAAAAATTTATCGAAGGAGGCTTTCAGGAATATTCACTCTTTCCTGCGGAATTGCTGTTTCCCTGCCCGGACGAATATGATTTTGTTACCGCTTCTTTGCTGTCGGACGCGATCGGCGTGCCGCTTCACGGTATGTTGCGGCGCCTGATTCCGAACCGTGAAGATACCGTTTGCGTATGGGGACTCGGACCGCTGGGATTGCTTCAAACCATGTTCTTGAAAGCCGCCGGGGTACGTACTATAATAGGCGTGGACACCGTGCCGGAACGTCTGGCAAAAGCGAAACAGATTGGTGCTTCGGAAACCTTTAACGCCTCTGACCCGGAAACGCCCGCGAAAATCGCCGACATTGCGGACAAAGTCTATACCTATGTACGGAATAGCAAAGCGACCGAACAGGTTTTTGCGGCGACCCGTGGCGGTGGTTCGATCTGTACATTTGTCGGTCTGGAGGGGGAATTCAATTTGCCTGAATATTTTGAACGCACTTTGGTTTGGTCGTTTTACTTCAATCCATCGGAATACGCTGAT
>JAISIP010000158.1 GCA_031261965.1 Victivallales bacterium | reverse complement strand
AATTTTTGACAGGTAAAAGCTAAGGAGAAATTTTGCACTTTTCGCGGTTGTTATACAAGAAACGGGCGACCGCAATGGTCGCCCCTACATCGCCCACTACCCACTAATCACTACCCACTTAAAAATTCCGCATTTATCCGTCCGTCGTACGGACCGCCTTTCGCGGTTATTTTCCCTGGCAGAAATGTTATGTGGCAATGCATTCATGGCACATTTCGGTCAGCTGTTATGATGTATCAGATACGCGTCCAATTTGCCGGCGATCCCAAGCTCTTTGCAAAAATCGTAGTGCGGACGAAAATATCCGGCTTCATACAAATTGTGGGAATCGCTCCCCCATGACAGTTTTCCGCCTTTTTTTAACAGCAGATTGATAAATTCCGCTTGCGGATAATTAGTGTGAAAATTGATTTCAGCTGCGACGTTTGCCCGAACCAAACGTTCCGCCACCGGCTCGAACAAATCCTCCGGCATCGGCAGAGATTTTCTCACAAACACCCGAAACGGATGAGCTAAAATATCAATCCGGCTTAACAACAAGGCGTCTAATTTGCGCAAAAAATCGCTCTTTTGTTCGTTGTAGCTCAAATCTTTTGCTAAAAAGTGAACCGCGCCGATACGGTAGCCGTTTAAAAGAGGGCTTTTGAAGTCAGAAACCACCGCATTGTCATCGACATCCAACTCCAAACCGTAAAGGGCTTTGGGTGATTCGCCGATCAATCGCCCGTATTCGGCTGTGCGGTCATCGCAAAGTTGGCGGTTACACCAAAGGAAACCGTTGCTCCAATAGGTCGATTCCGAGCTGTAAAGCTGCCCGGAGTGTTCGGAGAAATTGATATGCGAAACCCCCGAAAGCCGTTCCAGCTCCAGAACCTTTGCCACATCCATATTTTCCGAGCAATAAGCCAGTTTGGTATGAATATGAAAGTCAGTCAACTCCGGGATTTCAGGAATTCCCAGCGGAATATCGGCATTTGCAGTTCGCATCATGAAGTCGGGTGAACAAAAAATCGGGCAAGAGCTATCGTAATTCGGGTCGCAATAAATCGCGATATTCTTCTTGCGCAAACGCAAAGGAGCATCCCAAAACTCCCTGACCGTCTGCGGAACTTCAGTGCATCCGAGATAAAGTTGCGAC
Organism: Victivallales bacterium; assembly: GCA_031261965.1. Taxonomy (GTDB): domain Bacteria; phylum Verrucomicrobiota; class Lentisphaeria; order Victivallales; family Victivallaceae; genus Victivallis. The sequence goes on along the minus strand of JAISIP010000158.1, from coordinate 10,620 downwards.
ACCCCGCAATAGTCGTATAAATAATGTGCCGCCCGCAAGATAAGATAAGGAAGAACCCCGCTCCAGTCGGGGTCGAGCAATTTGATTTTTGCACTTTTAGGTTGCATAAAATTCAACAATCATACACCGTCAAGTACAAAGAATCTATTTGGGATTGCAACTCCGCCGGAATCTCTTTGTAGGGTGAAATGTCCTCAAAAGCGGCAAGCTTTTCGAGCAAATCTGCCGACGCGGTCACGATCTGTGCTGCGAGGTCAAAATCGATCTTATCCGGCGTATTGTCCACTCGGTGATGATAGAATATTCCCCCGGTGCAGTTTCGACGGGCAATCCAGATCCCCGGTACTTTGCACACCGCAAACGGGAACTGGTCGGTATAGGGGCATGGTTCTGCGATTTCGCGATAATACACATCGTGTTCGCGATATGTTTCGGAAATCAGTTTGCGCAAAGCGTCATTGCCGTTTACGGTGAACTCCGCCCAACCCATCGCCGAACCGAAGGAGTCGAAATTGCACATAAATACGCCGTTTTGCTCGATCTCGTCGCGGTGGGATCGCATATAACTTGCACTGCCGAGCGAAAGATACTCCTCCGCCCCGAAGCTAATCAATCGAAACGTCCTTTTATGCGGCTTTGCCGAGAGAATTCTGGCGAGTTCGACGATCGAAGCACTGCCAATGGCGTTATCATCGGCTCCTACAGTTCCGGCTTGAGTGTCATGATGCCCCCCGGCGTAAATGATTCCGCTGCCGGAGTCTGTTCCTTTTAGCTCACAAACCACGACCGTGGTCGCACTCTTTTTAACCTCACCGCTGACGCAAATTCTGGCACGGGGGGCATGGGTTGTTTGCCATTTCCATGCGTCCATATAGGCGACATTCAAGCTGGGGATCGCACCGTATTTTTTTACGTATGCCGGGAAAAGTCCGTCGGCGAGCGGAAGCGTGCCGGGGTAGCGGGTATCGACGAACAGGATAAACGCCGGACAGGATTCCATCAGGCGGCGGTAATTTTCGTCACTTTCGATATGGCAACCCAAATGGACAACCGCCTTGCCGGAAAGAAAGGATAAATCCGGGCGTGAGTAGCCGGTTTCCGTATCGAAAAAGACGAGTGGAGCCTCCACGGTTTCGCCATCGGTCGTCGGGGAAGCGAGAAATAGCGAACAGGGAAACTCCTGCCATGATCCGTTGACGAAAACCTCCAACTTCTCCGAAGTGACACAACGCTCGTTGACCGGGAATTGCTCAATCGTGACCGTGGGAGTATACTTCAGACATTCACTTTGAAGGTATTTTGCGGCTTGAAACTCTCCGGCTGAACCGGCGAGCCGAATTCCGATCGAATCGGTCAACTCTCTGACATGACGCTCAAGATTCCGGGCAATATCATTCATCTTTGCAATCCTTTAAATTAGCGGCGATATATTTAAAACATATCATTCTTCGGTAAAAATACAAGACTATCTGGAGGTAGGAGTCAGGGATTTTCATTTTTGACAATGCCGTTGTCTTCGGGGTTGGCTTTGCGCCGGGCAAGATCTTTAAACAGTTGCCTGATGTCGCGAATACCGCCCCACATAAACCACACGGTTGAAGCCACCCCGATAATCGCCGGGACTACCAGGGTTGTGATGAAAAAATTATATCCCCAATAGCGTTCCGGCCATTTGTAAAAATAGTTCCATACAATGACTCCGAGAAAAACCAGTCCGAAACTGTAAACAAAGCTGTAAAAGAAAACGCTCCAGGCAATAACTTTGTCCATTTTTGTGTACTCCGGCGTAATGCCGATTATTTTGGACACAAAAGAGCGATAGCTCCATTTTGTTTTTTGTTCATTCTTATGCTCAACATTGTATTTCCCGCGGTAAAGAAGTTTATCCAAGTTGTACGGCTTCCGGCAAGTGAGAAACGAGACAAGACAATATGCCAACACACTGCAAATCATGGCGATAAAAAACAGTTCCATGGAGTTGATCGGGAATTTAACAGGATTCATCTCCCAGCGAATATACGGGACAAACGGCGATGCCACAGTGCGAAGAATTTGATCTATAGGTTCAACCCACCCAATATCGAGCAAAAATGGATATACATAATCCGGCCAGTTACGCTGAATCAATGCCCCGCCAATTGCAATAAATGCCCCGGTAAACAAAGATGCATATGCACCCTGCGTGGTCCCAAACCGTGTGTAAAGTCCACCCAATGTCACCGCACCGGCACCTCCGACCCATATAGCACCCATAATTGTACAATAAAGTTGGATATAGTCTAATTGCGAGAGAAAAATTGAGCCGATAAAAAAGACCAGTCCCACAAATAATGTCATATAGCGAATTAACCACAACTGTTGTTTGACGGTTGGTTCTTTTTTGATAAACGGCATGATCACATCTTGCGCCAAGGTTCTTGCCGAGCTAAAGAGACGACTGTCATCACAAGAGAGCATTAACAACAAAGCAAGAAGAGTCATCAAGGCAAGTATCGGGCCGGGAAAGATATATCGCAAAACTACCGGAAAACGCATTTGATTAAACAAAGATTGAAATTCCAAAATAGCGGCATTTCCCTCGGATTCCCCCATTTCCTGAGTCAGAATTTGCCGGGTGGCGTTAATGTATTGTTTGTCTTGATTATTTTTTCCTGATTGCACCGGAATGTGTTTGGGTGTTGGGATAGTATTCATGACATTGATTATTTTGCCTCTCAACTCTGGAGCATATTGCTTTTCCTCCAAAATCTGTTCCGTGAGCGAAATCCTGATTTTATGTGCTTTTGTTACAAAATTGGCATTATTCATCACCGTTATTACCGCCACTGCCAGCAACATTAACATCACGGCGGAAAATCCGTTGCGCCAAGCTCCGAGGATTCCCGCCATTTTCCCTTCATGGGCGGTTTTCGCGGCAGTGTCGCTCCCACCGCCACTCCAGACACCCCGATTCAAAACCGTGCCAAAAACTGTAACGATCACGGCAAACAAATTAAAATCGCGCAATTCGCTAATATCAAACGGATTGAGAAAGCTTTCTCCTGGAACGCGATTGGATAACGTCGGAATTATTTCATCAGACCAGGAAAATGTGCAGAGGATAAAAACAGTAAGCACTACAAATATCGGGTAACTCATAATCGCCTGTAACGCATCAGTAACGACCAATGAGATCATGCCTCCTGACCAAATAACGAGCATGGCAAAGAGAAGCGTCAGAAGCATTATGCAGACAAATGTTGAAATTTGAATCCCTAACAAATTAAAAGTATTGGGCCAGCCGAATAGATAAATAAAAAAGCGAGCCGCAACAGCCGGACCGATCGTATTAGTAAGTATTTCGGAAAAAACACGCAAAAACGACGCAAAAACCCGAAACGAGTGGCTGTACCGTTTCTCGAAATATTCCCCGATGGTCATCGCCCGGGTTTCGCGAAAACGATAGGTAAAAAAGCCGGTGAGCGAAAGCACCATGGCCAATGGTGCGACAACCGCATTCCAAAAACCATAGGCAAATCCTGCGTTGTAATACAGTTCAACCATGGCGACCAAAACGATCAGTCCAAGCCCGGATTCCAGCCCAGCCACGGCAATGACATAGCGTCCGCAAACCCGACCCGCCGACAGATAATCCACCACGTCACGAATATATTTGCGGGCATAAATCGCCATGCCGATGACAAATAAAAACGGGATAATAACAATCAACCAATTGTAATAACTCATTATTCTATTCCAACTTCATCGCACCATGCATCTTTTTTTGCAATATCATTTAAAAGCCAAGGGGAGATAAGACGCCCATAATAAGCGTTTGTCCCGATTCCGATCTTGTCGCCGGTTTTTACGCTTTTCTTCAAGAAGGCGATAAGCTCGGTAAATTCTCTGTGGCAATTTGCGAGCTTTAGCGGGTCACGTGTCCGGCGAACTTCCGGCATTTTGCAATATGCTTTTTGCTGAAGGCTCATACCCTCTATTACTTCCGATTCAAATTCCGCGCGAGCAACTTCATCCATCAAAAGTTTTTTTACAACTATCGATGTTGTTTTTATATCAGCTCTAAGCTCATCTGAAGCTCTTTTCAGTGCAACGGCATTTTTATGCAACCGTTTTACCATGTTACGAAAAAACGGGGAATCATCTTCTTTGAGCCAGCGATAATCCAAATGACAGATATTTGAGTCCACATCACACCATTTTAACACATCTTGAAAAATACGAGATCTCTGAAGCAGATATTTTTCCAGCGCAGTAGCATTTTTTCCGGCGATTCGGCGCGAAATATCTTGGCAAAACTTTTTCTTATCAAGAGATTCATCCCACTGAATCATCGAAAGATACAATAAGTTGTAATCTATCTGCAATATTTGCCCGCCGACCTGCAAACTCATAAAATTATTGATGCCGTGGTCTATCAGGCACTTTAAATCCGCTGAAATAACATCGGGAATAAAAGGATACATGCCGCGAAACAGAACTTGATCGTTATAATAACCGACATAGCAACGATTTTTTATATGAGGAAAACTCTCTTTTTGATAGTTCTTTAAGCATTGCATATAGTATGAATTTCGAGCACAAGAAGAATCGTCAAGGGCGTGTCCCCAACAGCGTTCGCGTGGAATAAATTCAATCCTAATATTCCGGCGGGGCGGAAATAATTTGCTTGGCATCATTGTATCATGATAAGCATTCATTTGGATGGTACATTTCAAGCCAAGCTTTTCGGCAATTTCCGCAAAACGATTCATAATAACAGCCTGAAGATCCGAAGGCGAATAATTTCTGCAATGCCCGCAAAAGCAATGTCCGCCGCCCGGCAGATCGGCCAGTTCAAGGGTCAAATGATCTAATTTTTGGTATGAAGAAGCATATTTCCTAAAATTCTTTTCGATTTCTTGCCACGCGACTTCGCTGGCGGAGCAAAAATTTACATCGTTGACACGTTCTCCTCCGAAGTCGTCAGGTTGGGATTGGCGATTGGTTGTTCGGTGGACATTTTTAAACCTTTTGGGCAGAAGGTGATGAAATTCATGCGCACCGTCACCATAGATAAATCCAAATTTGGGGTCGTTGTGAATATGACCGCCTGCATGACGAAAAACAGTATCAAAACGAAGCTTGGCAAAATACGCCATCCACTCTTCGCCGCGATAGTCCTCTTCGGTAACGACGGCGAACTCGCACACGATTCCGGCATGTAAACTGCGAGTGTTGTGAATCGCCGTTCCGCACTCCAGAGCAAAAGGCACTCCTTCGGCAAGGAATTCGTTTTTTTCTCCAGGTAGAATAAAGGTGATTCCCAAATCTTCGATAAAGCTATAGACGGCGTTAAGTAATCCTTTTTCGGTGTTCGCCGCAAGTGCGATTCCTGAAGAGGAAATTTGAGAAACAAAGCCGTTCGATCGCACTTCTTTTAGTGTGACCGTTGAAATTTTATCCGCATCACCAAGGGTCAAAGTCAACCCTCGATTATACCCGATTATTTCAACGGAAATACCAAGTTTTGACAATAGGCGAATCAATTCTTCTTGCGCGTATGTCGCACACGCTCCAGAATTTTTCGGAACGCGACAAAGCATGGTCTTTGATAGAGTAAATTTCATTTTTTCAGAGTTTTCCCAAGTCTTCTATTTTTACACTGTGAAATCTAATCGGTCCGGGTTCAACCCCGTGACTTACCAGTAAAGTATAATGTTCGTTCGCTTTTTTGCGGACATCAAAGACAATCCGCTCCCTCGATGTTTTTCCTTCACGCAAAAAAATAGAGTCGGAACTTGCTCTCTTAAAATCGCCTTTACCGATCCAAAAACGTTTTCGTGGAAATTCTGGCTGGATTTGCTCCAATTCCACGGTTATACGCAAAATACTCCCGTCCGAAACGGAACTATAGATGTTTTCAGGAAACCGCAACTCACCCAAACTGTCCCGATCAGAAAATAAATACCATCCGTCCACGCCGGGAATCGAAGTTCCTTTTTTTGCGGTGTAGATACAATCCCTACTGGGATTATCCGTAAAGAAAACAACCTTCCCTTTTTGAGGATTCCCAGCGGTAAAAGTCATCCGCAAAGGAATTCCCCCGCCGCCAAAAAAGTTGACCGGAGTGATTTTAACCCGATATTTTTCACCCGGCTCAAAAAAGCCCGAATTGAAATCAATTTCCATGTATTCCCGCTTTTTCTTCAGGTAAAAATCACTGTAATCCTCTTTGCAGGCAAACGACTCATATCGTCCATTTCGCTCGCGTTCCAACTCCACTCGGTAGAAATAGCAACCCCCAGAAGAATGCGCATCAGGAAATGAGAATGAAATAGAGCGAAATGGACTACCGTCTTTGCGCAATGTAATTGCGCTGTTTTTAGGAAAAGCAGGAACAGGAGCGGACGCTTTGCGGCGTTCAGGGTTGTAAGGCGCGGTCTTAGGGTCAAAAGGAAGGGGAATCGCCCAAGGATTCTCGGCTCCGATTTCGCTATTATCCGACAAGGTATAACGGCGGAACAAAAGTTTTTGGGAATAAACCTCCATAATCATCACTTCATCGTTTCGTTTGCTCGAAAGGTTCTTTCCGACCAGATTTCCCTGCCAAAGTTGTAAACATCCGGCGTTGACCGTGGTATAGGTATCTTGGTGAATATTGTTTTCATTTCGCAAAGAGCCGTGGGTATGCCCTGACAAATGAACAACTTGTGGATATTTATCCAATACCAATCGCCCTTCCAGGCAAAGTCCGGCGCGTGACCCCGATACCGTGTTGAACATCGGACAATGATGCAAGACAAAGATCGGCTTATCCGGGTAATCGCGAATCGCCTGTTCGATAATCTCCTCCATTTTTGAGAACTCCTTTTCCACCGATTGCGGAAAAATCAGAAAGGGATACCCGTTGACAATTCGCTTATCATATGGTTTATGAGGTATTTTCAGCTCCTCTTGAAACTCACGCACAAAGGTTTCATAGTCGGAGCAGTCCAGTTGATCATGGTCAGTATAGAGAATAATCTCCTGCGGTCGTTGATCCCGAAAAATCTCGTCAAAATAGCGACGATAAATACGATAACCCTCGGGATAGTGTCGGTCGGCAAGATCGCCAAGATGAATTATCATATCGGTTTTTTTCTCACGGAAAAACTCAAACGCCTTTTTCACATATCGACACGATTCTTCGGTCTTTTCAATATGAGTATCGGTCATTATTCCTGCACGAAACAGAGGCTCTTGCGCGTCAATCCCAAACGCGCAAACAGTGCCAAAAATTATAATCATCTTGAGAATGCGATGGTACATATTTTTACTTTCATTTCAATTCAAACAACGGAAATGCTGTTAATAAATGGAACGATTTATCCGCCGGGATGTAAGCAAGCGAGCTATACTCTTTTTTATCTCCTGCATAACGGTTTCGAGTTAGATTCATAAAGAATCTTTCGCCAGTTTTCCCGGTCAAGCCGATTTCTTTTAATGGAATTGTGACTTTCAATCCCCAGAAACCGTCTCCTTTTTCGGGGGTAATCCTAAGATTCGCCTTATAATCTTCGTATTTATCATTGATATGATTGAAACGCCGCTTGATATGCTTGGTATCAGAGAATACGCCTTGACTGTTGATGACAAAGTGATAATAGAGTTGATCGTCTTCCTGCCCGGTTTGGGGAAGAACAAAGATCTCAACACTGTCATCCAACAATACCGGTGAATCATGCTTGGTGTATTTTGCAAGCATTTTCTCCACAGACGGTTCCGTACACTTGAAGTGCAAATACAAATTTTGCGCATCATGTCGAAGCGACACAGCAGTATTTTGCGCCTTATCAATTCGGAACGGATGAAACTCTCCCACCTGTGGCACGAGCGGTTCTTCCGTGCTTATCTCAATAGGATAGCTCACTTTTCGCAGATTGCCCACCTGAAATTCAAGTTCTTTCAGATAGGAAGAAATTTCAGTGTTTAGAATTCCCTTTAATCGCACGGGCAGAGACTCCGCTTTTTTTTGACACTCTTTAAGTTTTGCAATAGTATCTTGGAAGTCTGCAAGCCGATTTGCTTTAGTATCTCTATCAAAGTCAAAATCGAGTACTTTTTTGCTCAATCTGGCATAGCTTGTTACGATATTACGGACATTTTCATCGCGAATCGCAAACGCAACCGCACGTTTCCTCGTCTCTTCGGGAACATAATTTGCCGAGTTCCACATATAATCAGCGGTAATTAACCAAGTGATTTGCAGTGCGTCTTCCATCTGCGGCCAAGCAAGCAGAAACATATAGCCAGTGACCGTATCCGGGGTATTTTTCGGGCGATTGATCGCCGCGGGAAACAGCGGCATTTTACCTTGCGTATAGCCGTTATCCCAAATCAGTGGCAAACGATCCGTTAAAAGCTTATTTTCCCTGATGTCTTCGGCAGTATAAAGACAGTTGCTCCACTCTTTAATTTCGTTTGGAATTTTGGCGAATTGCCTGGTGTATTTAATTTCATCCGGGGATGCAGAGGCATATGACTGATAAAACATAGGCAAAACGAGGAAATTCACATCAGGACAGTTCTTTTTTACCCCTTCATAAATTTGCGTTACAAAATAACAGTGTGCCTCGCCGATACCGTTCGGAAATTTTGCTTTGTCGCTTTCATGGAGCAGTTTCCCCTGGTCAATATTGCCCAAGTCGTCAAATGCGACTCCGATGTTTTTAATTCCGCATTTTTGATAAATTTGCGTGAGTTTTTCTACCATAATAGCGATCTCTTGTGGAGAAGAATATTCCACAGGGGGGATACCGCGGGGAGTTGCGGTCAAGTATAACTCAAGACCGTGCATAGCGGCTTTTTCTTGACGAGTTTTCAACTCCGCAAGTTCCGATTCGATAAATGGGGTTCTCCAATTTCGGTTCAGTTTACCATTCATGAAACTGCCGGTGTGCCAGATGTAATTTAATTTGAACTTCTCCGCACGTCGCAGCAACTCGGCGTAATTATCCGCCCGACTCCATTGCAAACCGCATACGACTCCACGCCTTGGAATGCTCGGATAATCGGCAATCGCATATCGGGCATAGCCCTTTTCGTCTTTTAGCATTTTTAATGTCTGATTTGCATAGCGAAACCCGGCACTGCTATTTGCCCCGATAAAAATCCCGTCCGCATCCACAGCAAGAAAATAGCCCTGATCGCCAAGTTCGGCAAGTGACGTACCTGGATAATATTGTTTGAGTTTAGCTGTGATTTTTACATTCTCCCGTCCGCCCTTTAACAGTTCGGTTTCAGCAGCGACAAAACCGTTGCCAATGGAAATCATCTTTTTAGGCGTAGGAAGCACAAGAACTTTTTGCGAAAGCCCCGCCAATAAATCGCTATCAGAACTTGGAGTTTCTCCCTCACTGGAGAGTCGGACATCATCCACCCAGATTTTCCCGATGGCATCGCTCAAAGCAAAACGAATATCGGCAAATGCCGCCTCGATAGGAACTTGCAGTTTGCCGGAATAACACCTCCAGTCAAAAGTTCCTTTTATACTCAAAACATCGCTCCAGCGAAGCCGTACCCCGCTTGCTGTATAAAAATTTATAGTAACCCGGGCGAGCGACCAATTTTTCTCTCCTTGAACAACATTGTCACAGGCAAATTGAAACGAATATGCCAACTCCGTTTCGGGTACGACCGGGACACGCTCTGAAGAGAGCATCAACGTCTGTCGGGAGTCTTTGTCTTTGTTTTTTTCGGTGATTTCAAGCAACAGCGATTGTTCACCTTCGGTTTTTTTGTCCCGATCAGGCGCGATCACTCCTTTGACTAAACGTTGCCCGAGACTCCAGTTGGTAGTTCCGTTTTCAAATCCGCCGTTCTTCAACAAATTCACGGCAAAAAGAGAAAAGCAACCCGTAGTAAGCAACAGTGTCCCTAAAGCCCTAAAATTCATTATTTACTCCGTTTCCTTAATTTCCATGGTTGAAAGAATGATATTGTCCACCCAGATTTTCCCCGTGGCATCGCTTAACATCAAGCGAAATGTAACAAAGGCACAGTTCTTCGGAAGATTTACCTTACCGGTATATTTTTTCCAGTCGACAGTGCCTTGTCCACCGGCTAAATCGACTCCTTTGATTCGTTTCCCGTCGGCATCGTAAAGGTCAAGCGCAATCCGACAAATGTTCCAGTTTTTTTCGCCTTGCGTCACATTTTCCAACGCAAGATCAAAAGAGTAAAAGAGCTCTGTTCCGCCAGTAACCGCGATTTTAGGAGATGCCAACTGAAGTGCCTGCCGGGAATCTTTATCCTTCTTTTTTTCGGTGACTTCAAGCCGAATGGATTGTTGACCTTCGGTTTTCTTTTCCGTATCCAATACGGCATTCCCGGTCACCAGGCGTTGAGTGAATACCCAATCGTCCTTGCCTTTTTCAAATCCGCCGTCTTTCAATATATTTTCGGCAGAGACATAAAGAGTCCCGGCGACAACTATGGCGATAGCAAATATTTTTTTCATTTTAGCCTCTTTTCTATTTTTTTCTTAGGCAACCTCTAAAAACCATTTTTTAGAGGTTTTGTATTAAACATAGTTCCGTTTTTTTGAATTTTACCAGTTTTTTGTCGCGTTTTTTCTGTTTTATACCCGGTTATTTTGGGGCG
>JAISIP010000133.1 GCA_031261965.1 Victivallales bacterium | reverse complement strand
TTCACGGCGAATCGCGCCTCCGCGGGTTACTCCGACAAATTTCTCGCTGCGAACCTTGGAAATGCAACGAGTTTCGACTTTACGCGCAAAAAGAGTAAGTTCATAGCCGACCTTCCCAAATGGTTTTGACTCAATCGAAATCAACAAAAAGTTTGCCCCTGCCCACAACTCTTCGCCGCCGATCGGGTGCGAAGCGACAAAGGTATCGTACTGCTCGCAACTGACATACCAAACCACACTGCAAGTTTCAAACCCGTCGGTATCGACATCGCGAATCGGAATGCTCAACTGAAAATCGGCTACTTTACGATCGATTCCGGAATAAACCACCTGACAAGAATTAGCTCCGACGGCTTTAAACTCAATCGCCGTTACAAAGAGTTGTTCAGAAAATTCAAACGAACCGTCAGGCAACGGAATTCTAAGCGGGTCGCCGACCGCGCCTGCCCAGGCACGCGCCTCATTTAACAGTTGCCCCCCGCTTTCGGCTTTTTCCGAAAGAGCGAGTTGCCACGAACTTTCAATCGTCACGTGACCTTCATTTGAGATTTTCAAATTCGCATGATAAAGATTTTCCGCAATCACTTGTTACCTCCGTATGTATTAGGTAGTTATGTGACAGCAGAAAAAAAGTCAACCTTTGGTCATACAACGGGGAATAAAAAAAATGGAGCGAGTGACCGGAATCGAACCGGCGACAATCACGTTGGCAACGTGATGCTCTACCAACTGAGCTACACTCGCATGATACGTCAAACTGCAAAATGGAGCGAGTGACCGGAATCGAACCGGCGACAATCACGTTGGCAACGTGATGCTCTACCAACTGAGCTACACTCGCATTTTCGTTTTGAACGTTTCACAATATATTCTCTCTTGTGAAAAATGCAAGTTTACCGCGTTAAAAAAATTCAATATTTCTCGTAAAGGTTGCAAAATGTCGCTTTTTATACTATGTTAACAGCAGATCAATTTGTTCATCCCGAAAACAGGTCCATTATGAAATTATTTATTCTCCTCTCGGTCTTGACGGCATTTGTCGCGCTGAGCGGTTGTTCGCTATTCCCGACCGGTGCGGAGCTTCCCGAAAACGCTCCGCTTCTACTGGCGTATCAAATCGGCGATGAACCCAAAGTGTTGGTCGTTCCGATTTGCGACTATAATAACTCCATTGCCATCGGCACACCGCAAGTCATGCGCTTCCGTTACCCGGAGTTTGCCCGGCTGAACACCAAATATCACAGCTTTTGGCAACGGCAAATCCAACCGACACGGGTGCTGATTCTCACGCCCTCCGGCACGCTCTACTCGGCAACCGGGTTTGACACGCCGGAGCCGGACATGACCTTTTTTAGAGCTCAACTCAATGATTTGGGTAAAAAAAGTTTTTTATCGGAAATAGAAAATCGCAATTTTACAATCACCTCACGTTTCTCGCCTTGGCTTGCACCCGGCAGCAAAACGCCGGAGAGAGAAATCCAAGTCAGACCGTTCAAAGACGATGACAATATAAGCGAAGCGGTCGCTTTTATTTCCGCTGTAAAAATTTCCCGAAAAAATGATCTGTTTCGCCCGTTTGACCGCACATGGAAAGAACGAAATCGAATCTACTGCTCGGCACTTAAACCACATCTCAAGCCGAATTATTTGCCCAACACGATTCTTACGCTCGATTATACCAAAGATCAACCTGTTCGGATCGGCAGCAAGGCTTCTTTTAGCGATATAAATGAGTTGAAAAAAGTTTTAACAATTCATCTCGCCAGCGGTCGATACGCCCTGCTCAAGGTTCGTCTCTCCGCTCTCGAAGATGTCTTCCCGCTCGACCACAGCGGGATTGGCACGTTCTTGCAAAACCTCGCCGAACATTACGGGTCGGACCTCTTGATCGAATTGCCCGACGGCACTAATATCTGGCATTGCAGCCGCTGTTTTTCACCGGAATAATAAATCGACTTTTGCATAATCGACTAATAATGATTTATCTTGATTACAACGCCACCACCCCTTGCCTATCTCAATGCATCGATGCTATGTCGATTTTTGGGCAAAAAGAGTTCGGCAATCCGGCAAGTACCCACCCATTCGGTCAGGCAGCGGCAAAGGCGGTCAATAACGCCACCGTCGCCGTGGCGGAACTCATCGGCGCAACCCCGGAGCAGATTATTTTTACCGGAAGTGCCACCGAGGCGAATAATCAGGCGATTTTTCAAGCTCCGCCGGGAAGTGAAATCGTGCTGTCCAATGCCGAACACGCGTCGATTTATCAAACTGCCCATCTGCGCGGCAACGTGAGTTTATCAGCACCCAATGCGGAATCGATAATCGCAAATTTGACCGGTCGAACCCGTTTAGTCGCGCTTAATCTCGCCAATCACGAAAGTGGCGAACTGTTGCAGGATGCGGAACAGTTCGCCGATGAAATTCGCCGTCGCGGTATTGCGTTGCACTTTGACGCAACTCAAGCCGTGGGCAAAATTCCGCTTGACGTAAGTCGGCTCAACTGCGATACTATGGCGTTTTCCGCCCACAAAATTTACGGTCCTAAAGGAATCGGAGCACTTTTCGTCCGCGATCCCGAGCATTGCCAAGCATTATTGACCGGCGGCGGTCAGCAAAACGGATTGCGTGCCGGTACGCTCAACGTCCCCGGTATAGTCGGGTTTGGAGTTGCCGCAGGTCAGGTTCGCTACCCGGATTCCGCTCCTCGCGATCGTTTTGAAAAGTTGTTGTCGGCTTCTGGTTTGAACTGTAAAATCGTCGCTGCCGATAGTCAACGTCTGCCGCAAACTTGTTGCGTCCTGTTTCCGGGGCTGAATGGGGAAAAGTTAGTCGGGGAGCTTGGGCAAGCCGGGCTTTGCGTCTCTTCCGGCAGTGCTTGCTCCGCGGGAGAAATTTCGCGCATTCTCTTAGCTCAAGGCATCGAACCGATTGCCGCCGCCGGGGCGTTGCGCGTTTCATTCGGGATTGACTCGACCATTGCCGAAGCCGAATCGGCGTTTAACATTATTCAACGTATTGTCTTAAAACACAAAATTTCAGGAGTTATAGATGTCTGATCTTATTGATGAAATCAAACAACTTAAGCAAGAGCGCAAGGCGATTATTCTCGCCCATAACTACGTCCGGCCGGAATTGCAGGACATCGCCGATTTCACCGGGGATTCGCTCGAACTTTCGATCAAGGCGAAAAACGCCAAAGCGCCGGTCATCGTTTTTTGCGGAGTCCGTTTCATGGCGGAAAGCGCCAAACTGCTCTCGCCGGATTCGATGGTTTTATTGCCGAATTCGGATGCGGGTTGCCCGATGGCGGATATGGCAAGTGCCGAAAAAGTCGCCGATTACAAAGCCACCCACCCCGAAACTGTTATTGTAGCATATGTCAATACCACCGCCGGGGTAAAAAGCCACGTGGATATTTGCTGCACATCGGGTAACGCCGAGAAGATCATCAACTCGATTCCGCTTGATCGCGAAATCCTTTTTTTGCCCGATCGCAATCTCGGCGGCAATCTAAATCGGAAACTCAAACGAAATATGTTGCTTTGGCCGGGATTTTGCCCGACTCACGACCGGGTGACTCCGCAAATGATCGAAACTGCAAGAAAACTTCATCCCGGAGCCAAAGTACTCGTTCACCCCGAATGCGACACTGAAGTCGTCGCGCTTGCGGATGAAGCGTTGAGTACCGGGGGAATATTGAAATTCGTCAGGGAATCTCCCGAACAGGAGTTTATCATCGGTACAGAGACGGGGATTTTACACCGCCTGAAAAGCGAAAATCCCGATAAGAAATTTTACCCGCTTAAGCCGGAAATGCTATGCCCGAACATGAAAAAAATCACGCTTGAAAATGTCCGCGATTGCCTAAAAAACCTAACCGAGCAAATCGAACTCTCCACCGAAGTTATGCATTCCGCCGTCAAACCGATCGAAGAAATGCTCTCCCGCTCGTAGCACCACTTGCCACAAACGGGGGGGTTGCGGTTTTTACAGGTCTTTGACGGCACCGAGCATTCGGTCGATGTCTTCTTCGTGCAAGTCGCCCATTGCGGCAATTTCAAAAAGTTGACGTTCTTCAAGGTAACAGGGGCGATAATAGACATCGACACCCGAAGCTTCCCATGCCTTAAGCATTTTGCTCCAGCGCGGTTCGGGGGGACGGTGAAATGCCGTCACCATCGGGCTGTTACTGCCCGGGAGCGGCTCAATCCCAAGTTTGCGCAACCCGTCAACCGCCCGCTCCTTTAATGCACCAATTCGCGCAGAATACTCCACGCAATCGCCGATCGCCCGCAAACTCGACTCCAACGCCATGAGTTGCATTGAGCTGAGAGTATTTCGCACCATGCCGGAGGAAGCCTCCGCCGCAATGAGTTTCGCCAAGTCCAGCGACTCCGCCCGATGTTCCGCCGCCGCCGGTGTCACGCTCTCATCGATCAAGACAATCGAAATTCCCGGCAAACCCGCCAGCGCCTTACCGCTCGATGCGCTCACTACATGCAAACTTTTGTTGCGAAACAGTTTCGGGGCAAGCCCAACCGCACTTACCCCGTCCAGGGCGATCCGAATTCCCCGTGGTGCGGCGATTTCGTCCAACAACTCAATATTGTTAGCCCGCCCGCAACTGGTCTCGGTAGCCACACCGAAAATCCAATCCACTTCGGGATGGGTGGCAAGGCAAGACTCGATCCGTTCCCGGTCATACGCCTCGCCCCACTCAAATTTTAGTGCGATCGTGCCGGGGTGGCAATTTCGGCACTGTTTCAGCAACCGATCGCCAAATTCTCCGTTGGAAATCACCAGGACTTTGCGTGCGCCGGGAACGATATTCCAGACCATAAGCTCATTTGCCCAGGTTCCGGTACCTGCTGCAATAACCGGGTGAAACCGATCGGCACTAAGTTTTCGCAACTGATTGACCGTCGAACGAAACAGATCGCTGAACCTCTCGCTACGATGCGAAAACAGCGGCTCTTTGATCGCCTCTTTGGTGTCGGGAAACAAGTGCGGTACGGTCGGAACAAGTTCAAGACGTCTCATTTAGTACACCTCGCAACGGCCAGTGCGCAACGGCGCAAGATCGGCGGCAAATCAGCCACCATCGGGTAGAACAACGCCTCCCCGTCTTGCACCGGGTCGCCCACCACCCGAAAACCAATATGTTCATAAAACTCTTTTTGCTCGGATATTCCCGAGATAATCAACAAGCAATAACCCATTTCGTCGAGCTTCTTAAAGATCGTCGCCCCAAGTCGCGGTGCCAACGGCGTTTTGCGGTATTCGGGGCGAACGGCGAACAATCTAAGCTCGGCGGTTTTACCCGGAATCATCGCTTTGCGCATAGTTTCGCCAAAGCGTTCCACCGCCGAAAACGGCTCTTGCCAGTGGGCGCAAATCATGCCGACCGCCTCGCCCTTGTCCCATCCGGCGTAATAAAGGTTTTTGGCATGGAACTTATCGATTAACAACCCGTTGTCATGAACATCGTGCTGATGTAACTCTTCTGAAAATACCTTGTGGTTCAGATGCCACAATTGCCGCATTTCCGCCTCGTCGCGAGGAGGACGAATCTCGACTTCCGCCATACCCATCCCTCTATGAAATTAGAACTTTTTTTCTCCTGCTTATTATTGTACACTCAAATTTTCATTATGTCAACTTCAAAATGAAAAAAATTAACGCATTCCTTTGGCAAGCTTCGCAACCAGTGTCACCGCCGCATTGGATCCCTCTTCAATCAGGCTTTTCATCACCGCGCTGCCGACCACCACGGCATCAGCATGTTTTGCGACGCTTCGCGCCATTTCCGGGGTGGAAATCCCAAAACCCGCCGCAACCGGGAGTTGACACGCCGTTTTTGCCGCTTCAAGCTCGGCGGACAACTCCGGCGGCAGGGTGTTACGCACGCCGGTCACACCGCGAACTGTTATGCAATAGACAAATCCGTTGCAATTTTCGGCGATCTGTTTAGCCCGCTCCGTCGATGTGGCAGGAGAAATCAGCGGAATAAATGAAATATCATTTACCTCGCACATCGGCATAATTTCCTCCCGCTCCTCCAACGGTAAATCGATCACCAGCACGCCGTCAACTCCGGCGGCTTTTAAATCGGAACCAAGCCGTTCAAGTCCGTAATTGAGCAATACATTGTAATACGAAAATAAAATTAAAGGCGTTTCCGGGTGTGCCTGGCGGATTCGCTTGGCAATTTCAATAATTTCAGGCAAAGTCGTTCCGGCGGAAAGCGCGATTTGCCCTGATTTCTGAATTGTCACACCGTCCGCCATCGGGTCGGAAAACGGCACGCCAAGTTCGATCATATCAGCTCCGGCATCAATCAGACGATCGATCAACTCTTCGCTCTCCTTCAAGGTCGGGCAACCGACCGAGGCAAATACCACCAAAGCTCCGCGCTTTTCGGCACGGCAACGTTCAAAACAGCGATTGATTCGCGTTGTAGTCATTTTATTTCTCCAAACTTTTTTTAGAGGCAGCCTTATAATTTGCAACATTCTCCATATCCTTGTCTCCGCGCCCGGAAAGGTTGACGACAATCGACTCGTCAGGGGAATAATTTTTCGCGCTTTTAATCGCCTGCGCCACAGCGTGGCTGGATTCGAGTGCGGGGATAATTCCCTCCAGGCGCGAAAGCGTGTCAAAGGCTTCCAGTGCCTCATTATCGTTGATCACCTCGTATTTTACCCGTCCGGAATCCGCCAGGAAGCTGTGTTCAGGTCCGACTCCGGGGTAATCCAACCCCGCTGAAACCGAATACGCTTCAAGGATCTGCCCGTCGGGAGTTTGCAGCAAATAGGTTTTGCACCCGTGCAGCACTCCGACCCGACCGCCGTTGATGCTCGCGGCGTGTTCATTTGTATGTAGTCCCCTCCCCCCGGCTTCCACCCCGGTGAGCTTCACTGCGGGGTCGTCGATAAACGCCGAGAAAATGCCGATGGCGTTGCTGCCGCCACCGACACAGGCGATCACCTCGGCAGGGAGTTTGCCGCGTTTTTCCAAAATCTGGCGACGGCTTTCCGTCCCGATTACCGCTTGAAAATCGCGAACCATGGTCGGATACGGGTGAGGTCCCGCTACCGTACCAATCACGTAAAAAGTGTTTTCGGCGGTGGCAACCCAGTTGCGGATCGCTTCGTTCATCGCGTCTTTAAGCGTGCCGGAGCCGGAGGATACCGAAATCACCCTTGCTCCGAGAGTTCTCATGCGTTCGACGTTGGGTGCTTGCCGAGCCACATCTACTTCGCCCATAAAAACATCGCACTCCAAGCCGAACAGTGCCGCGACCGTCGCCGTGCCGACTCCGTGCATTCCCGCCCCGGTTTCAGCGATCAACCGGGTTTTGCCCATGCGCCGCGCCAACAACGCCTGACCGATCGTGTTGTTGACTTTATGCGCTCCGGTGTGGTTTAAATCCTCACGTTTGAGATAAATACGCGCTCCGCCGAGTGACTCGGTAAGCCGTTTCGCGTAATAAAGCGGCGACTCGCGACCGACGTAATCGGTCAATAAATCGCGATATTCCGCTATAAATGCCGGGTCATTTTTCGCTTTTAGATACTCTTTTTCAAGCTCAATAAGCGTCGGCATAAGAGTTTCGGCGATATATTGACCGCCGTAAATGCCAAAATGGGTATTCATTTTTTTGCTTCCTTTATAAAACGAACCATTTTTTCTTTTGATTTGATTCCGGGGGAACTTTCCACCCCTCCGGCGACATCCACGCCCCACGGTCTTACCGCTCTGATTGCTTCGGCGATGTTTTCCGGGCTTAACCCGCCTGCCAACAGGATTTTATATCGCTTTGCCACCTCGGCGGCGATATTCCAGTCGCAACAGATTCCCGACCCGCCGACGGCGGAATCGACCACAAAGCGTCCGACCTTGTACTCATCGAATTTCGTCGAATCCGTGCAAGACGAAAGCGCCTTCCAGCTATTTGCCCCTTGCGCAATTTCCGATGACTCGTCACTGTGAAACTGAACTATATTAAAAATGTCGCGAATTTCGTTCAACTCAGCCGAACTTGGATTGGCGACCACGGCAACAGTTTTTACCTTCAAAGGCACATTTGCCGTCAAATCCCGGCTTTGCGCTAAAGTGACATAGCGTTTGGAACTTGGAATCAGCACAAATCCGAGATAATCCGCCCCCAGTTCAATAGCAAGCTCAACATCTTCGCGTCGGGTCAATCCGCAAATTTTCACTTTGACAGCAGTTTGCATAGCATCTCCCCCGGATGTTCCGAACGCATTAACGTTTCACCAATCAGAAAAGCCTTAGCACCAAGTGCTTGAAGTTGCTTTACGTCTTCCGCGTTCTTGATCGCACTCTCTGATACTGCGACTTTGCCGGGCGGAATTTGCCCGATAAGTTTCCCGGCAAGCTCAAGACTTGTGTTAAAAGTCGAAAGATTGCGGGCATTTACCCCGACAATTTCAGCACCGTTATCAAGCAACATCGCAAGTTCTTCTGCCGTATGTGCTTCGCATAGTACATCAAGCCCAAGTGATCCGGCAAATGAGTATAAACGGCGAAACTCTGCCACGCTTAGCATGGCAGCGATCAACAAAATCGCGTCCGCACCATACACCCGGGCTTCGAGAATTTGATATTCGTCATAGATAAAGTCTTTGCGTAACAACGGAATAGATACGCTTTCGCGTGCTATTTGCAAATTCTTTAGCGAACCTAAGAAAAAATTCTCTTCGGTCAACACCGAGAGTGCCGCCGCACCTGCGTTTTCCAATTCCGGAGCAACATGTTCAATATCAAGATGTTCACGGATCACCCCCTTGGATGGTGACGCCGATTTCAACTCCGCGATAATTTGCACGCCGTCCCGCTGCAAAGCCGCCTTGAATCCACGGGTTTTCGGGGCAGAATTGATCATCTGCTCCAAGTTACTTACAGGAATATGCAACTTTTTATCCGCCAATTCAATACGGCTTTTTGTCACAATCGTTTCAAGCACTTTTTCCATGGCTCGCCTTAATGAGTTGTTCAAGTTTGCTCAATGCCACGCCGGAGTCGATGGAGACAACCGCCTTGCGGATTCCGTCGCGCAATGTCGGTGCGCCGCCCGCCACGTAGATCGTCGCACCGGCATTCAAGAGAACCGAAGCCCGCGGACCGCCAGCATTGGTGCCGTCCAGCACCGAGCGAAGAATAACGGCGTTCTCCTCCGGCGTGCCGCCGACGATCTCCGCCGGGTCGTAACATTCTCCGACCAACAGTTCCGGCAAAAGTTCGCTGGTACGTATTTCGCCGTCTTTAAGCTCCGTTACCCGGGTCGGACCGCAACAGCTTATTTCGTCGATACCCTCCATGCCATGCACGACCAAAGCGCGACGCACACCGAGTTCTCTTAAGGCAGCGGCAAACAGCTCGGTCAATTCTGGGGCGTAAACACCCAAGACGATCGCTTTAGCCCCCGCCGGGTTGCACAACGGTCCGATCATATTAAAAATCGTGCGAATTTTCAGTTCGCGCCGAATTACCGCCACGCTGCCGAGCGTCGGATGCATCTTTGCCGCATAGAGAAAGCCGATTCCATGTTCGATTATCTCATGCTCGATTATCGGAATCGGAGCGTCCAAATTGTAGCCCAGCGCGGCAAGCACATCCGCCGAACCGCATCGGCTTGAGGCGGCGCGATTGCCGTGTTTCGCCACCGTGACTCCCGCTCCTGCTGCGACAAATGCGCTGCTGGTCGAGATATTAAAACTGTTTGACCCGTCCCCGCCGGTACCGACCACATCGACCACTTCACGCTGCCCGCAATCGATAAAAGTTGCGGCACGACGAAGCATTCGCGCCGCGCCGACCAGTTCGGAACAAGAGACCCCTTTCATGCGCAACGCCGCAAGAAACGCGCCGATTTGCGAATGGGGAACTTCGCCGCCGGTGATAATCCGCAAAGACTCCTCCATTTCCACAGAATTCAAGTCACAACGGTCAAAAAGTTTGTTCGTGTATGTTGAAAGCATAATTTACCTCCGATTGCGGCGATTGTCCGCGATGATTTCAAGAAAGTTTGCCAGTTGCCGTTTGCCTGTAGTGGTCAAAATCGATTCGGGATGAAACTGAATCCCTTCGATCGGCAACTCCCGATGACGAATGCCCATAACTTCGCCGTCTTCGCTTCGTGCAGTAATTTCAAGCTCCGAAGGCAAAGTATCTTCCAATAAAGCAAGCGAGTGATAACGCACCACTTTTACCTTGGACGGCAACCCTTTGAAAACCCCGCGATTATCGTGGGTGATTTCAGAAACCTTGCCGTGCATAATCCGTTTTGCGTTGACCAATTTCATTCCGAACGCCTCCCCGATCGCCTGATGACCGAGGCAAACTCCAAGCATTGGAATCCCCCCGGCGGCGGCTCGAGCGACTAATTCCGGCATAATTCCGGCATCGGCGGGGCGCCCCGGTCCTGGCGAAAGTACGATCGCCTCAGGACGCATTGCAATCGCCGCTTCAGTTGTAATTGCGTTGTTGCGCCGAACTTCAACTTCTTGCTCCAACTGCTGAAAATAGTGGACAAGGTTATACGTGAACGAATCAAAATTATCTAACATTAAAATCATTTTATCACCTTCTTTACAACTCAAGATTCGCCGCGGCAAGCCGAATCGATTTTAGCATTGCCGCCGCCTTGTTGCAAGTCTCCTGATATTCGGTCGCCGGGTCGGAATCGTAAACGATCCCCGCACCGGCTTGAATATCCATTTTTTTGCCGTTCAAAATAATCGTGCGAATAGTGATCGCCAAATCCATATTGCCGGTATAACTAAAATAACCTGCCGCACCGCCGTACATGCCGCGCGGTATCGGCTCAAGATCGCGAATAATCTCCATGGCTCGAATCTTGGGTGCACCCGACAGCGTTCCCGCCGGGAACGACGAACGCACCAAATCAAACGCATCGCAATTGTCTTTGAGCAGAGCTTCGACCGTGCTGACCAGGTGCATAACATGCGAATAACGTTCAATACTCATAAAATCTTTGACCTGCACGCTGCCGGGGAGAGCGACCCGCCCGATGTCGTTCCGTGCAAGATCAACCAGCATTAAGTGTTCGGCACGCTCTTTTTCATCGCGCAAAAGCTCGTCAGACAACGCCATATCTTCGGCGTGGTTTTTGCCACGCGGGCGAGTCCCGGCGATCGGACGCAACAGTGCGTTGCCGTTGTCTAACTTACAGAGTGTTTCAGGTGAAGAACTGATCAGGATTCTTTCGCCGATTTTCAAAAAGAAGGTGTAAGGCGACGGATTGATTAAACGCAACGCCCGATAGAGCTGGAGCGGGGGAATGTCGGTCTCGGCGGAGAATTTTTGCGATAGAACCACCTGAATTATATCGCCGTCGTAGATGTGTTTCCGGGCTTTTTCCACCATATCCATATAAGTTGCCCGCCCGCAGTTGGAAACCAGTTCCGGCGCGGATTTTGAGTTTGATTGCGCGATTTTCGGCGGGGACTTCATCCGTCGGACAATCGCCTCGATTCGTTCGACCGCATTTTCATACGCCGCCTTAAGGCTCGCAAACTCCTCCGGGCGAACGCAAACACTTACAGTTACTGTGTGTTTGACGTTGTCAAAGATAATCATCTCATCGGTGAGCAACATCGCCGAAGTCGGACCTTCAAGCCCCGGTTTCGGCTCCGGTAACGCTTCAAACTCCCGCACTGTCTCATAGCCGAGGCAACCAACCGCTCCGCCAAAGAGCGGGGGCAGCCCCGGCACAATCGCCGGACGAACCCCTTTTAGCAATCCTCTTAGTGCCATAAACGGTTCGTCCGGCGCGTCAAGCTCGCGTTTACCGGTCCGGTCGGCAAAGTAGGCTTTGCCCGATTCCACGGTAAAGACTCCCCGCGGATTCAGCCCGATAAACGAGTAACGCCCAAACCGTTCGCCCGCCTCGACGCTCTCAAGCAAAAAGACGTTTTCATCGTTGACCAGCCGCGCCAATACCGAAACCGGGGTTTCAAGATCGGCGATCAGGGTCTTTACCACCGGAATCAGATTGACTCCTTGGGCAAGCTCCCTGAATTCTTCAAAACTTTGCATTTGTTTCTCCATGTTTTATTGGTGATTTTTATTGATAATTTGGAAATCTTGGCACAAAAAAAGCGGGCTCAATTGTTGTAATTGAACCCGCTGCAACCGGAACTATTCGTCAATATGCCGGTATTATGTATATAGTTTTTTTATATAGTTATCCGGCTCTTCAAAGCATGACAGTAGTGACCACAGCGGGCTTTCGCCACTGCCATCGCCAACCTTTGACTTGCTTGTATGCCGAACAATTCAAAATGAAAAACCTTTCGTAATTGCAAATAATATGGCGTAAAAAAATAAAAAATCAAGCTCGTCAGCTAAAAAAACAGCGATTTTTACCGTATCAAACAGGAATTTTGGCTATTACAGTGGTATATTTCGATAGTTCTAAGGAGAATTACACTATGAAAGTACTACTGATCAACGGCAGTCCCCACGCCCATAATTGCACTTATACCGCGCTGTCTGAAGTCGCCTCCGAGCTTCAAAAGAACAGTATCGAAACCGAAATTTTTCACATCGGCAACCGCCCCATACGCGGGTGTACCGCATGCGGCAAGTGTGCCGAAAGCGGCAAGTGCATATTTGCCGACGACCCGGTCAACACCGTCATTGATAAATTCAAAGTCGCCGACGGGGTAGTAATCGGCTCGCCGGTCTATTACGCCGCCCCCAACGGGGAACTCTGCGCCATGCTCGACCGGGTTTTCTTTATGAAGAGTCGTCTCTACGCTTATAAACCCGCCGCGGCGGTGGTAAGTTGCCGTCGGGGCGGAGCCACCGCCGCCTTTGACCGGCTGAATAAATACTTCAGCATCTCGAATATGCCGATCGTCTCGTCCCAATACTGGAATATGGTTCATGGCAACACGCCCGATGAGGTCAAACGCGACCTCGAAGGGCTTCAAATTATGCGAACTCTCGGAAAAAACATGGCGTGGCTGCTGCATTGCATAAACAAAGCGCAAATCCCCAAGCCACAAAGCGAAACGCCGATTGCCACAAACTTTATCCGCGATTGAAACACTTACTTTTGATTCATGGCAGAAGCAAGAATTGCGACGCGTCGGACATCGATCACTTCGAGCATACGCCCCGGAAAATATCTATTTTTGATCCGCCTGATAAACGCGTTTTTTTCGTAATTTCTCAACTTCAACCGTTCGTAGGCGTTGTCCAAAGTAAGTCGCTGTACAGAATTTCGATATTTATAGGTAAACACCCCGTTAACGCTGTTCATTGCGATATAATTCTGCCAATGTCGAAATTCCGGCGAATTCGGAACCAAATCTACCAGTTCCACTTTGCTCGGCTTGACCCGGTCAAAAAGCATCACCTTAAGTTTGCCGCCGATACGCCGGTATGCCGGAACAGTGATCCTGACAATATACGGGCGACTCTCGCAAATCAGCTCAAAGGTGTGATTTACCGGCGTGAGCACGCCATATTTAAGTTCAACCTTGGCGCGTATCGATTGAAAATCCTCCTCGGGGAAAGGCCAAATCTGCACGCCAAAGAGTTCGCATTTGCCGTATTTTACCGACTTATCCGCCGAAATTGGCAGCAGCCCCGGCAGAGCAAAAAGAAACTTCCCTTTACCCACGCGAACAGAGCGACTGACCTCCAGCACCGGGAACGAGCGTGAATATGAATCAAAATCGCGCCGAATTTTCATATACGTGCCGAACAGTGCAAAATCGTAAAAAGATCTTCCCGCCTTAATTTCACCGTACAACTCCGGTCTGCCAAAAAACATCGGCACGATTAAATCAGGAACTGTAGAGAGAAAATCCTGGAAATCCGGCAACTCATTCGCCACTGCCATCAACTCAGGCAGGTCGTCGGTTTCCAGCCGGTCACATGCGTCAAGCAACGCGGCGAATTCAAGACATAAAGCGTCCGTTTCAGTCGGTGCCGGCGGATTTCCTGTTAACGGAGGAATACGATAAGTTTCGTCGCTCAAGTGATCCATGGCTTCCAGCACTTTGGGATTGGTCAAATCGAAATGCTCCAGAGATCGCCGGAATATCGCGGTGAACTCTTTTTCGACCTCCAAAAGCTCCTTATAGCGACTTGACAAACGCAACGATTTGCGCAATTTAATGCCTTCGTTCAGCAGTCGTTGCGCAATTTGCTTACGCTCTTTGCACTCCGGGTCG
Source organism: Victivallales bacterium (assembly GCA_031261965.1). Lineage (GTDB taxonomy): Bacteria > Verrucomicrobiota > Lentisphaeria > Victivallales > Victivallaceae > Victivallis. The sequence continues at coordinate 2,167 of JAISIP010000133.1, read as the reverse complement.
GCAAGCAACAGTCCCCCGGCGGCAATCGCCGATTTCGCTTGTCCGGGCGGAGGATCGGGCAACAACGATTCCTCAAGCAACTCGGCGGCCTCGAGGTTGCCATTATCCAGTGCCGCTTTTCGCCACCAGTAGAACGCCGCATTTTTATCCCGACCGATCCCGAATCCGTCGAAATAGTATTTGCCGATTTTGACCATCGCCTCGGGATAATTTTGTTCAGCGGCACGGCGCATCCAGAGAAATGCGAATGCGGGATTCTCGGTGCGGTAATATCTGGCAAGTTCATACTGCGCCTGCGGCTCTCCGCTCTTGGCGGCACTCTTAAGCCGTTCCAGCGGCGAGCAACCTGCCAAAAGCGCGAAAACCGACATGAGACCAGCTCGAAAAACCGGGTATTTAGCTAAAAAATACATTTTGCTTCCCTCCCCGAATTTCGACACACTACTTATCAAGGTTCTCCGAGGTTTTCTCAATCGCGTCCTGGCTTACTTTTTCGACCGATTTGACCACGCTTTTTGCCTTTTTTTTCGCTCTCGGTGAAAGGATTTTTCACGTCGGCGCGTTGAATCGGTGACAATGCCTTGAATTTACCGCCAGAAAGCTGATCGATCAACAGCGCAATCGATTGATTGGAATATTGCACCCGCGATAATTCCTTGCCCTTGGGGTCGAGCAACAGCAATTGCCCGTAACGGTTGCTCAAGTCATATTGTTTGATGATCTCTTCGCGATTCTTTTGGGGTCTCACTTTCTCTTCAACTCCCTGGCGGACATCGGCAAGCAACGGGATATAAGTGTCGGTCACGGCTTTAAATTGGGCAGTCGGAATAATCCGGTCGATCAAAAGGTCACTTGGAGCATGTTTTGCACCGGAATTCACATAGACCACCAAAATGTTTCGATTGTTCTTCTGTGCCACGCGTTTGGCGGAAGAAAGATTGGTGTTCCAGACGACACCGTAACGCGTAACTTCGTAGTTTGCGCCAAATTTCTCCAGCACATAATCCCAGTTAAAATAGCACCAGACCGCGCCGTAAAGAAGCACCAAAAGCACTGCAAGTTTGATCAGCCGTTTTACCATAATCTGAACCAAATTCTTGATCGCCATAATCAACTCCTTTTTTGAAATATCCTATAAACGCTCCCATGCCAATCTGGCACGCCATGCCCGTTCCAGCGCGGTTTCCCGCGATTTCGACTCCGAAATCAAGCGCAACGCCGCCTCCGTAGACGAAAGACGCAAACTTAAAAATCCGTCTTGCCAATCGAAACGCAAGCCGTCCGACTCCGAAAACCGCGCCTCATCGCCGAATTCGCGAACCATTTGCCGCAACATCGAATATGAATTGGGCGAATTCACCGGGATCGCCTGCTTAACCATCTCATAACGAGGTAGATGAACAAGCTGTTCACTTAGTGATTTTTCGCGAATTGCGATCGACTCGAGCAACAACCCGGTCATAAAAAATCCATCAAACCCGCGCAATGATGCCGTGGTGAAACTGCCACTGCCCTCCCCGGCGATTCCTGCATCGACGGAACGCGCCAGATCGATTACCGCCGACTGCCCGACCCGGGCTTTCTCCAGCAACGCACCGTGCCGAGATGCAACATCGTCAACCGTACGAGTGGTGCAAACATTAGTTACAACAGTAACGCCTTTGGGCAACTTCTCAAGCAAATAATCGGCGACCAACGGGTAAGTCAACTCTTCACTCAACGGTTCGCCGGAATCGGTCACGATCTCCATTCGCGACATATCGCTGTTAAAAACCAATCCGACATCGGCTTCAAGCGGCGCAATAATCGAGCGAATCGACGACGCACTGCGCGGTCGCGGCTCAGGGTCACGCGGAATCGTTCCACAGGCAATATCGTTTAACGCGATCAACTTAATTCCAAGTAAATCGGCAAACTTTTTCGCATATAACGCACCCGAACCGTTGCAAAAATCAGCGAGCAAGGTAAATTCAGCGCGGCGAATCACCTCAATATTCAGATTAGCAGAGAGAAAATCCCAATAATTCTCTATCGCTTTGGAGTCAAGTTTTTGCGTTTTTTGCACCTTTTGCGCTGAAACCGGGGTAAATCTTTGCCCCAGATAAAGATCGAACAACTCCCGCTGACGGAGCTGATCAAAATACGACCCGTCGGCGGCAAGCGGAAT
>JAISIP010000128.1 GCA_031261965.1 Victivallales bacterium | reverse complement strand
CCACGCTCATATCGCCGGGATCAACCACATGGCATGGTTGCTTTCGATCAGCGAAAACGGCAAAGACATCTACCCGGAACTGAAAAACCTTGCTGATAAAAAAATGGCGATGTGGCGTGCCGCAAAAGACCCCAAGGATAAATCCGGCAATATGATCCGCATCGAAATGATGCGCCGTTTCGGCTATTATGTGACCGAATCAAGCGAACACAATGCCGAATACCAACCCTACTGGATCAAATCGAAATACCCGGAGTTGATCGATGAATACAATATCCCGTTGGATGAATATCCGAGAAGGTGTATTAAACAGATTGGGGAGTGGAAGAGCCAATACGAAAAACTGTCCAGCGATCCGCATTTGTCGCATAAACTCTCCCATGAGTACGGCTCGGGAATCATGGAGGCGGTCGTCACGAACAAGCCGTTTAAGCTTGGCGGAAATGTGATGAACCACGGATTTATTCCGAATCTACCGGCAAACGCGGTGGTGGAAGTCCCCTGCTTGGTGGACGGCAACGGGGTACAGGGCTGTTACGTCGGCGAGTTGCCGACCCAATGCGCGGCAATGAATATGACCAATATCAACGTTCAACTTCTAACTATTGAAGCGGCGTTGACCAAAAAGCGCGAGAGGATTTATCAGGCGGCGATGCTCGATCCCCACACCAGTGCCGAGCTTGCCATCGATGACATCGTAAAAATGTGTGACGAACTCATCGCCGCTCATGGCGATATGTTGCCGAAGTACAAGTGATTTTTTAGGAGTTTTTACAAAGGTGGGCGAAGTTTGTATCGCCCGCCTTTTTTTGCGCCAAAATTCGACATCGAAAAATACCGAAAAAAAGTATATCACGATTGAAATTTAATAGAAATTTTTCACAAAGTCGAGAAAAAACGGCCAAAACATATTTTCAATATTGAAATCCCACATTTTTCGTTTATGTTATGTAACTTACGTAAATTTACGTGTCTTATTTCCCAAAAGATTGATTTCTTAAAAGGTAAATCGGTAAAAATGAGCAGTAAAGTGATCGGCGGAGCCGTTATCGGCTACGGGGGCATGGGTGAATTTCACGCTTCAAAAATGGAAAGCGTACAAGGAGTTAAACTTTGCGGAGTTTACGACATCAACCCTGAACGGAATTTAGTGGCAGAAAGCAAAAGTAGACACGCTTACGCTTCGCAAGAAGAACTTCTCGCCGACCCGTCAGTTGAGCTTGTGACCGTGGCGACACCAAACGACGTTCATATGCCGATTGCACTTGCCGCACTTGCCGCTGGGAAAAACGTGATTTGTGAAAAACCTGTGGCGATGAACTCCTGCGAACTTGAGGAGATGATCAAAGCCGCCAACAAATACGGCAAACTTTTTACCGTTCACCAGAATCGGCGTTGGGACGAAGATTTTTTGACCATACGCAAAATCATCGAATCCGGCGAGATTGGCAATGTGTTTCGGATTGAATCCCGCGTGCATGGTTCGCGTGGTATCCCCGGCGGTTGGCGTGAAGAAAAAGCGCATGGCGGCGGTATGTTGCTTGACTGGGGGGTGCATTTGCTCGACCAGATGTTGACCATGATGAAGAATTACAAATTGCTTTCGATTTACGGAACTTTGGATTATCTCACCAACGCCGAATGTGACGAGGGATTTACCGTGCTGGCTCGATTTGAGAACAATATCGAGTGGCTGGTGGAGGTGAAGACCTGCAACTTCATCGAGATGCCGCGCTGGTACGCTTTTGGCGACGGCGGTGCGGCGATTATCCGCAACTGGGATTGCGAGGGCGAAATTGCACGGATTTTTAACCACAACGACGATGATGTCGCCCCGGTTTCCGCCGGAGCCGGACTGACTCGTACGATGGCACCCCGCGACACCACTACCGTGGAACGTTTTCCGATCGAAAAAGTCCGGTCCGATTGGGAAGAATATTATAAGAACGTCATTGCGACCTTAAATAACGAAGCCGAAATCGTGGTGACGCACGACCAATTGCTTCGCTCCATGAAACTTATCGAAGCGGTGTTTACCTCTGCCCGACGCAACGAAGTCGTTACTTTTTAAGCAATTACGCGGAAACGCTTTTTTTCGGAGACGATTTTTGCGGGAAAGAGAAACCTTTTGTCCGTACGACGGACGGATAAATGCGGAATGCGGAATGCGGGATTTTTAAGTGGGTAGTGATTAGTGGGTAGTGGTCGATGTAGGGGCGACCGCCTCGGTCGCCCGTTTCTTGTATAACAACCGCGAAAAGCGCGAAAAGAATTCCTCTATAATTTACCCGTCAAAAAATTATTGAATTTTTCTTAAAACTGGCTTGCATTCTTATAAACCAGGATTATTGTACTTTTAGAGTTCGTTTAAACAAGGGGAGAAAAATCATGTTTATTAGGAGCAGAGCAGAGCAGATAATCGTTCCGCGGGTGACGGGGGTATATATTACACTTTGAGTAGACAAGCGAAATCATTACTGATAAGTGTGTTAGCTTGTTTTGTATTTGCAACTGTTGTGTTTGGTGCATCGAACTGGGAGACGGCGGCGCAGTTGCGCCAAAGCGACCAGCTCGACAAGGCGGAAAAGCTCCTAAAACCTTACTCCTCGCCCGCCGGATTTGAAGTATTATCCCCTCCCGAAAAGATCGAATTTTTGCGCAATTTGCTCGAA
>JAISIP010000123.1 GCA_031261965.1 Victivallales bacterium | reverse complement strand
CGAAGTGAACATCGTACCCCAGTCGGAGATGAAAGTAAACGACAGTGCGGGGCGATCACTCGCTATTGACGAGGCAATTTTCGGGCAGTTCGATATTGCAAATAAGCGCGAATTTTATTTTGTCGGCGAAGCGATCCCCGTTACTGTTTCGGTATTTGTCTTAGACGCGTTAAAACCGCAACTCTCACAACTGCCGACTTTTGACGGAGCAGATGATATTCTGCTCAAAAGCTACCAATGGGAAAACGGTCAAAGCGCGAATTTCGATATGCCTATTTACCGTCGAACTATTCACAACGGCAGGAATTACATCAAATTCGATTTCAAAACCGTTATGCGACCGCTCAAGCCCGGTAAAATCGACCCCAAAGCCTCGCTCACAATCAATATCGCCGATACCGCATCGCAAAACCGCCGTTCTTCGGCTTTCGACTTTTTTATGGGTGCAAATAATTACAAACCTTACACCCTGAGTTTTGCCCCGTCCGCGCCGTTTACGGTCAAGCCCCTCCCCCCCGCTCCGGCGGAAGCAATTTACCTCGGTCTGATCGGCAACTGGCAACTTAACGGAAATTTTGACCAGGCGACCGGCAAAGTCGGTGAAGCTTTGACGCTGTCTTTAAAGTTAGAGGGAAACGGCGATGCCGATACGCTTTTAGCCCCCAAGTTGACGCTTGCCTATATGAGGGTGTTTCCGCCGGAAGTTCAGAAGAATAATTCCGATATTCAAATTCGTTATGCGATCGTCCCGCTCAAAGCCGAGACGCTGAAAACTGAATTAAAATTTGCCACTTTCAACCCGGACGGCGGCAAATACGAAATACACCCGCTGACGTTGAATCTGCCCGTTAAGCCAAGCGATATTCCGCTCACACCGGCTTACTCCACGTCTTCCCCCGAGGTTTTGCCCGACAACGCCGCAGACCCGCAGCGAAAAGTTGCCCCATTAACTCAACTTGCTCCCCGCGCTGACATAAATCGCACTGTCCGACTGCCACTTTGGCGCGACAGTTTGCCGTTGGCGATCGGAATTGTTTTAGTTGCCGGAATCATCGCCGGGGCGATCGAATTGTTGGCACGCCACAAACATCGCATGACCCACGATTCGGAGTATAAACGCGCCCGGTTGCTGAAACGTGAAACTCCGAAAATTGTCGCAAAACTTCAATCCATACGCTCCGAGTCGGAACTTTTAGAATTTTTCAATAGCCAAATTTATCCACTTTTGGCAGAAGCGTTAAGGTTGCCGCGTGGTGCGTCGCCCTCCGAAATCATCGCCAAAGTCGATGATGATCCTTTGCGCAAACTGCTCGAAGCGGAGATGTCCGCCCAATATATGCCCGGTGTCACGCGTAAAAATCTTTTTAATCAAGAGAATATCGAGCTTTTGGTCAAAGGAATCACCCGATACACCAAAGTTCTCCTGATTCTCGTTTTTGCGTTGCCCATGCTTGCACTCGGAGTGACCAATACCGATGTCACTTCTCCGGCAACCGAAGCTTTTTCCGCCCAGGACTACCCCAAAGCACTGGTCGAATACCGCAAAATATTAAATGACCGAACTCCATCGCCCGATGTACTTTACAACTTAGGGCAATGCGCCTTTTTTCTCAAAGACTTGCCCCTTGCCAAAGGTTATTTAGAACGCGCTCACCGACTTGCTCCGCGTGACCCGGCAATAGCCGAAAATTTGCGCATGATAGACGAATATTTGAAACTTCCGCAAAAACCCAACGCCAAACTCAACAGTTATCGCGACTATCTGCGTCCGGACGAATATCTTTTGCTCGGTGCGGTCGCGCTGTCGGTGCTGCTGCTTACAATCGCACTTCGGCGCAATTTTTCGCCCGCGATATTTCGCTATAGCGTGACAATCGCAATAGTAATTATCGTGCTTTCGGCAACGGTAATCGCCTTTCAATTGCACAGCACCTATTGTCCGGATTCGGCGATTGCAATCGGGCAAAATCCGGAATTACGATCCCTGCCCGGCGATTCGAGCGGAAATGTACTTGCAACAATTCCCGGAGGCAGCGAGGTAAAAATCATTGACCGCAACGGGGATTTTTCCCGCATTGAACTCAACGGTCAAGACGGCTGGATTCCCTCAAAAAAACTCATGCCCCTCTTTTAGCAAAATTGTTTGCGAGAGAGAGTCCGTACGACGGACGGCGATGTAAGGGACTTTTGTCTACATCGCCCCGTTCCCGTATAACAACCGCGAAAAGCGCAAAATGCGCGAAAAAATTCCCCTTATCGCCCGCCCAAAATGAAATATTAAGGGTAGCTCTACAAACTGGCTTGAGATAAAAAATAGTCAATTTTAGCAGTGATTGATTTTCTGTTCTAATTCGGTTAAGAACACGCATATGTCATCCCAGGCGGGATAATCACCGAATATCATAGTCCGCATAGCCTTGTAATCATCACGCAGCAATTTTAAAGAATGCTCCGCCGGAAGCAAGCGCAGAGTTCCGGGAACAGCCATATCGTATCGCGCCCAGGCACGGGGATAGAACTTTCTTTTGAAATCAACGACCGCCTTCAGGAGTTCTTTCCTCTCCAATGCTTTTCGCAAAAAATCACTCTTTCCCATCATGAAAAGATCATAGTAATGACGCGAGTATCGTAAAGGCGCGGGAATTTCCTCCGGCCGATGGTGTTCCTGATGCAAAATCGTCGCCTTTTCCCAAAACGTTCGTTCGGCAAGAATCGTCGGAATCGAAAACGGTTGCATCTCAAGTGAAGGAAAGGCTTCTGCAACATAAGAGCGAATGGGAAAACGCTCATTGGGAATCCAAGCCGCCAGCGGTCCGATTTCCAGACGCACATTCGGAGTTATATAACTTTTGGGAAACGCCTCTGGATAGCCAATCAACAAAACATGAGGATCCCGAGGATCGGGATCAACGCGGCATTCCGGCTCCAGTGCGGCGGCCACTTTCCGGCAAAACGTATCGCCAATATACCCGCCCGCCATTTTCTGTATGCTTTTATTAAACGCGTCCTGTTTTGACCCGGAACGCTTCGCCAATGGATCATCGTCCGTGACGCAACACCAGTCGAGAATCAGATCGATATCCTCCGAGAAGCGGTGGATCAGATGAAAAACCTTAGATAAGGAGGTTCCGCCCTTGAATCTGAGCTTTTTACTCAATTCCCGGTCGTCAAAAAGTTTTTTTAGCGTCCAACATACCCAGAAATCCTTTTCGACCATTTCAACCGGAATACGGAGTTGAGCCGCCGCCGTGGCAAAAACAGCTTTGCGGTCTTTTTCGGTCGCCTCAATAATCCGTCTCATAACGCATTGCCACCTTCGGCGATTTCACGCACGACCTCATAAATCCACCCGGTCACTGCGGTGGTGTCTTTTTTAATTCTACGCCATTCACCGGCGTTAAATTTACCGCGAAACGCTTCAATCACCTCCGGAGTGACGCGCTCACGCCCCAAAGCCCGGATTCCCTGAACCACAAGCGCGCTCTCCTGATATTTGAAGACTGTTTCTTTTTGCGCCGAATGCTTGAACTCGAGAACGCCACCGTATTCAAGCTCAAATTTTCGGGATGGTCCATCTGTCAAGTAGATCGTACGCCCGGGCATCTGTGTGGAAATACCGAAATAATTCAATGCCGTATCCCCCGTTGGGTGTATCCGCCAACGAAATTTTCGCGCCAGGGCGGAGGCAACGGCATGGATATCCGGAGCGGCATTCT
>JAISIP010000117.1 GCA_031261965.1 Victivallales bacterium | reverse complement strand
GGAGCTTCATATCCATACGGCGGCGGGGAGGCTGGCGGCGCAGGAAATTGTCGCGGAGTTGCCGGGCGGAGGGCGACAGCTCTTGTATTCCTGGTACACTTCGCCCCATTGGTCGAGCGGTAATTTTTTGGCGTTCCGCCGAAATTGGCGCAAAGAAAAAAAATGGTATTCCTACCAACTTTCCACCCCGATTGTCACCACGCGAGAACGAGCCGAAGAAAAATTAGACGCATTCCTCGCGCAATTCACCGTTCTTGAGGGTAGTTCTCTGGATTAGGGGGGTACTCTTATTGGGTGCGAATCGAATGCCGATTGTGAAAAACGTGTTGAATCAAGCCGGATTCGCGGAAATGTTCCTGATTGAGTTGTGCCATAAGTGCCTTAACCGCTCTCTCGCCGAGCTTTTCGTTCGGTGAGTTCATAGTGGTAATCGGCGGGTTGGTGAAGGCAAACTCATTATTGTCGGCGAAGGTCACTACCGAAAAATCGTCGGGGATCCTTAATTTCATGCTCTGACAACCCATGACAAAACCCGAGCAGATACTTCCCTGGGTAAAAATGATCGCATCGGGTTTGTGGGTATCGCAAGCAAGGTCGGCGGCAAGTTGCTCGCCGTTCTGGCGCAGATTCTCCCGGAATTCCCGAAAAGACAGTTCGCTACTTGAAATTCCGCTGTTTTTCAATGCTTCGGTTATTCCTTCCATGCGGTGCAAATGACCGACATCGCCTTGATAGGGGGTGACTATCATAATGCGGCGATGGTTGTGGCGTGCTATTAACGTAGCTAACTGATAACCGGCGGCATAGTCATTTGCCAGAATATGATTGAAGCCGGAAGTCCGGTCGGGGATGTCATTGGTCAACTTGCCAATCACCACACAGGGGAATTCATCGCTGCAAGCTAACATTTTCTCACAAAACGCATAATTATTTGGTGTACTTAAAATAATAATTCCGCTAAGCTGATGGTTTCTTCCGAATGTGTTGCGGCCGAAAGTATTGTTTTTTTGCATATTCTGGCTCAATAAACTCAACGAATAGCCGTGTTTGCGCAGTGAGTCATAAACAGCGGAGACTACTTGTGAGCAAAACGGTTCAGCCAGCGTCCCGTCAAAATCCGGCGGAATCATGCCGATAATCTTTGAGCCGCCGGCTTTCCAGCGGGGCTTGAAATTATTTTGGGTCAATACCTCATTGACTTTGCGGACGGTTTGGGGGTTCACACCTGAATTTTGGTTCAAAACTCTTGACACGGTCGCCGTGCTGACCCCCGCCAGTCGTGCAATGTCGTATACGGTCAAGTCCGATTTTTTTTTCATTTTCTTATCTTAATATTTTAGAGAAGCCCTTACTAAATTGCGAAACCTCATCTATATAATACCACAAACAAACCGATTTTGCAATTGTTTCTGTAATAATTTTTAATAAATTTGAAATATTTCAAAATATTTTTGTAAAATTCTTTTTTTTGCTATTGTCTTTCGCGTTTATTTGTGGTATAATGTAATGGCATAGAAATATTGGTAAAAGTTTCTGAAACATTATTCGCCGAGTACAGATAACAAAAAGAGGTTCAAAACATGAAAACTCGAAATTTTACCCTGATTGAACTTTTGGTCGTGATCGCGATAATCGCCATTTTAGCCTCCATGTTGCTGCCGGCATTGAACAAAGCCAAGGCAAGAGCTAACTCCAGTTCGTGCATAAATAATTTAAAACAGCTCACAAGTGCGGAAATTTTGTATTCCAATGACTACAGAGGTTTCATCAATCCGACTTCTTCGGACAGCCAATTTTGGTTTGACCGGTTGGCTTCCTATCTCGGATTGATTTGGTCGGATTACCGTATTGATGTTACATATTCCAACTTTCAGAAAGCTAAAATATATGTCTGCCCCGCGCAGAGTGCGGAGATTCGCTCCGACTATTACCGCGTAACTTACACCAAACATAACCAGTTTGGATTTAGGAATGGTTCTGGCGTCGTCATTTACCCGTTCAAGCTGCGGAGCAAATGCCGCCGGCCGTCGGAAATGGGAATGATAGTTGACGGTGGAATCCCGGCTACCGGTAATCGGCAGACTTTTTACGACGACCAATGGAGCATTACGGGCTGGATGACGGCTCTTGGGTTCATTCACAACGACGCCCCCAATGTCGGTTATGTCGATGGACATGCCAAGGCACTGAGACCGCACAGCTATGTAAATCAAGCTCAGTTGCGAGATACGTTTTTCCCGACCAACAAAAACGGTTGGCAATAAATCAACTTGAAAATAATAAGGATTAGGACATTATGAAATTTTTTGTCGCATTGTTGTTGACCTTTGTCGCGTCAACGTTATTCGCCGCCGAATATACGGCGGGAAACTATCGGCTCGACATCGCCGACACCGGGGCTTTTCGATTATATTACAATGACAATGAGGTAACGAAGTGTCAAGTTTTTACCGCTCACGATCCCACCTGGAAATGGTTGTTCGGCGGTGGGCGTTTCGCGCCGAAACAGGAAATTAAGCAGGATAAAGATAAAGTCGTTTTGGCATTCACCTCCGATAAACCGGAGGTCATGAGTGACTACCGAATGCAGCTTGAACTCACCGCCGATGGACTCAAAGGTTCGTGGTCGGGGAAAACTCTAACGGCTTTTCATGAATTTTCCGTGATTATGGAATTACCCGAAGGAATCTATGTCGATCACCGTTATAAAGCCGTACTCGGCGACGGTAAAATCAAAGACGGGACTTTTTCTGCCGAAGTACCCAAAGACCCCGTTTGGAGTGTATTCGGTCACAAAATCCAGACTTTTGAAGCCGAAACGGATTTCGGCAATGTGAAGTTCACCTTCAGCCCGGCACGGGGTAGTTTTTCCGATACCCGTGCAGCCAAACGCAATTATTTTGGTTTGGGGATTCAATTTAATAAAGTTCAAGCCGATACTCAATGGACTCAGGAGATCGCCATTCAGGTCGGACCGGCGCAACCGATAGTCGCACAACCCGTCACCGCTCCACAGACCGCCGGCACGGAAAAAAAAACGGCAATTAACAAAAATAAAATCGCCAACGACTGGATAGAGGCGATTTTACAATGGAAAACCGCCACCATAGAAGATCTTCGCTATGTACCGGACGATGCGCGTCTGATTCGGACGATCAATCCCGGCGACCACCAGAAGATTGGGCTGCGTTGGAGCGGTAGCAGCGACCAGCCATTTGCATTCACAGCCAAAGTTTTGAACGACAATGCGTTGGAACGCAGCGGCGAAGCCAACGGTTTTCGCATTTCCGATTGTATACTATTAGATCCGCGGTCCAGTATTCTAAGTTTCATTTCCACTTTGACCAATATCAGCGGGGAGGCGAAAACCAATGCGCTTCAGGTAAGTTCCAGTCTGATTCCCGGAAGAATCGAACGGGAATATAACGATCAGGCGTTTGCCACATTTTTTCTGAAGGATGAACATAAAACTTTTCGGATTATCGAACAATGGGGAGTAATCCGTCTGCCCGATACCGAGGCGCTGGCTCTGAGCAATCGTGAAATGCAATCGGTTTTTTTACTTAATTTTCCCGACAAAAAGCCGGATAACGTAACTTTGAATGTCGGAAAAATCGATAGTCATGCCGGGCGCGACAGAGGAAAACGTACCACGCTTGAATGGAATTCGGAAAATTTTCAACTTGCGCCGGGGAGCAGCGGCGCGTTCAAATATGATTTTATCCTGTTCAAGGGCTTGCGGGGGATTTCCGCTTTTCGACCGGGCTTTGCGGTCAACGCCCAATGGATGACCAAGGTTATTGAACCGGGTTCCAAGGCTATTTGCGAGCTGGAATTCGCCGCCGCAACACCGGTTAAATTTCCTTTGACGATCGATTACCATTTGCGTACCAAAGACGGCAAAAACATCTACAAAGACAAGCAGAGTTTCCCGATCGATTTGACTGCCGGGAAATCTTCCTCAGGCAAGCTGGAATTTACCGTTCCCGCCGGTAGCGGCGATTGTATCTTAGCTCTTTCCTTTTCCGATGATTCCGGGATATTCGGAAAAACCCAGTTGGAGTTGTTTACCCATGGCGTTACCGCCGAAGCCATGCGAAAAACCATCGCCTCTTATTACGATTCTATCGCGAAGTTGCCGTATTTGAGTGCGGAAACTCCCCGGACTTTGACCGAATCGGTGAAGGCGGATTTTCACCTGAAACGCGCCGAGCGTTTCCTGAAATTTGATGAACTGGACAAAGCCGTCGGCGAATTAAAGCAAGCCACGGATAGAGTCAAAGCCATGCAGCTTGCCGCGACGGAAGAAAAATCCCGGCCGGCGACCCCGGCGTTGCGGAGCATGAAAGAGATCAAAGCGCAAAAGCGGATGTACGCCGTCGGGCATGAACTTTACTCTCCTGAGGGAATCAGGCTGTTTTTGCAAGGCATGTGCGATACCGACCAATTCAATAGTGTTAATCGGATTTTTCATCGGATTATCGACCCCCAGGGCGAACTTGACACCAAAAAACCGGGAATTGAAAATCTGAAAAATCCGCGTTTCCGCCGTCTGGCGATCGATACTATGATCAAGAACATCCGGCAATACGGCAACGCTCATAGCCAGTACTTTGACATGAAGAATATCGCAAACCCGGTTTATTTGGATTTCATGATTGAATATTTTCAGGAATTAAACCGGCAGGGCATCTGGGTATCGGCATATTTCAGCACGTACGGATGGAATTTCTGGAGCGAGCCCGACACGGTCAAAAACCACTTGGATGCGATCGAAAAATTCTTTCCCAATTTCAGCACGTTTAGTAATTTTACCCACACCGTGGTGCCGTCGCCGGAGCCGCTGGTTCAGCGTCCGAACACCAATCCCAATCATTGGCAGGAATTCCGGCAATGGTATGCGCAAAAATACAACGACCCGAACAAACTGACCGAACTGGGTTACGCGGACGACTCCAAACTCAACAGTGATTTGACTAGCGAATCGGTTTACAGCCCTGTCGGTCCGGATTACAGCGAGTTTTTAGGGCAAATTTTGATAACCGGCACGGGAAAATTATTGGATTTGCTCCTTAAGAAAATGAGTGCCGATTATCCTGTTTACCTTGGCTACAGCATCTGGTGTTCCTGGCCGGTCAATATTTCCGCGTTGTGCAATCGCTACATCAATGATCCGAGAATCGGCGGCTTTTGTGTGGACAATTACCTCGGCGGTTGGTGGGGTGCGGAGTCAAACCCGCCGGAACTTTCCTGGACCGGTGATTTGCAGTTCACCCGGACTAAGCCGACGATCATGGGTGAATGGGGTAGCGGTGTAGCTATGCCGCAGACCTCGTGGCGATATGGTTTTGAGTCCACGCGGCAATCGTTCGGACGCAATTATTTCGTTCGCGGAGTCAGCGGACTGTATGCCTGGAGTGCGGCTCTAACCGGCTGGGACAATATGTTTAATGCAGACAGCACTTCTTTGCCGGTCACTGCCGAATTTTGCCAAATGCGTGACGCGATCGTCTCTTCGCGGGTAAGCACGCCGTCACCCGTCTTAAGTGTGGCATCCCAAATGGGTACGCCCAAATACATCGATATTTCCCAGATAAGGCTATCTTCGTCCCTGCCGGAATTGGGCGTGTTTGCCGATACCGCCGATTATCGTGATCTCGATACATGGGATTTGAGCGGATACAAGGTTTTGATTGTCCATACCGAGGGAGTTCCCGCAAATAGAATCGCCTCGTTGCGGAAGTTCCCCGGCAAAGTCATTCTGTTGGGACGCCCTGCCTCTGAACCGGGAATCGCCGATGTTGACAACTGGGTCAAAGAGAAACTTTTTATCAAAGACCCCAAAGCACGCGGTACCGGCGGCGGAGCGGCGCGTTCGCTCGCCTTGCAGTTTAAACGTAAGGTTGGCGATTTGTCCGGCACGATGACTCAGCGGCATAATTTCGCCGGAAATTACTCCGCGTGGATTCGCCCGAATCAACTGTTGGACGACGTGGAAGTTCTCGCCGTAGCCGGTAGTTATGCGGCAATTATGCGACAGGGAAATTTGTACTGGTTCACCGATATGGTCGGTATCGAAAATCTTGATATGCCGGCATCCCGCGCTGTGGAGTTTCCCGCGCTGCAGGAGACGGAATTGACCATCGTTTCCAATTTACTCAAAGAAGCCGGAATCATGAATCAACGCGAAACGCTGTTAGTTAAGATTGTCAATGATGCGGCGGTCAGCTATGATCCCCGCGCCGGAGTTGTCGCTTTCCACAACGCCGATGCTTTTAAGCTCCCTGACGGCATGTTCCCGCGAGCCTATGAACTGTTCAAAGACGGGGTGGTTCTGCTGGTCGGCGGAGAGCGTCTCAATGAACAAAATCTTATCGAAATTCGTTGTAATACAGCAAAGATTCGCAAAGTTACTTTGGACGGCAAGCCGATCAAATTTGATAAAATCAACGATCATCGGATCTCGGTCAACTTTGTCGGGAAAGGATACGCACTATGCGATTTGCGTGTTCACTACTGATTGTACTGTCAGTGTTGACTTTGCGGGCAATTGAACTTGATTCCGGATCAATGAGTTTGCAATGGTCGGATTCGGGAGCATTTCAGGCTGTCTGCAATGAGGAATATTTGTTGCTGAACCCGGGTTTCACCGTCAGCGATCAAAGCGGTAAAATAGTCTATCGCGCCCCGGCGGAATACGAACCGCCCATGGCGACGATGATGAATCCGCTCGGCGGAGATGTCACCCGCGGCAATCGGCTTGAAGCAACCCATAAGGCGGATAATACGCTTGGCTTGAAAGGGTTTTCACCGGGTTTGGTTGATATTTCCGCCGTCGGGAAATTGACCAAGGAGTCTTTGGAGCTGAAATTCAAAACGGTTTTGAAGATAGATCATCGGCTTGTGTTCAGCTTTAAGCTGATCGCGCCGGAATCGCCTTGGCAAGTCACGCCTTCCGATGATAAAAACGTCAAAAATTTGAGCATACGCAATCAAGGTGTGGAGTTGAACGTTCAGTCCGAAAAAGGATTTAAGTTCAAGGTGCAGCGTGAAGAGGAAATCGCCACTGTAAGTATAATTTTAACCCAATCCGCCGATTTTTCTATGCGGTTCGGGCTTATCCGTAAATGAGGGAAAAAATGTCTATTTTGCAAGCATCAACTATTTCCGATCACGCCGCCAATGCCGCCAGTCATGGACTTCGGCGGATCTATCCGGCGGTGAAACACCCGGCCAACCCGATCTTGTCCTCGGCGAATTTCCCGATTGCGGTGCATTATGTATTCAATCCGGGTGCAATCAAATTTGGCGACGAATATATCATGATAGTCGATGCCGCACTCGGAACCACTTCGATTGTATTCTGGCTGGCCCGCAGCCGCGACGGGGTGAATTTTGTTCCCGACCCGGACCCGTTGGACTGGCCGGAGAATCCGACCTATCCGGCGTGCTGCGTTTACGATCCCCGGATCACCAAATTCGGCGACGAATATGTGATTATGCATGCCAGCCACAGCCGGAGTTATTCCGGTCCGCGGGTATCAGTGGTCAAAACCCGCGATTTTAAGAAATTTACGCGGATTGAACAGGAGATGACGCCTCATGCCAATCGCAATGCTGTTTTGTTTCCGGAAAAAATCGGCGGTCGCTATGTCCGTTTTGACCGCCCCATGGAAACGGAATGCGGTAAAGCCGACATGTGTGTGAGTTTCTCGGATGACCTCAGTCACTGGTATGATACTACTGTACTAATGCAGCCGAGATCCGGGTGGGATTCCCATAAAATCGGCGGCGCGGCAGTCCCGATTAGAACCGAACAGGGCTGGTTGGCGATCTATCACGGCGTGGATAATTCCAGTTGCAACAACTATATTTACCGTCTCGGTGTGGTGCTTTTGGATTTGGAAGACCCGACCCGGATCATCAGCCGTGGCGAAATGCCATTGCTTTGGCCGGAACATGATTATGAATTTTTCGGTCGCACGCCCAATGTGGTTTTTTGCTGCAATACTATCGTTGAGCCGGATCGGACGGTAAAAATCTACTACGGCGCCGCCGACACCTGCATCGGATTGGCAACTGCCAAGCTCGACGACTTAATTGAACTTGCCTACAGCAAAGCCGATTACGCCGACAAATTCTTTAAAAGAGTTCCTAAAAGAAGCTAATTGCCAAACTTTTTAGAGATACCCTTTAGGGTGGACTACAGGGTATCTGTAAAAAATTTTATGTTTTTTCTTGACAAGTTGATAAATTTATAGTATATTATATTAGCGTACGAACTTGGAAATCGTTTTTCAAGTTCAGATTAGCTTAACTAAAAATATATCACGATGAACAGAAAGAACGTGGCAATTATGAAAAAATTGTTGTTCGGTGTTGCGTTGCTCTGTGGCGTGGTTTTAAATGCCGCCCCGCAGTACACCATCAATTACGGCTCAAAAACCGCCAACGGCGGAATTACCGTTAACGAAGATTTGAGTTCTATGACGCTCACGTCGGATTTCGGCAACGTCGGCGGCGGCGGTAGCATCGGCTATTATGTCTATGGCGACGATGTGAAAGATTACACCCCCGGCGGAGAATTATTCGGCAAATCCGACTCAAAGATCAATATCGGCTCGCTTAACGCCGGGGATAACATCGGCTTTTTCCTCAAGCGTTCAAACGGGAGTATTGTTACTCAGTTTCACTTTGAGGAAAATCAAAACGGCTTGTTTTTGGTTTTCGATAAAGGTAACTCCGGCAGGAGCGAAACTGTTCAGATCGGCGAAATTACCACCGTCGATTTCAGCGATGGCGGTGGCGGTTTATCGGGGCAACCCCTGCCGGGTGTCGTTGCGGCATTCTTAAGCGGCGGAGCGGTTTGGGGCATTGTTCAGCTTCGTCGCAAAAAACAACGTCGCGCCTAAAACCTATAATAAAGGCTACCTCTAAAAACTGGAAACTTGGCTAAAAATCGCATCTTGCATTTGCATGTGCGACTTTGCCAAATTTTAACTCAAGGTGAGTTTGTAGAGGTGACCTTGTGATGGTAAATAAAAAGCCACCCGCCGGTGGCTTTTTTGTTGTGAATTTTTATGACTGTGGTTTACAGCAATGCGAGTGCGTCGTCCAATGCCGCAATAATGTCATCGATATGCTCAAGCCCGATGGAGAGTCGGATCAGTTCCGGCTGAAGTCCGGCTTGGCGCTGATCGGCATCGGATAGTTGCGAATGGGTGGTGCTGGCAGGATGGATAATCAGGCTCTTGGCATCGCCGACATTGGCGAGAATGCTGAATAAT
>JAISIP010000106.1 GCA_031261965.1 Victivallales bacterium | reverse complement strand
CGTAGTGACCGTAACTATTCTCGCGGCGGGTTCCGTCTCCGCAGGTGATGCCAAAACCGGGCAGCTGCTCTATACCGGGATGGTATTGCTGTACAATCTGCTCGGCGGAGTCTTCTTCTTGCTTGACCCGGGCAGAAAAGTTACCGAAGAAATCCTGAAAAAGGAGTTGGAGACCACCAATGAGTGAGCAAACCAAAGGCAAAAAGAACGTAAACCGCTTCCGTGACGCACTCGGAAAAGGGGAATTCGTGCTTTTGGTGGAAAGCCCGTCGCCGAGCTTATCCAACGACCCGATTGCGGCGGGCGAACGGCTTGCCGCGTTGGAAGAAACAGTACTTTCGATCACTTCGGTCAACACGGTGCTGGCGTTGACCGACCGCTATTTGAGTCTCGATGCCTGGCGGGCACTCGAATACGCCAATGCACTCGGCGAAGAAAATCGCGATCGCCACGTAGTCTACCTCTCGGGACGCAACACCGGCGACGGGGAGCTTGAGCAACTTGCCGCCGTGGCGGCAAAGAGTCGCAACTTCAATCTCGTGCCGGTGAGCGGCAACTGCGTGCCGACCGACACGCTTAAGGAGTGTCGCAAACGGGTCTTTTCCGAGAGTGTCGGAATCATCCGCGATTTGGCGGCAAAAAAGCAACCGTTTTTTCTCGGCGGTACGGTCAACCCATACGCCTACACCCCTTATACGATTATGGGACAATATTTTAAGCTGGTCAAGAAGCTCAATGCCGGCGCATCGTTTGTCGTGGCTCAGGCGGGTTGGGATATGCTTAAACTCCAATCGTTGCGCTGGTATTTTTCCGGACGCAACCTTTACGACCCGATGATTGCGCGACTGGTGTTGTTAACTCCTAATTTGGTTGAGAAGATTCTTTCCGGCGGATACCCCGGGGTAAATATTTCACCTGATTTCCGCAAAATTCTCGAAAAAGAGTTGCGCTATTCGTTAAATCAGTTTGAGGCGGCGCAATACCGTCGGCTGGAGCTTCAGGCGGCGGGTTGTCGTTTGCTCGGATTTAGCGGAATTCAATTGGCGGGAGCGGAAACGCCGAGCCGTGCCAAGGTGGCGGCGGAGCGTATCAGCAACGCCCTCAAAGAGTTCAATAGTTTTGAGGGCTGGTTGGAGGAGTATAACTCCTATTTGGCACGCGCCGAAATGTCGCCGTTTTCCCACAGTTTTTATTTATACGACCATGCGTTGCACCGTGCTTACCCCGCCGACGAAACGCCAGTGACGCGTGATTTTGGCGAGCCGGAAGTCTCTTCCCGCGAAAAATTAGCCTTTCGCTTGCGCCGATTCTGGTTTGAAAATGCCGATAAACAACCCGCCGATTCACGCCGGATGCTTAAGCGGATTTTCGCCGCATGTCGGGGCTGTCCGCGCTGTCGGTTGCCGCGTACCGAGTTCGTCTGCACCGAAAGTTGCCCGAAAAAATTGGCAAACGGTCCGTGCGGCGGGGTAAAACCGCATGGTAATTGTGAAATCAGTTCGGGGGAGTGCGTGCATAGCCGAATTTTGCGCCTCGCGTATTGGGATGAATCCATGCAGACGCTTGAAGATAACATTTTAGATTCCGGGTTTAAACAGGAGATTATTAAACATGGCTGAATTACTTCCTTTTCATGGACTTTTACCGTCGAAAGAGCGTGCCTCTCTGGTCGCAGCCGTACCGTACGATGTGGTTAACTCTCAAGAGGCGGCGGAACTTGCCAAAGACAATTCGTACAGCTTTTTGCACGTGTCACGCCCGGAAATCGATTTGCCCGACGGAATTGATTTGCACGACGATAAAGTTTACCGTCAAGCAGGAGAGGCGTTTCGCCGACTTTGCCGGGAAGTTCCGCTGACTCAAGACCCCGGCAAACATCTCTACGTCTATCAGTTGCAGATGGGCGATCAGGTGCAGACCGGCATTATCGGGGCGGCGTCGGCAGCCGAATACAAGTCAGGAATCATCAAAAAACACGAAAAGACCCGGCAAGACAAAGAAGATGATCGGACACGTCACGTCATGGAGTTGCGCAGCCACACCGGTCCGGCGTTTTTCACTTATCGTGCCAATGCGAAAATTGATGAACTTGTGAAAAAAGAGTTGACTCGTGATCCGCTTTTTAACTTCACCGCCGCAGACGGGATTCGCCACACTATTTGGAGAATCGATGAAGCCAACAGCGAAAAACTTGCCGGGCTGTTTCGCCGCGATGTTCCGGTGTTCTATATCGCCGACGGACATCACCGTAGTGCAGCTGCCGCCCGCACCGCAGCGGAATGCGCCCCGAAAAATCCACACCACACCGGCAAGGAGGATTACAACTATTTTCTGACTGTCGCATTCCCGGCGAATCAGTTGAAGATTCTTCCTTACAACCGGGCGGTTCGCACTTTAAACGGGCATACTCCGGCGGTCTTTTTGACTATGCTTGGCGAAAAGTTCAAAATTTCTCCCGCCAACGATGGTGAAGTGGCAAAACCCGGCAAATTCAAGTTTTACCTTGCCCATTGCTGGTATCTTGCCAAACCGAAATTCGATCTTTCCAAACTGAATGTTATCGAACAGCTCGACGTGAGCATACTTCAGGACAACGTGCTTGCGCCGTTGCTTGGAATCGACGACCCCCGTACCAGTAAAGAGATCGATTTTATCGGGGGAATTCGCGGGACAAAGGAACTTGTGAAGCTGGTGGACTCCAAACAGTATGCGATTGCATTCTCCATGCACGCCACCACGGTTGACCAACTTATGGCGATCGCCGATGCCGGGGAGATTATGCCGCCCAAGTCAACTTGGTTTGAGCCGAAATTGCGCGACGGCCTGGTCTCTCACAACTTCTAAAGAGTACCTCCAAAAACTAACTTTAGGGTATCTCTAAAAACCGGCTTGTGTAAAAAAATCGACAGAGTCGCAATTTGCAGGTGAGATTTTGCAAGTATCTGGCTAACAAGTGAGTTAACCAGCTACATGCAAGACCGAACATACAATTGCAAGATGCGATTTTTAGCCACATTTCCGGTTTTCAGAGGTCGCATAAAATTATCGATTTTTCATTTTTTGTATGGCTGGAACTATTCAGAGAACATTTTGGCCAAATCCCAGAAGTATATAAAAATACATAAAGAAATAATTGCCAATATTCCGGCGATGGAACATGCCATATCAAACCAGTCTTTTCGCCAAATTGCCTTTATTGTCATAGTAGTGTGTGGAGCAATCCACAACAATACTCCGACAAGCAACCATATTCCGCTGAAATAAGAATAAATCAAAGCAGGAAAAATTCCCAGAATCGCAATTCCGAGAATAATCCATAATGGCATCTGCATAAAACCGATAAAGAAATCAAGCACGAAGCGTTTCCATTTTTTCTGCCATACATCAAAAAACAGAACAAACAGAAAAAAAATCCCGGCAAGACAAAAAAAGGTTACTCGTGAGCAACTGTAAAAAGCCATGTTATTTTTCCTCAATAAAGGCTACCCCTAAAAACTTCCGATCACAATAACAAAAAACGCTCCATCGCAATGACGGAGCGTTTTTTATCAAACCGTACCGGCGAATTATTGAGCCGAAAACGCCGCAGGCATATCGACCAGGTATTTCACCTTGTAATCTTTTTCAAGCTTGTCGAAATAATCCATAACCGCTTTTTGCTGGGCGCGCTGTTCTTCCATATCCTTTTGCATCTGCAAATAACGGTCGATCTCCGGCTTCGCCTGCTCAAACGATTTCACTTTAACGCTCGTGTTTAACGCATTGCGTCTGATGATGTGATAACCGAACTGGGTCTTGACCACTTCCGGCGAAAGTTCGCCTTCTTTGAGTGCCAAGGTCGCCTTTTCAAACTCAGGAACCATTTGCCCCTTGGAGAAAGCGGGCAACTCGCCGCCGCTTACCCCGCTTGGGCAAGTGCTGTTCTCTTTGGCAAGTTCCTCGAACAATTCCGGCTTGGCTTTGATCTGCTTAAGCAAATCTTCCGCCTTGGCTTTGGCTTTTTTATCAGCTTCGGGGGTCTTGTCATCAGGGGCGATCAAAATATGCGATGCCCGCATCTGATCCGGCTGGTCGGGTTTTTCGGTAAAATACTGATCTTTATTCTCGGCATAATATTTTTCCGCCGCTCCGGGAGCGATCGTTTTGTCGAACTTCAGATCTTTGAGTACCTTCTCTTCGAGATAGGTTTGCCCTGCCATCTGCTGCTGAAACATCGGGTTATTAGCCAGCTCGTCGATATACTGATCTAAGGTTTTCCCCTGCGTTTTCGCACTCATAGTAATAGCATCGATTTGCGCCTTGTCCATCTTCTTTAACTCGGCTTCGAGCTTGGCTTTGGTCGCCTCGGCACTCGGTTTGATTCCGGCTTTGGCAAGTTCCAGCTCGAATATCTTTTGCAAAACCATGCTTTTGACGATATTCGGGAGAATCTGCTTGATCTGCTCGGCGGTGACTCCCGGGGTAAGCTTTCCTTCGGGAAGGTTGCCGAGGATTTGCGCAACGACCATATCTTTGGTGATCTTTTCACCGTTGATTTCGGCGACAAATGCCGGGATCGCGCTAAACGGATCTTCCGCCGGTTTGGCGACTTCCGCCGGTTTCTCCGAAGCATCCACTTTTTTTGCCGCTTCATCGGCCGCAAATGCGGTAAAACCGCCACAAGCGATAGCTCCGGCGGCAAAAAACGCCATAAATTTGCTGTTATACATCTACTTTTTTTCTCCTTGTTTAACCGGGAATCCCCGTAAAAATTTGCACTTCTTACACTAATACACCTTCTACAGTAAAAATGCAAATCCAAAAACCGATTAAATCGGAGTTTTATTTATGATTTTTCTAATTCCGTCACGCTCTTGGGAATAACTTTAAAAATTAGCTTGAGGTAAAAATTCGGCAGATTCGCAATTTGAAGGTGGGGTTTTGTAATTATCTGACTAACCAAAAGTTAACCAGATACGGGCAAGCAGTGTGCATACGAATGCGAGCTACAAATTTTGGTCACGTTTGCGTTTTTAACGACCATCCAGCTGAATCGTTTTTCGACTTACAGCATAATCGATATAATCATAGGAATAATCAAACATAAGAATTCCGGAAGCGGCTAATATTGTCGCAGCTACACCCAAAATTCCGGCTCGGAGAGTCCAACGATCTTGTTTTTTTAGGTTCGTACACAAAACTACTATGTATGGGATACTGCCCCCAAAAGCCATAAAAGCCAAAGAGAACAACAGCCATTGAAATGCGTTGGTTGAATAGATGAAATTCAATGCAACAATCGCCTCAAAGTAGAACACATAGATGATAAAATAACCGACAGAAACAGCAATCAGCCACATTTTATCGGCAACGATCGCGATGGACAAAGTCGCCAACAGAAAAACAGGTACGACCACAAAAATACACCATACTCCGACAACAGGGATTAGCCAATAAATCAACTCCATTAAAATTAAACTCCGGCTGAAAGATAAAGAAACAAATATAATCCGCTCATAGCAAGCAGTGTTGTCACTATGCCGATAACGCCACTATAGAGTTTCCAAAGATTTTTTTGTCGCTGAGCCATAACCGAAACAATCACAAACGGGATACACCCGCATAGTTGATAGAATACATAAACAATATCGCCCCATTGGGACTCAAGTGCTTGCGGAATGAAGATAAATCCACAACTTGCGATAAGCCACAACACGCTTGCGATAAAACACGTTGCAATCAGCAAAAAACCGCGCATTTTGTCTCCGGTAATTGCGAATCCCAAAGCAGTCAGAGCCAACCCCGGTACAATGAGCAAAAGTACTATTAAACAGGCAATTCGTATGTACATGCCACCCTCCCGTAGCAATATAACGCCAAAATATTTTTTTACAAATGAAGGCTTGTAATGCCCCCGTCAAGGGGGCGTTTACCACATTTTCGACTTTTGCTTTGGAAAGCGCAAATTTTATTCAAGGCAATGCGTTGCCCAAAGCATTGCTCTATATCGCATTGCAGAATCTTGCCGGTGTCGGAGCCGTGTTCGCCGGGTTTGGCGTGGTTCGGCTACTACCTCACTGAAACCCGATTTTGTTTTTCAATCCTCCCGTGTATCATTAGGGGCATCAAGCATGTCTACAGTTAAGAATTTTGCAGGAATTGCAAAAGTAACACGAGTCTTGCTGTTGTTGATTTTAAAAGAATAAATATAC
>JAISIP010000201.1 GCA_031261965.1 Victivallales bacterium | reverse complement strand
TAAAAAATTCCCGAATGTAATTCAGGGGACTGTTTACCATCAATGACTTATGCCTATTTTGGGCATTTCCTCCTCTCCAATTCCCTCTGAATCAA
This sequence comes from Victivallales bacterium, assembly GCA_031261965.1. GTDB lineage: Bacteria > Verrucomicrobiota > Lentisphaeria > Victivallales > Victivallaceae > Victivallis. Next base: position 13,177 of record JAISIP010000201.1, on the reverse strand, counting down.
TTTTTCGACATTTTCTGTTTTGAGCTTAAATCCAAACAGAGAGAAAAGTTCGAAGAATAAAAACTCCCTCTACCAATGACTGTTCAGCCGTCCGAGTGACGGCTTTTTTTCTGCCTTGATGCAAGATCCCCAAAAATATTCAGGTTTTTAGAAATACCCTAAATATTCCGTTGCGTTCGGTGCAGTGTTATCTCGGGCAACTGAAAGGCGCAAACCGGATCGAATTTCGCGGCGCGGCGCGAAACGGCGGTTATTCACCAGCTGTCTGATTTTCGCTCAGTCAAGGTTTTTTCTTTTTTTGCAAAATAGTTCTTGCATAATCACATTCAAGCAATTATATTAAAGGACTTGTATCGCGGACATGTGGTTCTTATGGTCAATCCTCGGACCTGTGAGTGCTGAATGTTGTACGCTCGCTAAATTTCGTAGCTGTTCTTGGCGAAGCGCGACATAATTCTGTGTCTAAACGATATATGACGATCGAATCGAAAAACGAGAATATCGAAAAAGAGGTAAATTTTTTATGGTTAGAGTCAGATTGAAGCGTACCGGCACCCGCAACGCCTCCTGCTTCCGGGTGGTGGTTATGGATCAACGTTCCAGCCGGGACGGCAAAGCGATTGAAGAATTGGGTTTCTACGATCCGCGCAAAAAAGAAGAGAAAATCAACGTCGAGCGGGCAGCTTACTGGAAAAGTGTCGGTGCTGAATTCAGCGAAACCGTCGATGCTATTTTGAACCGCGCCAAAGACGGTCGGAATTTGAAAGATATTGTCAAAAAGCCGTCTCTCTCTAAAAAGGCGAAAGCGAAGATAGAAGCTGAAGCCGCCGCCAAGGCAGCTGCCAAAGCGGAAGCCGAAGCAGCCGCGAAAGCCGCCGCCGAAGCTCCGGCAGCGGAAGAAGCTCCGGCAGTAGAAGAAACTCCGGCGGAAGCGGCTTCTGCCGAGGCTTGAGGAACATAGTTTGACGGTATAACCGTCATGACGGTGACTGGTAAATCCTTTTGATAAGGGATTTTATTGATGTCCACCGCGAAATGGAGAGATTGTAAAAATGTTTAAGGCATTGTTGAATATTCTAATCGGGGGCGAACCCGGTGCCAAGAGTACCAAGTCCACCTCGGTTAGAGCTAAGAGTAACTCCTCGGTCGGGAGTTTGCGTGATCTTGAGGATTTTGTCGATTACGTGGTTTGCGCGCTGGTCGATTTTCCCAAGGAAGTAAAAATCCGAACCGAAGAGACCGACGAAGGGTGTTCGATTCAGATCACCTGCAAAAAAGAGGACATCGGCAAAATTGTCGGTAAGCGCGGCAAAACCATTATGGCGATCCGTTCGCTGGTTTCCGGTGCCGCCGGGCGTCAGCACAAGCGCGTGTCGGTGGAAGTTCTCGACTAAGCGATTTTTTTGGCGTGTGGTAACTCATGCAAATCGACATTATAACGTTGTTTCCGGGAATTTTCCCCGGTCCGCTCGGTGAAAGCATTATCGGGCGGGCGATGGACAAGGATATAGCGCAAATAAACGCCATCGATTTGCGAAAATACGCCGACGATGCACGCGGTACGGTAGACGATAAACCGTACGGCGGCGGACCGGGAATGCTTATGAAGGTCGAACCGCTGGTAAAAGCGGTGGAAGATCTGAAGAAGCCCGGCAGCGTGGTGATTTTGACCTCCCCGAGAGGTGAACGGTTTACTCAGAATGCCGCTTTTGAGTTGTCCGGCAAAGAGCATATAATAATTATTGCCGGGCACTACGAGGGGGTTGACGAGCGGGCGATTGAGCTTTTGGTCGATCGGGAGTTTTCGTTGGGGGATTTCGTTCTTACGAGCGGAAATCTCGCGGCGATGACAATGGCGGACGCGATAGTCCGGTTGTTGCCGGGGGTGCTTGGCAGTGATGAATCGAGCGTTGACGAGTCGCACTCGTCGGGTTTGCTTGAGTACCCGCAATACACGCGACCGCCGGAGTTCCGGGGGTTGCACGCGCCGGAGATTCTATTATCAGGCGACCATGGTAAAATCGAAGCCTGGCGACGGGAGCAGTCGGAGAGATTGACCCGGGAGCGAAGACCGGATTTATGGGAAATTTATTTGAAAACAATGGAGGCAAGTTCAAATGAACATACTCGACAAGATTCGTAATGAGCAAGTGCGCCCTGAGCGTCACGAGTTCAACATCGGTGACACAATCAAGATTTCAGTGAAGATCGTCGAAGGTGGCAACGAGCGTATTCAGCAGTTTCAAGGTACGGTGATCGCCCGTCGCGGTCAGGGTGTGGAAGAAACATTTACGGTACGCCGGGTTCAGTCCGGCGAAGGTGTGGAACGCGTCTTCCCGATCAACAGCCCCCGTATCGCGAAAATTGAAGTGGTTCGTCGTGGCGATGTTCGCCGGGCGAAACTCTTCTACTTGCGCGACAAGATCGGCAAGGCGGCTCGCGTTAAGGAACTCCGCTCGAAGTAACGATTGTGGATAGGTTTTTAACCGAATCAGATGATCTCCTCCGCATGGAACGCGAGTGCTATGCGGAGGGTTTTTGTTTTGTTGCCGGAGTTGATGAGGTTGGTCGCGGTCCCCTGGCAGGTCCGGTGGTGGCGGCGGCGGTTGTGTTCCCGCGGGGAGTGTTGTTGCCAAAGGTGAACGATTCAAAACAGTTGAGTGAATCTCGCCGCGAAGAGTTAAATGAGGCGATTGGCGCGATCAACGGAGTGCAAATTGGAATCGGCGAAGTTGATGCAACGACGATTGATCGGGTGAACATCTTAAACGCCACCCATATGGCGATGCGGCTTGCGGTGGAAAAACTGGACAAAGCGGACTTTATTTTGGTCGATGGCCGCCCGGTGAGAAATTTGCCGTTGCCGTCGCGGGCGGTGGTAAAGGGTGATGCCAAATCGGCGAGTATCGCGGCGGCAAGTATTGTCGCAAAAGTTTATCGCGATCGTTTGATGGTTGAGTTGGACGCGTTGTATCCGCAATACGGATTTGCGTCGCATAAAGGCTATGGTACGGCGGAGCATTTGGATGCTTTGCGAAAGTTTGGGGCTACTTTGATTCATCGAAAAAGTTTTAGACCGGTGCGTGAGGTGATTGATCCGCCTCCCGCTCAGCTCGGACTGTTCTAACAGGAGAGGTAATTATGGTTTTTGATTCGTTGGACAATTTTATGCAGTACAGACATCTTGCGCCGGAGGCGTGGGATAGGATTTCAAAATGGTTTGCGGTTTGTACAACCCAGACTTTTAGCGATCGCTATGAACTTGACGGGGATCAAATTTACGCCACCATTCAACACTATCAAACCCATGACCTTAATCTTGATAAGCTTGAAACCCATAAAAAATACGTCGATATTCAGTTGCTGTTAGCGGGCAAGGAGCGGATTTTAGTTCGCAAAGTGGATGATCTGGAGGTGACTCAGGAGTACAATCAGGCAAAAGACTGCGCTTTTTATCGCTTCAAAAAAGAAGGTTCGACCACGCTGGAGCTTGTTCCTGGCAAATTTGCGATGCTTTTCCCCAAGGAGGGTCATATGCCGGGGATACACTTCACCGACAAGCCCAATCCTCAAGACAGTGCGGTGGTAAAAGTTGTGATAAAAATATCCGTTTCGTTGTTCTCAAGGAGCGGGGATGAAGAGTAAAACAAGCAAGGTAGCGCTTTTGCACTACTGGTTGCTGACTATGCGCGGTGGCGAGCGGGTGTTCGCCGAGCTGTGCGATATGTTTCCCGATGCCGATGTTTACACTCACGCGTGCAATCGCAAGCGAATTGCTCCGGCGATAAAATCTCACGCTATAAAAGAATCTTTCATATCGCGTTTGCCGGGGGCGAAAAGAGCCTGTCAATGTTATTTACCGCTGATGCCCATGGCGCAAAAAAAGTGGGATTTTTCGGAATATCCTTTGATTATCAGCAGTGAATCCGGGCCGATAAAAGGAATTCGCAAACCTAAAGAGAGTTTTCATATCTGCTACTGCCATACTCCGATGCGTTATTTGTGGGATATGTACGACGGATATTTTCGCAAGGCATCGTTTTCGGGCAAGGCGGCGATGCGACTGTTTCGCGACTCGCTGCGGAGTTACGATCTAAAATCGGCGGAAACAGTTGATGTTTTTGTCGCTAACTCCCGCTTTGTCGCGGAACGGATCAAGCGGATTTACAATCGCGACTCGGAAGTAATTTACCCGCCGGTTAATACCGATTTTTTCGGCGACGCTCCAGTGCGTGAACGCAACTATTTTCTGCTGGCCGGGCAACTGATCGGCTATAAACGCCCGGAACTGGTCGTGAGGGCTTTTTCGCGATTGAGTGACCGCCTGATTGTGGCGGGTGCAGGCGAAGAGCTGGCAAAATTGCAATCTATCGCCACAAATAATGTCGAATTTGTGATTTCGCCTGATGATGACCAATTGCGCGAGCTTTACGCCGGGGCAAAAGCGTTGATTTTTCCCGGAGTTGAAGATTTCGGGATGATCCCGGTTGAAGCTCAGGCGGCACGTTGCCCGGTTATCGCGTTCAAGGCGGGGGGGGTACTTGAAAGCGTAGAACCCGGTCAGACCGGAATCTTTTTTGAGAACCCGACCGAACGCGCTTTGCTTGAGGCGATAGAGGAGTTTCAGAGACAAAAATTTTCGGAAGACGCGCTGAAAAAGAGTGCCGAACGCTTTTCCCGGGCGAAATTCCGTTCTGAAATGGAACGCGTCATTGCCGCAACCATCGGCTAAGAGCGGCCTTTTCTTCCCGCACTTTCCCAAACCTTTTTATGTAGCATTTTTTGCAATTAGTCTGCTTGGCGTATATATTATGAAACGGAGGATCGAACCACGCTTCTCCCGCTAAAGGGTATCTCTAAAAACTGGCTTGAGTTACAAGATCGGCATATTCGCATTTTGAAGGTACGATTTTGTTCGCATCTGGCTAACAGAGAGTTAACCAGATGCGAACAAGGACGCGCATACAAATGCGAGATGCGATTTTTAGCCAAGTTTTCAGTTTTTAGAAATAACCTAAAGTATTAAAGGAAAAAAATGTCAGAAGAAAACGTCAAGAATCTGGAATTGATGGATAAGATTGTCAGTCTTTGCAAACGTCGCGGATTTGTGTTTCCCAGCTCCGAAATCTACGGCGGGATCAACGGTTTTTGGGATTACGGTCCGTATGGCGCAAGAATGAAACGCGCCGTCGAAAATCTCTGGTGGCACGAAATGGTCGAAACCCGCGACAATGTCGAGGGGTTGGATTCGACTATCATTTGTCACCCCAGAGTGTGGAAAGCCTCAGGGCATCTTGATCAGTTCAGCGATCTGATGACCGACTGCCGCAAATGCAAATCCCGCTACCGCGTCGATCAGATGGAAGACCCGACTACCTGCCCGAATTGCGGTTCCAAGGATCTTACCGAGCCGCGTGAATTCAATCTAATGATGAAAACCTTCGTCGGTCCGGTGTTTGACGAGGATCACGCCGCCTATTTGCGTGCCGAAACCTGCCAGCCGATTTTTGTCGATTTTCACAGTGTTCGGGTCGCGACCCGGCAAAAATTGCCGTTCGGTATTGCGCAGATCGGCAAGGCGTTTCGCAACGAAATCAACCCGCGCAACTTCACTTTCCGCAGTCGGGAGTTCACGCAAATGGAGATGGAGTTCTTTTGCGACGGCGAAGAGGGTATGGAGTTCTTTGAATACTGGAAAGAGCAACGGATTAACTATTACCGCAAGAAGCTGAAGTTTAAAGACGACTTTTTCCGCATTTACGAACATGAAAAATTAGCGCATTACGCCAAGGCGGCGATCGATATTGAAGTCAAATTCCCATTCGGCTGGGGTGAACTCGAGGGAGTTCACCACCGGGGAACGTGGGATCTTTCGCGCCACAGCGAATTTTCCGGAGAAGACCTGTCGTATATGGATCATGACAACGGACGCAAATTTATGCCGACGGTGATCGAAACTTCGGTCGGGCTTGACCGCACCATGCTCGCCTTGCTCTCAATGGCTTACGACGAGGAGAAAGCCGCCACCGCCAAAGAGGGAATGGAAGAAGACACCCGAATCGTGTTGCATTTGCCGCCGCTGGTCGCCCCGATTCAAGTCGCCGTGTTGCCGCAGTCGAAAAAACTCAAAGAGCAGGCGTACAATCTCTACAAGGACATAGATCGCCGTTTCCGCTCCGAATACGACGAAACCGGCAGTATCGGCAAGCGTTACCGCCGTCAGGACGAAATCGGCACGCCGTATTGCATTTGTTACGATTTTGAGTCGGACAACGACAATTGCGTGACGGTACGCGATCGCGACACGATGTTGCAAGATCGGGTCAACGTAACTCAGTTGCGCGACTATCTTGAGAAAAAGATTGAAGGCTAATTCTAAAAACAACCCAGTTTTTAGAGATACCCTGAAGCGTAAGATTTGTCCGCTCTACGCAAATAGCGAAAGCTGTTTGCGGTATTCGCTTGGTGAAGTGCCGAATCGCTTGTGAAACTCGGCGGAGAAATTAAAGGCGTTTTCATAACCTATCCGGGCGGATATTTCCTTGATAGACAGCTGCTTGTCGGCGAGCAGATGTTTGGCGCGATGCATGCGCAACTCCAGTAGATACTGGCGCGGTGTCGTGCCGAGATGCTTTTTGAATAGCCGAACGAGATGATTGCAAGAGCAATTGCAGAGATTTGCCATCTCCTGTTGCGACCAGTCATGTTCCGGGTGTTCTTCGAGTTTATCGCGGAGTTCGACGATTTTGTCCGGCATTTCCGATACTCCCGGAGGAATTCTCAACGACTGCAATAGTTCAAAAGTAAGCAGAGAGTTGCGCGGCAACGCCGTGTTGCTTGGCGTTTCTTCTGCAAGTTCGGTAATTTCCCTCAACAATTTTTCTATGTGCAACACATCAAGTCGCGGCACTACATCCATTTCAGCAAGACCGGTTTTTTGCAAAAACGATTCGAGCAGAGAGCCGGTCACTAAGACCGAGATTTTTTCACAACCGCCTTTTCCCGATGCAAATTCACTTTCGATATGTGGTTGCATTATGAATATCTCACCAGGTTCGAGTTCCCAGGCTCTGCCGCGTTGTCGAACCAGTAAACTCCCATGCTTCACATATTCAATCGAAAGGAAAGGCGCAAGCCTCCTCATGTAGTGTGCTTTATCGAGCAAATGCACTTCGCAGATACACGAAATCCACAGCAGATAGTCAAGTGTCCCGGGTTGCAAAAGCAACATGCGGTAAGAGCGACGCGAGCGGACATGAAAAATCTCGACGTTATTAGTGCCGATGGATGCCGGGAGCGGATTCCATTGAAACGAAGAAAGATCGTTTAAAATTTTCATGATGTGTTTATTTCAAATGCAATTGTTTCTTTATCGAAGTAAAAAGTGTTTTTGCATATTGTTTTTTCATGTGTAATATAATACAATATACTACGAAAGGCGATGAATTCAAATACGTGGTTATTGTCCCAAATTTTAGAACAGGAAGAAGAAACATGAAAAAGTCCTTTACTTTGATCGAACTTCTTGTCGTTATCGCGATAATCGCGATTCTTGCTGCTATGTTGCTCCCGGCTCTGAATCAGGCACGCGAACGTGCCCGCAGCACAAGTTGCATCTCCAATTTGAAACAACTTGGTTTGGCGACCGGGATGTATGCCAATGACTATAACGGTTTTTTGGTGGACACCAAAGAGTCGTCCGGGCATACCAAGTGGCTTTGTGCGGGTCTCCGTCCGTATCTTGGCGAAAATGCGATGGACGCGGATTTTTTGGTCGCGGGGAAAACGATTATGATTTGTCCCAGCGAAATCGTTCCTGCCGGAACGCAAAAATTCCTTTCCGGGTATACGGTCACACAGCAATGGTACAACTCCCCGTCAACCCCGGCCAACGCCGGAACTTGGGGGACCACTATCAACGGCGTATTTCAGGTCAACCGCCTGTCCCGGGTGAAGAGTGGCGGTATTTTACTTGTTCCAATGCCGTTGACACAGTTGAATTGGGGGCCGACATTGGCAACCGCCACCGGGTACGCCATGCGCAGCGGAACAGTGACTCCGCAGGGCAATATCAAGGCGGTTAACATGACGGATTACCTGCCGTTCCGGCATGTCGGTCGTGATAATCTGCTTATGAACGACTTGAGAGTTTCAACCCAGCGAATCGGACTTCAGGTTGATGTCGATTTCCGTATCAATCAATAAAGGGAATAGTTATGAACAAATTTATCTTAATCTTAGGAACGGCATTCTTACTGACGGCAAGCTTGTTCGCCAACGGCAAGGAAGAGGTGATTTACAGCAATGATTTCAATACGCCGGATTCGCTGTCCGGTTGGAGGGAGTCACACTATCACAATCCGGAAGCCAAACGCGCCGTTCTCGAAGCTTGCCCGAAAATGACTTATCTGCCGACCGGAGGACGGGACAATTCCGGGTGCGTAATGTTTGAGAGTACCGACCCGGCATGTAACTTTCTTCTGTCTTTGCCGCTGAACGCCGAATCTTTTAAAGGGCGTGGCATTATTCTTGAGGGCTGGATGAAAGCGGAAAATCTTACCGAACCGGCGTTGAAATACCTCGGTCCGAAGTTGATGCTTGCAGTCTACTCGAATATAGAGCGTAATTATGCGGATCAGCAAAAAGAGTACGGCACTTACACTTGGAAAAAGTTCACCGCCTTTTACCGGGCAGGCGATAGCGTCACTGATGTGATTCTCAATATCGGAATGCAGGGAAGTACCGGCAAGGTATGGGTGGATGACATTAAAGTCAGTCTGGAGCCGCGATCGGAGTCGGATGTGCAATTGAAAGGGCAGCTTCCTCCCAATAAAACGACACAGTATCGCGGCGTTATGTCCGGCTACGACCTATCCGAGGAGGCTTTTCGGGAATTGCGCGAGGTTTGGAACGCCAATTTATTGCGTTTTCAAATCGTACAGGGGCGCGGCGATGCCAACTCCACCGAGGCGGGATACCGGGCGATAGTTTCACGTAAGCTTGCCGAATTGGATCGCGTTTTGCCGCTGGCGGAAAAATACGGCATTAAAATCGTAATCGACATGCACACCGGGCCGGCGACCAAAATAAATGCCGAGTTGAGCAATGCTCTTAGTTGGGATCCGGCAAAACAGCAGTTGCTGGTGGACGTTTGGCGGGAGATCGCGACGAAATATCGCAAAAACCCCAACATTTACGGTTATGACCTTCTAAATGAACCGCGTGAAGAGAACTATAATCCCGCCGATGGCGCGGATGATTGGAATACTCTTGCCGGGAGAATCGCCCGCGCTATTCGCGAAGTCGATTCCGATACGCCGATTATCATCGAACCTGCCCACTGGGGAGGTCCTGCCGGATTGGAGAGTTTTATTCCGATCAATGTACCCAAGGTGATCTACAGCATTCACTACTATCGTCCCGGGGCTTATACGCATCAAATGGTTTCCAAAACCTATCCGAATAGCGGCAGTTATCCCGGCACCTTTAGCGGAGAGTATTTCGATAAGGCGCGGTTGGAAAAAGGGCTTGAGCGTGCGATAGAATTCCAAAAGAAGTACAATGTACCTATCTATGTCGGTGAGTTCGGCGTGGCTCGCTGGGCTCCTAACGCCGAGCAATATTTAGATGACATAATTTCGATTTTTGAGAAATACGGTTGGGATTGGAGTTATCACTCGTTCCGCGAATGGGATGGTTGGGATGCCGAGATCGGGTCGGTTATGGAAGATAAAAAACGCATTGGCGACACGCCGCGCCTCAAGGTGCTGCTCAAATATATGAAGAAAAATTCGTCATTAAAACAGCAGCCTAAAGAGTCCGGGCTATCTCTCGATTTGACGACTATTCCGAATAAGAAAGGGCAATCCGTCACCCAAAAAGACGGAGTTGCGGTACTGGAATTGATCAATTCTGAAGTCGGCGGCAAATGGGTCACTTTTCAGGTTGATCCGGCGGCGATTGCGGGCAAACAAATCGTGCTGTCGGCAGAGATCGCGTATGACAATATTTCAAAGGCTCCCAATCCGTGGCAGGGGATCAAGCTGCTGTTGACTGCCGAGGACGATACCGGGAAGAAATCCTATGTTCAAGCAAAAGTCGGTTCGGGAACGCAAGATTGGCAGCTTTACAGCGTCGAGGGCAAACTGCCGGAGAAGCTTACCAAGGCTACTGTCGTATTAGGAATGGAACAAGTGTCCGGCACCGTGCGTTACCGCGATTTAAAAATTTCAATAATAGACGTTAAATGAAAATAGAACAACAACTGAACGCAATCTATAATCAGATACAAACCCGGCTTTTTTGTGAAAAAACCAATCTGGTCTACGACTATTTGACCAGTCGCGATCAAGAGAAACGGTTCGATCATCTGCCGTACCCCGATGAGGTCGTTGCGGATTTTCCTAATCCCTGCGGCTGGGGTACCGGCATGGAGGATTGTATGCTCAACGCCGGCTCGGTGCTGGAGATTTGCCGTCTTCGCAACGACTCTGAAGCTTGCGACTTCGCCTGTCGGATTGTGGACGGTATAGAGCTTTGTTCCCATGCTCATAATATTCCGGGTTTCGTGGCACGGGGCATAACCCCCCGCGACGGGAAAAGTTGCTACAGCAACTCCTCGCGGGATCAGTTCACCCTCTGCGTTTACGGGCTATGGATGGTTGCGACCAGTTTTCCCGGAATTCCCGAAGCGTATCAAAAAAAGGCGCGGAATTTGCTGGTCGAAATCGCGACCTATTGCGAACGGACCATCACCACCGAAAATGATTATAATTTAATGCGGTTGGACGGCAAGTTGGCTGTCGTCAGCAAGATGATCGGTGTCGGAAGCCATGAGGAGCAGCGTTTGCCGATGTTCTATTGCGCCGCCTGGGCGGTAACCGGCGACACGCATTGGCGCGATCTCTATCTTGCTCGGCGTGACGCGGCGATGACCCGCGCCCGAGAGTACCGGGCCGAGTCATTCTGGTGGGATATTTCTCTGTCACAATTTCAATTGTCACTGGAGTTGCTCGCCAATTGCGACAAAGAAAAAAGCGGAGAATACCGGCAACTTCTCAGAGAGATCGGAGAGTTCTCGGTACCCTATCTGGAAAACACGCTTGCGCAAATCCGCGCCTTTTCCGGCGACTGGAATGTTCTCGCCGAAGATTGGCGAAAACGCCCGATGCGTCAGGAACATACATCACATGACCCCAAACGGAACATCTTTACCCTTTATCAGGGAAAAGCTTATTTGATTCCCATTCAACCTCCGGAATTTGCGACGGTTGCCGGACTTATCCGCGCAACGGGAAATCTGCTGCTTGCAATCGCACTCGGTGGCGTGAAGATGCCCCTGACAGAAGAAGCCGTAAATACGGTGCTTAAACCCGATTTTCGCCTGTGCGGTGCCGCCGGAGGCATTCAGCTGTCTCACGGGATTTACCGAAGCAAATCGCTTTACGATCATTTCAGAAAACCGTAAATTCAATAATCGTGTCGCTTGCTTTTTGTTGAGTTGTTATTACATTATAGAGATATGCTCCCATGAACTTTAATGTAAGGATTTTGGAAAATGGCGAAGAAAACAGCGGCGACAAACAAGAAACTCCGGGTTGCGATAATCGGTTGCGGCGGCATCAGTCAAACCCATATGGCTGCCTATAAATCGATTCCGGAAGTTGAACTGGTCGGTTTTTGCGACATTAAACCCGAGCGATTGGTCGAGTATCAGGAAAAGTATGTGGCTAAACCGGAACAGTGCTTTGAGAAGTGGGATGATCTATTTAAGGCGGTCAAACCCGACGCGGTCGATATATGCACCCCCAACGGGGTTCACTGCCCCGCAGCCATAGCCGCCGCGAACGCCGGGTGTCATATCATGGTCGAAAAACCCATGGCGATGAACCAGGGCGAATGCGAAAAGATGATCGCCGCCGCCAAAAAGAACAAGGTGTTGCTCGCAGTGGGCTTCCAGCACCGTTACAACTCCAAGACCGACTTTTTGGTCAAGGCGCGGGACGAAGGCAAATTCGGAAAACTGATGTTTGTCAAGTGTCAGGCGTTGCGTCGGCGCGGCATCCCCAACTGGGGAGTGTTCGGTCAAAAGGAACTTCAGGGCGGTGGACCGATGATCGACATCGGCGTGCATGTGGTCGAAATGGCTCACTATTTTATGGGTTCGCCCAAGCCGGTGGCGGCGACGGGCAATTGCTGGACATACCTTGGAGACAAGCCCAGCGACGTGGTGAGCATGTGGCCGAATTGGGATTACAAAACCTATACGGTCGAAGACCTTGCGATTGGTCATATCCGTTTTGACAACGGCATGATTATGCAAATCGAGTCATCGTTTGCGGCGCATATCGACAAAGACGAGTGGCGGTTTGTTGCCATGGGCGAAAAGGGCGGCTGCAATTGGGATCCGCTTCAGATTTTTACCGATGATGCCGGTGCGATGGTTCATATCAAGCCGGATTATATCGCACCCGACTGGAATACCGACTGGACCTACCTTTTTGTCCGCAAGTTGCAAAATTGGGTGGACGGCATTCTCAAAGGAACACCTCTGCGTGCCTCCGGCGAAGAGGGGCTGGTAGTTCAGAAGATTCTTGACGGTCTTTACTGCTCTGCCGAGCAGGGCGGCAAAGAAGTTAACATCAAGTAACCAGTTCGGTTGCGAACAGTAAATTTTGCGAGCAGGAAAGATAATTTTCTGCTCGCGTTTTTCTTTTCCAAACCTTTTTGTGTAGCATTTTTGTCAACTCTATATATAACCGTGAAAGGCGCGAAACACGGTCCGTACGACGGACGGCGGTGTAGGGGCGACCATCGGTCGCCCGTTTCTTGTATAACAACCGCGAAAGACGAGAAAGGCGCAAAATTTCTCCTTAGCTTTTACCCGTCAAAAGATTATTGAATTTTAAATTTGACTATCAGAAAATCTTTCGGATTTCGTACTCTCAAAATCGCGAAAATCTGCTTATATCACCAACTTGGCGAACTCCCAGAACCGAAGTTCGCCCACAAATTCTGGTGAAGAGGCATCAATATTATTTTCTATGATAAAAACATCGGCTGATGTTAAATTACTGAATGATATTGTAACTGACAATGACCTTTTCCTTTTTTGTAAAAGAAGAAGAAAAGGAAAAGGCGGAAAAGGAGATATTGGCGTTCGGGCAGCTGAAAATCG
>JAISIP010000172.1 GCA_031261965.1 Victivallales bacterium | reverse complement strand
AAAGATAGTTGGGAATATCGGGGGCGTCGGCGAGACTTTGGCGATAGTACTCCTGAGCATCGTTGACCGATTTTAAGGCATTGTCCAAATCTTTTTGCGCATTGTCAAGTTGTTGACTTTTAAGCGATTCAAACGCTTTTTGCAACGTTTGCTCCGCCGTTTGATGGCACCCGACTCCGAGATTGAACAGCGATTTGCCGCGAACTTCGGAGTTCCCGACACCCATTTTAATCGCCTGTTCATAAAGCGCGGCGGACTCCTTGTCGTTCGACAGCTGTTTTTCTCGTGCCTGATTGTACAACTCTTCGGGCGTGACCGCGCCTAAAACCAGTGGCAAAAAAACCGACACGCCCGGCGCGATTGTTCGCCACTTAAACGGACGCTCGCCCAAGAGAAGGTAAATCAGCATCAGCAACAACGCTCCCGCTAATAAAAAAGGAAAATCGTCGTAGGGAATCGTCCGATTGGTCGCCTCCTGCTGTGATTTGTCCAGTCGGTTAATCTGAGCGGCAATTTGCGAAATTCCCGGGTTGGTCACTGTACTGCGTATATAAATACCGCCGGTTTCGCGGGCGAACGCTTGAAGTTTATCTTCATTTAAGCGACTGGTCGCTAATTCGCCGCTTTTAGTGCGTATGAATCCGCCATTCGCTTCCGGAATCGGCGAGGCAATATGCGGATCTCCCAACCCGACCACAAAAAGCGGAATATGACGCGCTTTAAGTTTGGCGATGGCAGCAGCGCTGTCGCCAGAGAGTTCATCGCCGTCTGTGACCAGCAAAATCGCCTGATTCCCCGCCGCCGCCTCGAATGCCTCAAGCGCAAGTTTTATCGGTCGCTCCAAGTCGGTTCCGCCAATTGGAATGCTCTCGGGACTGAGTTCATCGATATACTGCAACAGTGTGGTTTTGTCCGCCGTAAGCGGGCAAGCCAAGAACGCCCGTCCGGCGAATGCGACAATGCCGAATCGGTCGCCACCGCTTTTTTCGACGATTTCACGCAACAAATACTTTGCATGTTCCATTCGCGACGGTGCGACATCATTTGAGAGCATACTTTTGGAAACGTCAAAAAGCACGAGAATATCGCGTCCGAACGTCTGATGCGGAATCACTCTAAATGAGCGGTACGGTCGCGCCGCAACTCCGACCAAAAGCAACATAATCGCAGCGAGCAACGCAAATCGGATATTTCGCTTGGCGTGCGAGAGTTTAAGTGCCGCCGGGTCGGATAGCGAGCTGCCCAACAACTGGAGCAACATTTTTTTTCGTCGATTTCTTGCGTGCAGCTTCAACGCCACGATCGACAAAATCACCGGCAAAGCCAAATAAAGCAGTTGTGGATGGACAAAATTCATAAACGCGCTAAAATTCTCTTAAAACGGCAACTCCTCGGTCGGCGAATTCGATGAGGACTCCGGGGCGTTGCGAACCGGGGAGGGGACATCGGCTTCAAAGTCCGTCCACTCCCCCTTGTCGCCGTCATCGCGGGTCAAGAGTTCGATTTTTCGCTCAAGTTTGTCGAGTTTGGCGCGACAAACTTTTGCCAATTCGCTTCCCGCTTCAAAACTCTTCATGAGTTCCTCTAACGGGAGGCGACCGGTCTCCATTTTATTCACGAGTGCTTCAAGCTCCTGCAACGCCTGTTCAAACGGCATGGCATCAAGCTCTGTGCGAGTACATTCGCTCATTTTAACATGTCCAGCATAAATTGGAATATGCGATCGCTGTTTTCCGGCAGACCCTCGTGTCCGAAATCGGGATAGAACACATGCTCTTTGGGCGAGGTGATTTTATTGAAAGCCGCGAATTGCGTGGACGGCGGGCAAATTGTGTCCATAAGCCCGGTAACCATAAAAACTCGGCAACGAATGCGCGGCGCGAGATTTTGAACGTCGATATAGCCGAGCCGGGTAAAGAACTCCTCTTCGCGGGCGTGGGTTGGGTCGAAGTGGCGGAAATAGTACTGGATCTCGTCGTACGCGTTTTTGGCAAGATCCATATTCCAGACCCGGCGGTAGTCGGAGAGAAAAGGAAAGACCGACACCGCCCGGTTCAGTTCCGGCACGAGAGACGCACAAGCGAGCGTAAGCCCGCCTCCTTGTGAGCCACCCATCGCGCCGACTTTGCTTGCATCAACATCGTCCATTTGCATAACAATGCGGGTGAGTCGAGCGGTGTCGAGAAAGTTACTGCGGAAGAGTAATTTCTTGGGGTCGGGGTCGTCCACCCCGCGAATAATGTGACCTTTTAACGTTGTCCCGCTCACCGGGGTGAGGTCTTGCGACAGACCGCCCTGACCTCGGGTGTCGAGTGACGCTACTGTGAATCCGGCGGAGACAAAATTAAGTTTGTCGCACCAGTCGCCGGCGTTTGCCGAATAGCCGTGAAATTGCACTACCGCCGGGTGTTTGCCTTTGGGATTGACCGGACGCAAAAGTTTGGCGTGGATACGGGCGTTGCCGATTCCGGTAAAATAAAGGTCGAAGCACTCGGCGTTCGGCGATTGAAAAGCCGCCGGAATCAGCTCCACATTGGCAGGAATTGTTTCCAGTTCGGCGAGAGATTCGTCCCAATAACGGTCAAAATCTTTCGGCAACGGGGAACTGCCCAGATAGGTTCTTAATTCGGCGATAGGTTTGTCGATCAGCATGATATTTCCTTATGTTTTATATTCGTCGATATTAGTCGATATAAGCCGGTTTGTCGGTGCGGAACGGAACGGCGGGGAAACCCTCGGCGTTGTAGAAATTCAAATTGCCCGCATAACTGACCCAGGCGTAACGTATCGCGGTCGGCTCTTTTACAAACGGGGAACTTACGATGACTTTATTGTAGCCGTCGATAATCGCGTCCGCCCAGACAAAAACTCCGTCTTTGCCGGCGATCGCGAAACAGTTGAGTTTGCCGACTTTGTTGTCACTGGCGACCAGGCCGCCGCCGACGTTGTTGAACGAAACAATCACCTTGTCTTTGTCGATTTTCATGGAGCGGAAGAACGGTCCGGAGGAGACGATCTCCTGCCCGTAGTGGATTCGCTCTGCCTCTTTAGCCAAACGGAATCCGACAATTTGCTTGTTGGCGGGGTGAATGTCGGAGTGATCCCCCGCATCAATGCAGACCGCCATGCCGGTGTAAGGTTCGGAGAGCGTGGCGGCTTGCGCCTCGCGGAACGCCGCCCACGAGGGATTCCCGGGGAGACACTCCACCCAGAAGTCATCCGGCAACCGCTTGTCGGGAGTGTGTCTTTCAAAACCCGAGAGTTGGACAAAAAGGAAGGGCAAACGCGGATTGTTCCAGCGGGTTCGCATGTCGGAGATCAACAGCTTTTGCAGCTCAATGTAGTCTTGGGGCTGATTGGCGTTGCTTTCGCCCTGATACCAGAGTACGCCGCAGATCGGATAATTGATCCATGGGTGAATCATGGAGTTGAACAGCGTCGCCGGAAAATCTGGAGATGTCGCGGAGGAGAGTTTGGCGAAATTCAGTTGTGGACGTTTGCCGATGACATCGGTGTCGGCGATGAATTCGATATTGAAGCGCCATTCCCCGTCTAAAGAGAGCTTTTCGTCACCGCATTGCACAAACATTTCTGAGGTTTCGGTCTGAAGTCCGCCGCCATCATAGAGATTGCTGACGCGGATCGCGATAAGGTTTCTGCCGATGTGCACTAAGTTCCCCGGGATTTTGTAGACGCGTTTGGCTTTCCAGAAGCCTTCGATCTCGGGTCCGGTTGAGCCGACTTTAACCCCGTTAAAATAGGTTTCGTCGCAATCGTCGATGACTCCGAGCGAAAGAGTCAACTCTTTGCCGATCATAGACGCGGGCAATTCGATTGATTTGCGGTACCACGCAACTCCGATAGCGTTGGACGGAAAGGAGTTGTCAAGTCTGAGGTAGCGTTGCCAACCGGCATCGACATAATCGAGATTTTTCCAGGTTTCGGCAGCTTCAGTCTCTTTTTTGTAAGTGCCGTAAAAGCGTTTCAGCCATTCGGAAAAATCTTTTTTGGTTTGCGCAATGGCGGTTTTGATTTGTACGGCGCGTTTATCGGGGTCTTTTTCAAAGTTTTCAATCGCACGTATTTCGGTCAACCGGTTGGCGCGTTGGTATGCTCCGTAGCTGATCCATGGCTGAATGGGGGTTCCGCCCCAGCTGGCACTGATCAACCCGATGGGTACATCGAGGTCTTTCTGAAGCTGGCGACCAAAGTAGAACGCCACCGCGCTAAACGGACCGATTGTATCGGGGGCGCAGACTTGCCAGCCCGGACCCCGGACTTCGTCCTGTTCCTGGGCAGGCGAGACATATTTTTGCGAAGAGGCGTTGTAGAGGCGGAGTTTGGGGTAATTTGCCATCGCCGCCTCTTCTTTGCCGTTTAGCGTGGACCAGTATTTGCGGTTGCTGTAGACCGGCATTTCCATATTGGATTGACCGCTGGCGAGCCAAACATCGCCGATAAGAACGTCCTGGAGTTCCAGCGGGAAACTGCCGGTTGCACCGGAAATTTTTAGGGTAAATGGTCCGCCGGCTTCCATTGGGGGCAGGAGAGCTTCCCATTCGCCGTTGTCCCCGGCGATGGCAAACGAGCTTTCATCGGCGAGTTCGACAAAAACTTTTGCATCCGGGGTGGCATTGCCGCTGATTCGGATCGGCTGTCTCCGTTGCAGCACCATGTGATCGCCGAAAACCTTGTGAACCGAGTAGTTCGCAGCCATGGGAATTTCCTGCTTGCCGGAAGAACATCCGGCGAGGATTAAAACCGCAGCTACAGCCGAAATCAGTGCAGAGTATTTGAGCATATTTGTCCCCTAATTGTGATGCTGAAACATTGAATAAATATACAATAATTCCCATGCCACAAAAAGCAAATTGTAATTGAAAAAAAAACACAATTTTGCAATAACGGGACGATGAAGACATCGTCCAGTTACGTACGTGATGAAATTTTAGCGGTTTATTTCAGCCGGAATTGGGTTTCTATCAGTGTATCCAGACTGCCTCCGGCTGCAACCGTGAAGAGTCCGGGTTCGACGACAAAGTTCAGTTTCTGGTCGTAATAACCCAAAACTTCGTCGGATAGTTCACATTGGACGGTACGGGTCTCCCCCGCCGGGATAAAAACCCGCGAAAAGCCGCACAATTCGCGGTATGGACGCAAGATCGAAGAAACCATGTCGGTCAGATAAAACTGTACAACTTCTTCCCCGGCCCGGTTGCCGGTGTTGGTCACGTCAACTTGGACTTTACGCCCGTCGATTCGCATATTCGAGTAACCAAAAGTGGTGTAACTCAAGCCGTACCCGAATGGCAAACGGGGATTCCCGGTAGAGTCGATGTATGGAGCTCGAGACGGAGAATTGATGTTATAGAAGACGGGAAGTTGACCGACATTCTCGGGAATGGAGATCGGTAAACGTCCGGCCGGATTGTATTTGCCGAAAAGCACCTCGGCGATTGCCTGTCCGCCGAACATGCCCGGATACCACGCCAAAAGTATCGCGTTGGCATCATCCATTAGTTCGTTGATCAGCAGCGGTCGCCCCTGAATCAGCACAACGACGACCGGCTTGCCGGTTTTCTTCAATTCCTGAAAGAGATCGGATTGCACGCCGGAAAGAACGAGCGTGGCGCGATCGGTGCCTTCTCCTGACTCCTTATCGTTTTCTTCGTCCGATGCAATCGGCACTTGGGTTGCACCCGTGACCGGGTCGATAGTAACACTCCCGAATTTCGTACTGCAACCGCCTAATACGAGAATTACCGCGTCGGCGTTCTTGGCGCATTCGATCGCGTCGGGGAATCCGCTTTTGTCCCGGCTTCTGATCCGGCAGCCCGGTGCGAACACGACTGAAACACCCATTTCGTCGGCTTCTTTTTTGATGCCTTCAAAAGCGGTGATGACATCTTTTTGCTGTTGCGGCGCGCTGTAGTCACCAAGCATATTCATCAGGTTGTCGGCATTGGGACCGATTATCGCGATTTTTGCCCCTGATTTGAGTTGGAGCGGCAGAATTCCATCGTTTTTCAACAACGTCATCGACTTACGGGATGTTTCCAGCGCAACTTCGCGGTGGTCGCGACAGCCGACGATCAGCTCAGGAGTACCCTCTACATATGGATGTTCAAAGATTCCAAGTTCAAACTTCACTTTTAACACGCGTCCGACCGCCAAGTCGAGATCGGCATCCGAAAGCAAGCCGCGACGGTACGCCTCCGCCAGATTTGCGCCGGTGGTCTCCAGATTTTCGTGACCGGACTCGCTGTCCGCCCCGGCTTTGACCGCCATTGCTCCGGCAGCGGCGTTGTCTTCGGCCAACCGCCGTATCGCCATTAGCTCCACATTTCCGGCATCTGCGGTCACAAATCCCTTGAATCCAAGTTCGTCCCGTAAAATTTCGGTCAACAAACGATAACTGCCGGTGCATGGTATTCCATCCACCTCGTGATAGGTACTCATTACTACTTTAGCACCGGCGCGGATGCAGTTTTTGAACGGGCGCAAATGTTTGTTATGCAGTTCGATTTCTCCAAGATGAGCGTTAAAGGCGTTGTGACCGCCTTCGCTGGCACCGCCGCCGACGTAGTGTTTCAATGTGGGATTAACGCCGGTGCGTAACATCCCGCGCGTCATTTCTTCTGCCATACGTGTCACCATGTGGGGGTCTTCGGAGAAGCACTCCTCCACCCGCGACCAGCGCGGATCCAGCGCAAGGTCGAGAATCGGAGCTGAGGGCGAATGAATAGTCGCTGCCATACATTCTCGCCCGATAACTTCGCCGATTCGTTCGAGCAGCCCCGCATCCCAAGTCGCACCCATTCCCAGCCCGGTGGGGAAAACTGTCGTACCCAGTGCCATTAGTCCGTGCGGGGCTTCCTCCATTAGCAGGAACGGAATCCCAAGCCGGGTATTTTTTACCGCCTCTTCCTGGAACAGATTGACCGCAACGCGGATATTCTCCGGAGGAACTCCGTTTTCCCAGTTGCGTCCTGTCCACCAGTCTGCCCGCAGAATTCCGTAGACAATTCCGTACGGACGATTTTTCATTCCTTCTTTAAACTCGGATGTGAGCGTATAAGTATTGCCGTTTCGTTTACTGTAGTTGAAGCCGCGAATTTTGCAAAGTTGACCGATCTTCTCTTCCGGTGTCATGCGGGAGAGCAAATCGCCAGTCCGTTCTTCTACTGTTAAGGCGGGGTTGAGATACGGTAACATTTTGAAAATTCCTTTTTTTACGAGCTCTTATGACTTTTTATTTTTTTGCGCTATATTGTACAAGAGACAATTTATCAAATTGAAAAAAATTTACAAGTAGATTTTTTGTTTTGGTGTGCAAAAGTTGCGCAACAGAAGGATAACGCGTAATGAAAAATAAGCGAATCGGAATCAGGGACATTGCGACGGCGACCGGAGTTTCGGCTTCCACCGTGTCACGGGCATTGCAGGGAAATCTGCGAATTTCCGAACCTGTGCGGAATCAAGTCATCAAAATTGCGGAGTCTCTGAAGTATCTTCCACAGTGCGGTCGGGAGCGTGCCGTCGCATTGGTAGCTTCACGAATCGGCGGACATGGCTACTACGGTAACTTGCTTGAGTCGATTCAAAATGCCGCATATTCGCGCAATTATCGCTTGGAACTGATTCTTCCGGATGCCGTTGACCTCTTTTTATCCAAATACTACATGGGCGTACTTTGCGTCGGACTTGATGCTAAACAGCTAAAAGCCGTTGCGGAATCCACGTGTCGTCCGATAGTGGTGTTTAATCATGAATCAGATTTTGCGCCTAACGCATACAGTGTCGTTTCGGACGACAAAGAAATAATGCACCGGATTTTTGCGAAATTTATTTCCCGGGGATGCCGACGCATCGCGTTATTGCTATCGGGAGATGTCGTCAAAAATTTTAGCAACATTCGGCGGTTAGACGGTTATCGACAGGAGTGTTTGCTTAGAAACATAGAGCCGATTGAAGAAATCGTTCAGGAGAACATCGATGCTGTAGAAGCTGCAATCATGCGAATCGGGCAAAAAGGGGTTGATCTTATGATTTATGTGGCTTCGCCGTTTTTGATAAATGTGGAGCGTTTTTTGCTTCAGCATGATTTTCCCGGCTTGTCACTGGTCAGCTGGGAAAATTTCATTTTGGGAAAAACGAGCCACCCAATTGTACGTCAAGATCTCGAAACAATGGCGAAAACCGGGTTTGCGCTTTTGGAAAATGTGGCGACAAACCGGGCAGTTTCGCGAATGACTTCGGTCTCATATTTATTTAATATGCGATTTACCCCCAACGTCGGAAAAAAATGAACGCTATCGATCGCACAAACCCGATCTACAGGGGTTTCAGGCGATATGTGTTTCCGGGCTGATCTTCCACCGCGAAACCGAGTTTGGCGATTTCATCGCGCAAACGGTCGCTTTCTGCAAAGTTCTTGGCTTGGCGTGCCGCCTTGCGTGCTTCGGCAAAAGCGACAACTTCCGCAGGAAATTCAAGCTTGCGAATCGTATCGACCTCAAGCGTGCCGATAACTGTGTCGAATTTGCGAAAAGCATCGAGAATTTGTCGCGCCCCGGCTTGGGTAAGCGTACCGTTGTCGGCTGATTTGTTGCCGCTGCGCAATAGTTCAAACATTGCGGCAAGTGCCTCGGAAATATTTAAATCGTCTGCCATGGCATCGGCAAAAGCCGTACTCGCGCTTTCCAGCGCGGACTTCACCTCTTGACCATCACCTTTTTGTGAGACATTGCGCATACGCTCAAAGAACTCATCGAACCGCAGGAGGGTTTCGCGTGCCGCACCGAGAGAATCGAGTGTAAAATTCAATTTCTTGCGATAATGCGCGCCGATTAACACCCAGCGGATTTCGCGTCCGCTCCAACCTTTTTTTTGCAGATCGCGCAACGTGTAAAAGTTGCCGAGCGATTTGGACATCTTTTCCCCATCGACCATAAGATGGGCGCAATGAAGCCAATAGTTGACCCACTTTTTGCCACTGACCGCCTCGCTTTGAGCGATTTCATCCTCGTGATGCGGGAACATATTGTCGATTCCGCCGGTGTGAATATCGAACGAGTCACCGAGATATTCGCTGGACATCGCGCTGCACTCGATGTGCCAGCCCGGGCGTCCCTTGCCCCACGGTGAGTCCCAGAAGACATCGCCGTCTTGCTCGTCCCACGCTTTCCAAAGCGCGAAATCCGCGACGGAATCTTTGGCGTACTCGTCGTTTTTGATCCTTACGCCGGAGCGTTGGTTCTCTCGGTCGATTTTAGCGAGTTTGCCGTAATCGGGGAATTTATCGATCGAAAAGTAAATTGAATTATCTTCGGCCTGATACGCATAACCCTTGGTCATAAGCACCGAAATCAATTTAATCATCTGATCAATGTGATCGGTCGCCGCCGGATAAATCTCGGCAGGTTCGATATTCAAGGTTTTAAGATCCTCAAAAAACGCTTTTTTGTATATCGCGGTGAAATCGCGCAAGGGAATCCCGGCGGCTTTTGAGTCGCGAATGGTTTTGTCGTCCACGTCGGTTA
>JAISIP010000166.1 GCA_031261965.1 Victivallales bacterium | reverse complement strand
CACTGCTGATCATTGGCAGCTTAGCTGATTCAGTTCTTTTTTTAGAGGTCTCAACCGTAATTTTATGCAAAATTGCGTCTAAAGAACGGGTTGAAATATTTAGGCTACCTCTAAAAACTCACCTTGAGTTAAAAATCGATATAGTCGTAATTTGGAGATGCGATTTTTAGCCAAGTTTCCAGTTGTTAGAGATACCCTACACTGAAACGGCGGATTTTCAAGGGCATAGCGCGATTTTGAGATAAAAATTTGCGCCTTTGCCGATTAAACAACTCCTTAAAGGCTATCTAAATTTGACAAACCCGACTTGACGCGCTATGCTACACAGATGCTTTTTTAGTAACCGAGCTAATTGCAAAAAAAAACGCGAAAAGGGTGGGGAATAATGAAGGATAATCATAAATCGCAAGTCAAAGCCGCCGGGATGAAAGCGGGTCTCAAATTGGGGGACAAGGAAAGAATCGTTACCGCTTTCGATAAGGGCAACACGGCGGCAATCATTCCCGGCAATAACTTGGATTTGGAAACGAACGACTATTTCTATTGGCAAAAGACCGGCGAGACATCGTATCAGATTACTCCAAAAAAGCTTAAAAGTAAAGATGATTCCAATATTGGTGTTTGGCATGATAAATTTCAAGACACCGACTACGCCCATTTAAAGGTTCCGCTGGAAAAGCGCATCTTCAGCGATTGCCCGAATGATGCCAAAGGATTTCAAGACAATATACACATTCAGATCGCCTACCATATCATCGATGTTCTGAAGATTTTCGCGGTTCACGCCAACGATCTGGTCTGCACCTTCAACAACCTCCGCAGGCTTGACGAGGACAAAGACACGAAAGACTTTGTCGGTTGCTTTTATGGAATAGAGCCTGAAAAATATGATTGCAAAAATTTTAAAAAATATGCCAATATGGTTCGCGATTATTACCACGCTTATTTCGATTTAAACAAAGGAATACAAGAGTCAACCAAAACGGATAATGATGAATCAAGACACTCCCATAATATATCTAAAAAAGGCGAATCCAAACCGCTGGGGAGTGTAGGTACTATGTGGCCTAATGGGCCGGAACAAGCACCAAATACAGTAGCGAAGAATGAGCCAAAACAGAATATCAAAGATCAAGATCTGTTGATCATTCTTTCAGTACTCAGCAATACCCGGCAATCGGTTTCCCATGGGGAAGATGAAGAAGTCAAAGGTAAGCCCAGAATCAATTATATCCTCAATCCCGATAAATTTGACGAGGCGATAAAAGAGCGCATGAAAATTCTTTGCACGGGGCGGATTGACCAACTCAACGATAGTTTTATTGAAAACAACGCAAAGAATAATCTGCCGATTTTATTCGACGTCTACAATGTCAATGAGGACGAAGACGCGCGTAAAACAATCACTTGCGAATTTTACGATTACGTCGTAAAAAAAACGGATAAAAATCTCGGCTTTTCCATCAAACAGATTCGCGAGATTCTCATGCCGAAATATTTTCCGGCATTGGTTGAATATAAATATGAAACCAAGAGCGAGCAAAAAAAGAAAGAAGACCCGGGCTATTTGACTTGTCGTCAGAAAGTTTATCTGCTTTTGGACTTTATGATCTACAAAGTCTATAAAGATGATAAAGATGATAAAAATCGACAGGAGGAGCTTGTCAACAAGTTGCGCGGTACTGTCAAAAAGAACGATAACGAAAAACAAGCCATATATACCAAGGCGGCGGATTTTTGTAACGAGCAATTAAACGGCAAGATTGAACAGTTGCAGGCCAAATTAAACAACATCAGAACAAATCAAGTGGACAGTTGCGTTACAGAAACGATGAAAAAATGGCTTGCTCCATATTTGGTCAATGCCGACAGTATTCATATTTTCGCCCAATATGTTTACTTTTTGACCCGGTTTCTGGACGGCAAGGAGATCAACGATCTTATCACCACTTTGATCAGCAAGTTTGAAAATATCGCCAGTTTTATGTGCGTGGCGTGCAAAAGCGGAATCGCAGTCAATTTCAACGACACTTATAAGCTTTTTGAGCAGAGTGAAAAAATTGCCCAAAATTTGCGGTTGATCAACAGTTTCTCCCGGATGAATATGCAAAACAAGAGTGCGAAAATCCCACCCGGCAGTCCCGATGCCATAAAAGGAGTGGAGTACGTGGACGCCGCACGCCTGCTTGACTTTGATGATTCTAAAAGAGCAAAGGATAAGGACGACAAGGATGAAACCGACGAGGCTTATGTCACAAGAGAATTGAAGTTAGATCAGAAAGTAGATCATTCAGCCCGGAACTTTATCGCCAACAATGTGATCAACTCCAGGCGTTTCCAATATGTGGTTCGCCACGTCAACCCCAAAACCGCCAAAGATATGATGATCAAGCCGGTGGTGAAATTCGTTTTGAACAAGCTTGACGAAAATCTGCCCGGCTCGAATGATAAAGGGAAAAATTGTCAAGGAGTGATTGATAAGTATTGTGAACGTATTTACAAAGGGGAAAACAAACCGGCTAAAAACAAGCAAATTGACGAACTATGTAACACGCTCACAGGCATCAAGTTTGAGGATTTTCTTAGCGTCAAACAGGAGGTTGACAAAGACCCAAGCGCCAAAAAAGAAAAAGAGCGGCTTAAAGGGTTGATCAGCCTATATTTGCTGGTGATGTACACCATCGTCAAAAATCTGGTCTATGTCAACGCCCGTTACGTCATGGCGATCTACCGCCGTGAACAGGACGCGGAGTTGCATGAAGTGTTCGATAAAAATGAACCTTGCAGTCTGACGCAAAAGGCTATTGATGAACATTGGGGCAATAGCAAAAAGAAACGACATTGGGACAATATGCGTAATAATATCGTGCAATTGCCGGATACGGTCTTCAAATTCTATCGCAACGCGATCTGCCATCTAAATGTCGTTCAATACGCGCCGAGCTTACTCAAAAACAATTCCGGCATCAAATTCAGCTCGTGGTTTTCGCTCTACCATTTTCTCTGCCAGGCGTATTTATGGGTTCATCGTCGGCAACAAAGGATTGATGAGTTGCTGAACAAAGAAACTCCAACTTCCGAAGAAAAAATCAAGCAAGACATCTGGAATATGTTCAAAAAAACGGCCGAAGAGAAAAGATACGGCAAAAACTTGCTCAAGATTCTTAACACACCGTTTGGGTACAATCACGGCAGGTACAACGCCTTGAGTGTCGAAAAACTGTTCGACAGAAACCAAAAGGAGTCAAACGCCGACAAAAACGAGTCGGCGCAGTCATGAACGAGTCGGCGTGGCGTACGGTGGTAATAGACGCGGACTCCAGGTTGAGTTTCAACGCCAATTGCCTGGTGATTGAACGCGATGGCGATACAGCGGAGATTCCGTTGCCTCAAATCCGGGTGTTGATGCTCACTTCACGACGCATCGTGCTTACCGGGGTGCTGCTCAACGAGCTGCTCCGCAACGAGGTTCGCCTGATCATCTGCGATGAAAAGCAGACACCGGCGGGTGAGTTGATCAATTACCGCGCCAACGTCCAAACCGCCGGGCGAATCGCCGAACAAATAAGCTGGTCCCAAGAGCATAAAGAGCAAATGTGGCAATATATCGTCGTCGCCAAAATCGCCATGCAATCGCAATTGCTTGAGCGTTTGCAATTACCGGAAGAGCGTTTGGTCAAATACGCCTCCGCCGTCCGCCCCGGTGACCCCGACAATCGCGAGGGGCAAGCCTCCCGCATATACTTTCACCGGCTTTTCGGGAAAAAGTTCACCCGCGACAAGGAGATACCGATCAACTCCGCGCTGAATTACGGCTACGCGATTCTCCGCTCGACCTTCGACCGGGCGATAGCCGGGTACGGCTTTCACTCCGCCATTGGCATAAAACATTGCAATGCGTTTAACCACTTCAACCTATCCTGCGATCTTATGGAGCCTTTTCGTCCGTTTGTCGATGAGGTCGTCTATTTGCAGGGTAAGCGCCCGTTCGACCGGGAGTTCAAGCGGCTTTTAATCGCATTGCCCGAGACGCGAATTAAGTTTAAAAAACGCTCGGTAACGTTGGCTATGGGCGTTGAGCTTTTTGCCCGCTCCACCTTGCGCAATATGAAAGATCTGAAACATTTCCCGGGGAGAATGGATTTTGCGTGATGCCGTAATAGTTGTGATATTCGATTTGCCGGTGGCTGACTCCGATGCCCGACATTGCTACACCCGTTTCCGCCGTAAACTTAAGGAGACCGGGTATATGCGTATGCAAAAATCGGTTTATGTAAAAAGGATCTCCAACTCATCATCCGCCGAGTCCGAATTTGACGCTTTGCGAAACCATGCTCCCGAAGAGGGGGAAATTCTCGCCTGGTCGATGACGGTCGGTGAATTTCGGTCGATTCAAAATATCCGGGGTGAGCAGGTCAATTTCGATTTGCTTTGCTCGCCTTTGCTTTTTTTTGAGAATCTTTAAAGATTTTTGATTTTTGCACTTGACATTTTTATTGAGTTATGGTATAATGTTCCCACAATTCCTTTATCGGATTGCATGGGTACTTCACGCCTTTTTGTTCTTTGAAAATGCTCTTTAAAAAGAGCGATGGTCGAAACCGATCTTGAAACGTCGGTTTTGATCTCCTGAATCAGCGGTAATTTATTTTGCACTTGATTCATTTACAATTCTCGTACCTTATTGCCACGGCTATTTTCGCCGCACGCGTTGAGCGTGTTATAGGTGAAGTACCCTTGCAATCTGGTAGGGGTCTG
>JAISIP010000164.1 GCA_031261965.1 Victivallales bacterium | reverse complement strand
CGTAATTGCCACTGGTCGAAAGCGAAATATCGCACAATTGCAGTACCTCATTGAGCAACTCGCCGCTATTGGTCGGGTTCTTCACTCCGACCCGGTATGCCACTTGTCCAATCGGCGGTTCCGGGAACAAGCGCAAGTTACCTCCCAAATCGATCACCCCGCGCCGAATTCCCAACTTCAGCACCGCCTCATACGCCCGATCAACGGCGTACCCCTTGGCAATTCCGCCAAGGTCGAAACTCATACCCGAAACCGTAAATTTTACGCTCCGTTTGCGTTCGTTAAAGACCACCTTGTCCAACCCTACTTTCGCTTTTGCATCAGCGATTTCCCGCTCTGTAGGTAGAGAATCCCCACGTTTGCGATAAAATCCCCAAAGATCCAGCAGAGGTTTTGCACTAATGTCAAACGCGCCGTCAGAAAAGGCATACGCCTTGCGCGACTCAAGCAACAAAAACCAAAGTTCCGGCGAACACTTAAACGGCGCAATCGCCGCCGACGCGTTCAACCGGGCAAGTTCGCTCACCGGGTCGTACAAATTGCAAAGATTTTGCACTTTTTCAAAAACTTCCCGCGCCACAGTTGCAGCTTTTTGCGAATTTTCCGCCGAAGAAAAGAAGGTAAATTTCGCCACCGTTCCCATAATCGGGAAACTCTGCTCAAATCTGGCGTTTCTACTCGACACGTGCTTTAGCATTTGCACTGCAAGCAACAGCATACCAGTCAACAACAGCAGCGATAATGCTATACCGAACTGCGTACGCCGACTCATTTTTTACGCTTTCTCCATGGAGATGCGACAGATCTCCCCGTTGACATCAATCTCCGCACCGTTTACGGCAAAATCAGATTTCAGCGCAACTGCCAAGGTCTCTTCGCAAATGTATTCACGATTGTTCTCGATTGCAACAACCCATTTTTCCGGGACACTATAAGTTATCTTGATCCGATCGACGACATCGAAATTTTTCTCCTTGCGGAGCAGTTGGATTTTGCTCACCAATTCACGGCTGAACCCCTCGGCTTCCAACTCGGGAGTCAACTGCGTCGACAAGGCGATGGTCACGCCGTTCTCACTCGCGGCGACCAACCCGGGCTTCTCTTCGCGTTGAATGATCAGATCATCGGCGCGAAGTTCCACTTCGCTCGCGTCCGACAACACGATTTTGTACGGTTTCCCGGCAAGAATTTCACCGATTTCCCGCCCCGAAAAGGTCTGAATTTTGGCGGCGGCTTCTTTCATATTCTTGCCGAGACGACCGCCGAGAGATTTAAAGTTCGCCTTGGCGGAACGCTTTACCAACGCCTCTTCATCGTCACTGAATTCAACATTTTTCACATTTAACTCTTCGGCGACGATCCACGCGGTCTTTTCAAGCATTTTGCGCAATTTTTCATCGGCGGATGCCAGCACCGCCTTGGTTAAGGGCTGACGCACTTTGAGGTTGTGTGCAGTTCGCAAAAAACGCCCGGAAG
Organism: Victivallales bacterium; assembly: GCA_031261965.1. Classification (GTDB taxonomy): domain Bacteria; phylum Verrucomicrobiota; class Lentisphaeria; order Victivallales; family Victivallaceae; genus Victivallis. The sequence goes on along the minus strand of JAISIP010000164.1, from coordinate 5,393 downwards.
ATACCGCCGTCATGGTCAACGCCATTTGCGTTTCTAAATATTCGTCGCGACAATCGTTCGGCTCGGGATAGTCGCAAAGATGAACCGACTCGGGCATCTCTTTGGTACGCAAAGTTTGGTAAATCGCCTCAGTCGTAAACGGAATAAAAGGCGCGGCACTCTTTGCAAAAGTAAGCAAAACATAGTGTAACGTCTGGTAAGCCTCACGCTTATCCGTATCATCGCTCGATTTCCAGAAACGGCGACGGCTGCGACGAATATACCAGTTGGTCAAATCATCGATAAACCTACTGAAACGATTTGCCGCCTTTTGCAAATTATAGGCGTCAAGCTCAACTCTAAGCTCTTCGACCATTTGCGACATCGACGACAGAATCCAACGGTCAAGCACATTTGACGCATTTTCGGGCGGCAACACTTCTCCGGCTGCGGGTTGATAGTTGTCCACATTGGCGTAAGTAGTGAAAAACGAAAGTGCGTTCCACATCGGAATCATCACACCGCGCAAAATCTCCTTTACCCCGCTCTCCGAAAATTTCAAATCCTCGGCACGCACCGCCTGACTGCCGAGCATAAAAAGCCGCAAAGCATCCGCGCCATAATTATTGACCACCATCATCGGGTCGGGATAATTCTTCAGTCGTTTGGACATTTTTTGCCCGTTTTCCGCCAAAATAAGCCCGTTGACAAGCACATTCTTAAACGGTGGCCGGTCAAACAACGCTGCGGCAAGCACCACTAAAGTGTAAAACCAGCCGCGAGTCTGATCCAACCCTTCGGCGATAAAGTCGGCCGGAAAATGCTCCTCAAACTGCCTCTTGTTTTCAAACGGATAGTGCATACGCGCATAAGGCATAGACCCGGATTCAAACCAGCAGTCAAACACCTCTTCGACCCGCTTCAGCGGCGATTTGCCACTCGGCGATGGAATTTCAATCTTGTCGATCAAGTGCTTATGCAAATCCGCGATTTTTTGCCCGGAAAGTTGCTCTAATTCCGCCACACTGCCCGGCACGATCACTTCACCCTCGGCATTGCGCCAAATCGGCAGCGGCGTACCCCAATAACGGTTGCGGCTTATCGCCCAATCGCGAGCGTTCTCCAGCCATTTGCCAAAACGACCGTCGCGCAGATGTTCGGGAATCCAGTTGATCGACTGGTTGTTTTTGACCATTTTTTCGCGCAGATCTTCTGCCCGGACAAACCAAGTTGAAATCGCCCGGTAAATCAGCGGACCGTCATCGCGCCAGCAGTGCGGATAACTGTGCCGGATTTGATCGCGGCGAACCAATTTACCCTCGTCTTTGAGACGCTGGATTATATCTTTATCGGTCTCTTTTACCGCCCGCCCGGCGTATTCGGGAATTTCAGCAGTGAAACGGCACTCCGCATCGATCGGGCAGACCTCGGGCAAATGCGCCGCCTTGCACAACGCGTTGTCGTCTTCGCCGAAGCCCGGTGCGCAATGAACCACCCCCGTACCGTCGCCGATGCTGACAAAGTCGCCGCAAAGCACCTGAAATGCCCCCTGCTTAGAGAGTTCGGCAAAATAGTTAAACAGCGGCTCGTAACGTCGCCCGGCAAGCTCGGAGCCTTTGCCGCGCCAAATGATCGCGGGAGTCTCTTTGTAATATGCGCCGAGCCGACTTTCCGCCATGTAAAAGAATTCGTCGCCGTCTTGGACTTTGACATATTCCACCTCTGGTCCGACCGCCAAAGCTAAATTCGACGGCAGCGTCCAAGGGGTGGTCGTCCACGCCAGCATGTAGCTGTTTTCTTCGTCTGCAAGTTTAAAGCGAATAGTAATCGCCGGGTCGAGTACCTCTTTGTAGCCCTGATTGGTCTCAAAATTCGACAACGGTGTGGCACAACGCGGGCAGTAAGGAAGAATTTTGTAACCTTCATAAACCAGATTCTTATCCCACAAACTCCGAAAAACCCACCAGACAGACTCCATAAAGTCGCGATCCATAGTGCGGTAGCCGTGACGGAAATCGACCCAACGCCCCATGCGCGTTACAATATTCTCCCATTCCGAGGTATAACGCAACACAATTGAACGGCACGCCTCGTTAAATTTATCGATGCCATACGCCTCAATATCGCGTTTGCTTTGCAGATTCAGCACCTTTTCCATCTCGTTCTCAACCGGCAAGCCGTGACAATCCCAGCCAAACGATCGCTCGACGTAATTCCCGCGCATAGTCCGATAACGCGGAATCACATCTTTAATCGTCCCGGCCAGCAAATGACCGTAGTGCGGCAAACCCGTGGCAAAAGGCGGACCATCGTAAAACACGTACTCCGTCGCCCCTTTGCGCTGCTCAAGGGACTTTTTGAAAATATCGGAACTTTGCCAGAATTCGAGAATTTCACACTCCAATTCCGGAAAATTGATCTGGTTGGAAATATTTTTGAACGCCATAGCTTCACCCGTCTATTTGATAAGATTCAAAACAGTTTTTAAGATGCGCTTTTGACGGCTTCGCCGAAAACCGGCTGCCGATCACCAACGCCAAAACCGAAAGCGGCAACGAATACACCAAGGTATCCACATACGGCCACGGAAACGCCGAGATAAGTTCACCCTTGCCGAACAATGCCTGACAAATCCCCAACGCCGCCGACTCTTTGCGGTGCAAAAAAAGCAACCCGAAAAGGCTCGAGCCTACCCCAACCGAGATCGAGAGCCACACCCCGACACGGGTCGCCCCGCGCCAATAAATCGCCGCCCAATAAGCCGGCAAAAACGCCGCGGCACACACACCGAAAAATATCGCCGTTCCCCGGGCGATAATTCCCGGCGGCAAAACAACTCCGAGAATCACGCTGACAATAATTCCAAACACCACTCCGACCCGGGTGATTGACACGCTGTCACGCTTCGTCTTAGACAAATTGCGGAATAAATCGTGACCGATCGCCGAGCCGGTGACATGAAAAAGCGAACTAAGCGTGGACATCGCCGCCGAAAGCAACGTCAATGAAAACACGTACAAAATCACCGGCGGCAACGCCTGTCGGATAAAAAGCGGAATAATCAAGTCGGGATTCCCGCCCGCCGCTTCAATCGCAAGTTTACCGGAAATGCCCTCGGCAATCCCCTTGTCGGCGTGAAAGAAAAAGACATTTGACAACGCTCCGACCATATATGCCGCCCCCGCCGTACAGAGGATAAAAACCGAGCCGATTACCACCGCGCGATTCAACTCCCGTGTGCTTTTGACCGTCATAAAGCGAACCGCCAATTGCGGTTGCGCCAAAGCACCGATACCGACTCCAAGCATCAGACTTGAAACCAGCGTCCACCACCAGACCGTATTAAAACGCGGCATGGAGGTCCATCCCTGGTGACCGAGGGCGGACTCCTGGGGCAGCCGCTCGGCGACCAGCGGTGCCATATCCGTAAGGGCTTGATGAGCACTCGTTACGCCGCCTAATTTCCAGTAACACATAATCAGCAGCGAAAGCATACCTGCGATCATTACCGTACCCATCATCGCATCGACGTACATAACCCCTTTTAGTCCGCCAAAGACCACATACAATGCGACAATCACGGCAAAAATTCCCAGCGCGTAGCCGTAATCAATGGTCATGACTTCTTGCAAAAAACGCGCTCCGCCAATCAAAACCACGCTCGAATACAACGGCATAAAAAGAAAAATAATCGCCGCTAAAAATACCTTGAGGTACTTCGACTCAAAACGATCCCCCATGAATTCAGGGAAAGTATGTGCGTTGAGTGCAAGCCCGATCCGACGAGTTCTCGGACCGAAAAAGATAAACGCCACGACAATTCCAATGGCGATATTCATAAAAACCAGCCACATCAGCCCCATACCGAACTGCCCGGCGACCCCGCCAAAACCGACCAACGCCGAAGTGCTGATAAACGCCGCCCCGTAACTCATCGCCATGACAAACGGATTCACCGAACGCCCGGCGAGCAGATAATCTTTGTTGGAGCTGGTTTTACGGAATCCCCGATAGCCGAGATAACCGACAAGCAACATATAAATTGCGATAAGAGTTCCCAAAATATAGGTATTCATCCCGCTTTCGGCGATTACTGAACCTATGACAAAAAAGTTCTTCATGCCCGCTCCTTTGCGCTTTTGCGGCGACGGGCGCGACGGCGAACCCGCATGGATGCCTCTTCTTTGCGCGGGTCGGAGCCGCGATTCCAGTTCACCGAGCCGTAGATCACGCCAAAAAGCGTAATTCCGACGCAGCCTATCAATGCGGCGGCAATCTGCCAATCTCCAAGTCCGAACATCTTAATGTTACCCCGTTTAAATAAATTAAGCGGACGAGTGCTTGCACTCGCCCGCTTCCATACCGACAAAAAATTCCCGAAAAAGCCGGAATTACGCCTTGTCGAAGTTGCCGGTGCGGATGCAACGCACACACATCTTCACGGTCTTGACCGTTCCGCCGGCATTAATCTTAACATTTTGGAGGTTCGCTTCAAAAGTACGCTTCACGTTTTTGACCACGTGCATACCGATTCCGCCAGCCTTCTTCGCCAAACCTTTGCGGGTGATACAGCCGCCATTGGCTTTGGTCTTCCCGCACATTTCGCAGACTTTGCTCATTTTGTCCCTCATTTCCCCAGCTCGAACAGATACGAACGAGCGGCTTCTATCGTTAAATTCAATCTGACTATATTCAATAAAAATGGTGAGATGACCGGGACTCGAACCCGGGACCACCGCCTTAAAAGGGCGATGCTCTACCGACTGAGCTATCATCCCACCGAAAATCAATGATAACAGCTCTTTAAAATATCCCGTTTTTTGACTTTTTCAAATGAATCCCCGACTTTTTTCCAAAAAAATATTGCAATTCCCGCTGTTTTGCCAAGAGGGCGCTGCATCTCGTATATCGGTCAAGCTGCCGGGTACCTCTAAAACCTACAACCTCTTTTGCCCAAAAGTCGCATTGTCCAACTTTTGAGGAGACCGCAATATCTTGAATGACACCATTCTTTCAACTTTTGTGAATAAGTGCGATTCTATTTCTCGGTGTTGTGTTTTATTAAATTATCCCAGTTTCGACTTATCATGTATTCCACGGAGAAAATCTGCTTTTCTTTTGCAACACGCGCCATCTCTTTTCTAAAGGGTATCTCTAAAAACTGGTTTGAGTTAAAAATCGACAGATTCGCAACTTGGAGGTGCGATTTTGCAAGTAGCTGGCTAACATAGAGTTAACCAGCTATGCGCAAGACCGCACATACAATTGCGAGCTGCAATTTTTAGCCAAACTTCCAGTTTTTAGAGGTAGCCTAAATATTTCAACCCGTTCTTTAGACGCAATTTTGCATAAAATTACGGTTGAGACCTCTAAAAAAAGAACTGAATCAGCTAAGCTGCCAATGATCAGCAGTG
>JAISIP010000137.1 GCA_031261965.1 Victivallales bacterium | reverse complement strand
CCCCCGCGTGATTGTAATGCCGGACGGCACGATCAGCGTTTCACCCATCGGCTCGGTGAAACTTGCCGGATTGACGCTGTCGAAAGCGGGAGAGCTGCTAAAAAGCAAATATCAAAAGTTCCTTCGGGAATGCAGTGTGATCTTGGAGCCGCTGGAGTTGAAGCCATACACGTTTACTATCGGCGGGACGGTTGCCGCACCGGGAATTTACCCTTTTGTCTTCGGCAATTTTCGCCTTACCGATGCGGTTGCAACGGCAAGAGGACTTCTCTCTTCCGAGACCGGAAATCGCGATGGCAAACTGATCCTTGCGGATCTGTCAAACGCCTATATCGCCCGCGACGGCAAAGTTTTGCCGGTTGATTTTGTAAAAGCCATAGAGGGGCGTGATTTTCTCCATAACATTCCGATTATGGCTGGCGATTACATCTTTATTCCGTCGCAGGAAAGCGGTAAAATCACCGTGCTGGGCGAGGTTGACGAGCCGGACTGCATTCCCTTTCAGCCGGACTTGACCGTGCTTCAGGCGATCGGGTTGGTCGGCGGGCTGAAAGAGACCAATTCGCAAGAGATAAAAGTCATTCGCGGCGGGCTGAAAAATCCGATGGTTTACACGGTAAATATCAAAGACATGCAACTGGGCAGGAGCATGGATTTCGCACTCAAGCCCAAAGATATTGTTTTTGTTCCGCGTGACGGCATGAGCGAATGGAATCTTATTGTACGGCTGATTTTGCCGTCAATTCAAATGCTCAACGGCTTGGCAGGACCGTTTGGCAGCCCGTCGGCATTACTTTACAAATAACATCCAATTTCAGGAGTATAGATTTAACATGAAAAAAATGACACTTGCCGGATTTGCCGTCGCGCTAATGGCTCTTTTGGGTTGCCGGACGCAAATCGTGACCGTGGACGTGGTTCCCGCCGACGCTAAAGTTATCGCCAACGGGGTGGAGTACAACAACAAGTCGCCGATTTTTATCGAAGCCGACACCGGCAAACAGTTGGTGATAACCGCTTATAAAGAGGGGTATCGCGACAAACTTTACGTGGTTGACTACTCATTGAGTCAGCTTGGAAAAATCGAAGCATACACTTCGATCTTTATTCTTCCCGTGTTCGGATTGTTTTTTGACACGGCGTGGACTCTGAACGAGAACAATATCACCTTGACACTCGAACCTCTGACCGATGAGGCCAAGCGCGAAGCGTTGATCACCGCGCCGCGGGTTATTTACGCCCCCTCCCCCCGTGTCCCGGTAGATCAGACTGACAACCCCAAGGCAAAAGATATTTTTAACCAGCTTTAATTCATCATAAGGAGACGTTGATATGAAGTTTTCTAAAGGAGTACTCGTTGCGGGAATTGCCGCTACTGCGGTCTTTGGGCTTGGAGGTTGTTCCACCGAGTTGTCACCGGAACCGTTTGACGCCAATTTGCGCCTCACCGCCGGACAGGTAAAAATGACCGTGCAAACCGGTAAAACCACGCAAAACGAAGTTTTTCAGGCATTGGGTTCACCCAATGTAATTGCCATGGAAAGCAACAGCGGGGATATTTGGACTTACGACCAGATCCAGGTTCGCCGAACCACCCAAGGATACAGCGCCGGGGCTAATTTCGCCACTATTTTCGGTTTCGACAAGCTCACCGACGGGGCGGGCAACGCAGGAGTCGAAATCGGCGGATCTGTGGGAACGAGTACTACATCGGTGCAAAGTGCAACGCTGATTATTTTCTTTGACCGCAATGAAAAAGTTACTTCATACAAAATGCTTGTCACCTCATTCTAAGTGATATGAAAGATTATTGGATATGAATAAAAACATCATGTTTTTGTCGGTGTGCTTTGCCGCCACGCTGATTCTTTCGGGGTGTATTTCCACAGAAGTGCCGCCCGACACCAGCGCGGGAATGACCGCCTTGCAACAACGTTCCCTGACCACCCGCAATATAGGCGAAGAGTTAAAAGCTTCGTATGACGATGTTTGGTTCGCCACGATTGCGACGCTTCAACTCAACGGTTTTATCCTCAAAGACGCCGACAAATCCAGCAACTTCATTTACGGGGTGTGGCAAAACACCTATGAACGTAGCGTGGAAACCAGTCGCGGCGGATTCTCGCTGACTCAACTTGCCCTGCCTCCGGGGGTATCGTTCGGTGAATTCTTCAGCAAATCCGAACAATTCAAGCAAATTGACGTCTCGGTCACGCTTGAGCCGTTGGGTCAATTTCAAACTTTAGTACGGCTCTCCGCCCGCTTTGACAACGAGGGGATTCCCGTGGCGGAAGGGGTATTCGCCGGCCGCTTCTTCGGGTTGCTCCGCAAAGAGATTTTTTTGCGTAAAAACGGCGGTTCGATTTACCGCAAGGCTTTAGGGTATCTCTAAAAACTGGCTGGAGATGAAAAATCGGCATATTCGCAATTTGGAGGTGTGATTTTGCAAGTATCTGGCTAACATTAAGTTAACCAGATACGCGCAAGGTCGCACGTGCAATTGTGAGATGCGAT
>JAISIP010000120.1 GCA_031261965.1 Victivallales bacterium | reverse complement strand
CCCGTGTTCCCGCATGAAATCGCGCAAAATCGCGAGCAACGGAAATTTTTCGTACAGCGCAAACGATAAAGCGTTGTGAATATTTTGAGCTATGCCTTGCGGGTCGTTATGCTTCAGCGCGTCGAGCAGTCGCGTCAATTTGCCGGAATCGTCCGAGCCGATATGTTCAGGCTTAAGATTGACATATGCCCATTTCGCGCTGACCGGGAATTGCGGATTTACCACCAGCAGCGGAGGGGTGTAAATCGGGCAGTTCGGGTAACGAAAAATCTCCCCGACTCCCGTCGCCACCGCCGGTACGCCACGCAAAAAAAACGGCACATCTGCGCCGAGCGTGAGAGCCAATTCGGCGAGTTCTTCGGCGGAGAGTTTGCCGTAATAATTGTTCAGCAACTCCAGCACGGTTGCAGCGTTTGAACTGCCACCGCCCATGCCTGCCGCGATCGGAATGGTCTTTTTTATCTGGATCGTCCACTTCGGTGAGATTTTAGCCATATCGGCGTAAGCCAGTGCCGCTCTTCCGGCGAGGTTGTCGAGATTTTTGGGGACTCCCGGGTCGGGAGAACTTACTCTAATACCTGGCTTTTCGTCAAAATCCAGCGTGATTTGATCGCTCGGCGTATCCAGCGGCAAAAACAAAGTTTCAAGCTCGTGATAACGATCCGGCCGCCGTTTCAGCACCTTTAGATACAAATTGATTTTTGATTTTGACCGCATAAAAATCGGCATAAAACTCACCTTAATTCAATTCATCCGGAGTACACGGAGCAAAAGTAAAACCGTACTGGTTGTTGTAGCGACGCGCCTCTTCTTCGATCGCGATCGCCAGACGCAACGCCCGCAACCCGGCATCGCCGGAGACTTTGGCATCGCAAAGTTTTCCGGTGAATTTGGTTTTGTTCACTGCGAGGATAAAGTCCTCAAGCTCGGCGGCAAGCGCGTTTTTTTCGTCGAGATTCACATCGCGACGGGCAAGTCCGATGCGATTGCGTTTGAGAACCATGCCGAAACGCTTGCCGTAATCCATGGAAATATAACAGTTTTCCTGAAAAACTCGAAATCGGCGCATCGGTTCCTGGCTGACCCGGCTCGCGGTTAAACTTGCGCAACTGCCGTTTTTAAATTTAATTCTGGCGTTGACAATATCCTCGGTCTTGCTCAAAACCGGGATTCCCACCACATCGAACCGCTCAACATCAGAGTCAACCATGGTCAAAACCAGATCGATGTCGTGAATCATCAAATCGACCACCACGCTCACTTCGGTTCCACGGCGCGGCAAACCCGGACGCGGGGGCGGATACTGGGCGAGGCGATGCGCCTCGATAAAACGGGTGTTCGCCGCGTATTTTTCGAGAAAATCCATCGCCGGGTTGAAGCGTTCAACGTGACCGACGGCAAGTACGACATTGTTCTTTTTGGCAGTTGCCACCATTTTTTCGGCAAGCTCAAGATTCGCCTCAATGGGTTTTTCCACTAAGACATGTTTGCCCATTTCCAGGAGCGGAATAGTAGTTGAGGCGTGAAAATCGGCAGGTACTGCGACACTGAGAGCATCGCATTTTTCGGCAAGTTCTCTCCAGTCCGAAAAAATCGGCAAACTGAATTCCTCCCCCACCTTGGCGGCGGTTTCCGACTGAACGTCAAAGATTCCGACCATTTCGGCATTGGGACTTTGGGCGTAAAGCCGGGCATGATGCCTGCCGAGAGCGCCGACGCCGATAACGCCGACTTTGAGCTTATTGTCGCTTTCCATTTGATTTCCCGTATCGTTTTGGATTTTTCAGCTACCTCTAAAAACTGGAAACTTGGCTAAAAATCTCAGCTTCAAATTGCGAATATGCCGATTTTTTACTTCAAGGAGAGTTTTTAGAGATACCCTTGTTGTATAATATTAAAGTAATATACACGTTTTTTTATAAAAACACCATTAAAATGTATTTTTTCTTGGCGAAATTACAATTTAAGGAGTATATTGCAGAGGAATGCAATTTACTCCAAAGCCAAAGGGGTTTAATATGAACGAAAAATTTAGATTTAGCCGGGTATTGTTGAAGCTCAGCGGCGAGGCTCTCAAAGGTTCTCAAGAGCATGGCTACAGTGCTGATGCAATCAAAATGGTGGTTGAACGGGTCAAGTCGGTCGCCGATCAGGGCGTGGAAGTCGCTCTGGTCGTCGGCGCAGGGAACATCTGGCGCGGCGTAATGGGTCGCGCCGGCGGTATGGATCGGGTCAACGCCGACTATATGGGTATGCTCGCGACGGTCATGAATGCGCTTTGTTTGCGCGATTTCTTCCGCGCTTCCGGCATCGAGGCGATCGTGCAATGCTCAATCGGTATGGACCCGATTGCGCCAAGATTCAATCGCGAAGAGGCGATTCGTGCGCTTGAAGCCGGCAAGATCGTTATTTTTGCCGGAGGAACCGGCAGCCCGTTTTTTACCACCGACACCACCAGTGCGCTGCGTGCGCTTGAAACCGATTGCGATGCGATACTCAAGGCGACCAAAGTCGATGGGGTTTACACCGCCGACCCGTTCAAAGACCCGTCCGCCGAGCGGTTTTCGACGCTGAGTTTCGACGAAGCGCTTTCACGACAGCTTAAGGTCATGGATTCGACCGCTTTTTCGATGTGCCGCGACAATGATTTGCCGATAATTGTCTTTGATTTTTCCGATCCTGACAGTTTTGAACGCATTTTATCGGGCGACACCGATGCCGGAACTATCGTAAGTTGAGGCGGAAATTATGATCGATATTCATCCTACAGCGGTAGTCAGCCCCAAGGCGCAAATCGGCAACGGCGTTCGCATCGGGGCGTATTCCATAGTCGAAGACGACTGCGTTATCGGCGAAAATTGCGTGATTGATTCTCATGTGAAAATCGCACGATACACCACGCTGGGGGCGCGTTGCCGGGTTTATTTCGGCGCGTTAATCGGTGAAGAACCGCAGGATCACCGTTTTGCTCCCGGAACGGTTGCCTGGACGACTATCGGCGATGACACTACCATTCGCGAATATGTCACGATTCACCGTTCGCCTTTTGCCGAAAGATATACCCGAATCGGCAGCGGGACGCTGCTTATGGCGTTTGTCCACGTCGGGCATGACGCACAAATCGGCGACCGGGTTACGGTGGCAAATCAGACTGCGATTTCAGGGCATGTGATTATAGAAGATCAGGCGGTACTCTCCGGCTTTATTTTAATTCACCAGTTTTGTCGAATCGGGCGATTGGCGATGGTCGGGGCGCGTACCATCGTGCGTCAGGATATACCGCCATTTTGCATGCTTGCCGAGAACGAGTGCGTTTGCGGAGCGAACGTCATCGGGTTGCGTCGCGCCGGGTTTGACAGCTATGCCAGGTCGGCGATCCGGCGGGCGATTAAAACTTATTTCTTTCGCGGGCTGAATGCTACAAACGCACTTTTGGAAATTGAAAAAACGGCGATGCTTCCGCCGGAGGTGGAGCATTTTGTCGAGTTTATCCGCAAAACCGAGCGTGGAATTATGCCGGGGGATGTGGCACTTTCTTCGCTTGGGATTCACGGGGCTGACTCTGGGGATAAAGAAGAGGAGAGTTAATTGTTATGAAGCGAAAAAAAATCGTAAGCGTCTTGGGAGCAATAATTGCGATGTGGCTGTGCGGTTGCGCCGAGTTTACTCCTTTGCCGCACCCGATTGTACCGGAAGATGCGGCAAAAAATGTGAAAATCGGAGTATTGTTGCCGCTTTCCGGTGCGAATTCGGATTTTGGCAAGCGTACTTTGCGCGGAATTGAGCTTGCCAGTAAGGAACTTAATAACGGTCGCGGCATTTCCGATCGCCGAATTGAACTACTGATTCGCGACACTAAGAGTAATCCGAGTGAGGCACGCAATCAGCTTGAACAGTTGTTTCGCGCCGGGATTGTCGGGCTGGTCGGACCGTACAGCACCAATGAGGCGCTGGCGATCAAGCCGGTCGTTGAGAATTTGCTCATTCCGACTGTAATCCCGCTCGCAACCAACGATGATGTCACCAAAAACAGCAAACTTATTTATCGCGCCTGTTTTACCGACACTCAACAGGGCGAGGCGATCGCCGCTTATGCCTGGTATTGGCGCAAACTTATGCGCTTTGCCGTGGTAATAAACTTAGATGAACATGCGGCATATTCGCGCAGTGTGGCGCAAGCGGCGGCAAAAGCGTTTTCCGAATTGGGCGGGGAAAAAGTTAACTCCATCGAATTCGACGGCAACATGGATGTTTTTATGAAGAAATTGCGCGAATTGATTTCTTACGATCCACAGGCGATTCTGATTCCGGCGGAGCCGAAAAATGCCGGACGCCTGGTCAAATATATCCGCAAGCTCGGCTATCGCGGGTTGTTGCTCGGTCCGGATAGTTGGGACGACCCGGTCTTTCTTTGGGAATGTGGGTCTCGACCGGGAGATTGCGCTTTTATCGGGTTGTATTCCGAGGAGTTTGATCTGCCGGAGCAGCATAAATTTCGCAATGAGTTTCGTAAGGTCAATTTTATTTATCCCGGCAGTTGCGAAGCGCAAGGGTACGATGCGCTGAAATTGCTCGCCATCGGGTTGAGTCATGCTCAGAGTGTGGAGGATTTCAATCGAAACATGCTTTCGATTCGCCATGTTCCGGGTGCGGCGGCGATTTATACCATGAAGCCGGGCGGTGAAATCGACCGCACGATGTTTATAAAAACGATTCGTCCCGCCGACCATGCGAATGAGATTGCCGAGTCCCGACTCA
>JAISIP010000056.1 GCA_031261965.1 Victivallales bacterium | reverse complement strand
GATGATCGACGGTTCGCATTTGCCCTACGAAGAGAACATCGTCGAGACCCGCAAGGTCGTTGAGTACGCTCACAAATTTAACGTGACCGTCGAAGGTGAATTGGGCGTGCTGGCCGGCGTCGAAGACGACGTCAAGGCGGAAAATCACACCTACACCCAGCCCGAAGAGGTGGAAGATTTCGTCAAGCGTACCGGGGTGGATTCGCTCGCCATTGCGATCGGCACCAGCCACGGCGCGTTTAAATTCAAGCCGGGCGACGACCCGAAAATCCGTTTGGACATCCTCGCGGAAATCGAAAAGCGCATCCCCGGTTTTCCGATTGTGCTGCACGGTTCGTCGAGCGTTCCGCAAGATTTGGTCAAGATTATCAACGAAAACGGCGGCAAGCTCAAAGATGCGATCGGCATCGGCGAAGATCAGCTCCGCGCCGCAGCGAAGTCGGCGGTCTGCAAGATCAATATCGACTCCGACGGCCGTTTGGCGATGACAGCTGCGATTCGCAAGGTCTTTAACGAGAAACCGGCGGACTTCGACCCGCGCAAATACCTCGGTCCGGCTCGTACCGCGCTTAAGGAACTCTACAAGCGTAAGAACATCGAAGTTCTCGGCTCTGCCGGTCACGCTTACGACAAGTAAGTCGTCGAAAAAAAATTAAACGGCTCTTCTTAATTAGGGAAGAGCCGTTTTTTTGTTCAGAGTCCCTTCAGATAGAGATAGCCTTGGTTTTTAGGGATAGTTTTCAGATATTGCCGATTTGCACGCGGGTAAAGCCGCGCTTATGGGCATGATCGCTGATTTTGCGCAAGAGCGTGGCGGGAGTTCGCGGACTTTGGCGATAATGATAGGCGGGGAAGTAGGCGTTGAAATGCAACGGAGTGTCCAACCCCAGAGCCGATTCCACATAGTCCAAAAAATCCGCGATCATTTGCGGCGAATCGTTTTTGCCGGGGATGACTAAATTAGTGAGTTCAAGATGACCGCCCGACTCGTTTTTAAAAATTTCGCAGGCGGTCTTCACCGGAGCAAGTGTTCCCCGGCACATTTCCGAATAAAACTCCTCACTGAAACCTTTGACATCGATATTGGCCGCATCGATATATTTGTACAGTTCCCGTGCTGCATCAGGCGCGATAAAACCGTTGGTCACTAAAATGGTTTTCAGCCCGGCTCGTCGGGCGATTTTGGCGATGTCTATGGCATATTCGGCGCAAATGGTAGGCTCGTTGTAGGTGAGCGAAATCGACGGGCAATCGTTGGCCAGCGCGAGTGAAACCGCTTCGACCGGCAGAATGATTCTTGCATCGTCGGAGGAGTTGTAAATACCGCGTGACAGCGAGCTGTTTTGACAGAAACAGCAATCGAGATTACAGCCGTAAGTCCCTAGTGAAAGAGTTTGGGTTTGGGGCAAAAAGTCCATTAAGGGTTTTTTTTCGATCGGGTCGATTGCCACGGCGACGGGGCGGGCGTATCCCAGTGAGAGCAGTTCGCCATCTTCGTTGCAACGGGCGTTGCACCAGCCGATTCCGCCCGGAACGATTTCGCAGAGGCGGGGGCAAAGGTCGCAACGCACTATATTTGCGTCGAGCCGGGTGTAAAATCTTGCAGGATTACTGGACATATTCTATAATGCTCTTTCGTTAAAGGGTATCTCTAAAAACCTAACCTAAAATAGGCAAAAATCAATGTGAATTAGCCTAAAAAAGCGGGATTTTTTGTTATTGTCTATTTTGTCGGCGGGCGATTGAAATCCCCAAGTTGGCAGGAGTACACAATATCCAGGCAAGTTATCCCAAATCATTACTTGGCTTCATGCAATGTATCGCTACTTGTGGGCGGTGGTTCTTGTATGAAATCATATGCATCCCCAGTCACCCCAAGTTGATGATACGCCAATTGCAAAGCATGTTGAAAACGTTTGTTGCCGGGATCCATGGAGCAGGCTTTCTGATACAAAGCCGCCGCCCGGTAGAATGATTTGTTCCGATATTCCATTTCGCCCCAGTTATAATACCCTTGCGCGATTCCTCCTGCGCCGGCTTTTTGCCAGGCATAGGCCAGTATGTAAAAAACTTCGCTGGAGTGGTCAGGTGTTGTTTCTTTGGCAAACTGCGTGGTGAATTTCATGTATGCCTCAGGGGTTTCCGAAGTAACCGGCAAGTCATCAATTTGGGGAATTATCGGCAATGGGAAACGCCAATTTTTTGGAGTCCCTTCTTCAAGGCTGAGCAATTGCAGTTTTGTGAGTTGAAAAACTTCCGGATCCAGTTTCTGAAAGGTTTTCGGAGAAGGAAACCAATTCATTTTATAGGCCTGTTTTCCAAGCGGACAGGACAAATTGGCCAATCTCTTGAAATACCGCTCTGCAAAGTTCGGATCGAGAGCCTTTGTCAATCGCCCTGCTGACCAATCGCAAAATGCCGTCAATCTGATATCATTGGCAAAAGATGCCGCCTCCCGGTAAATCTCAGCCGCCTGATAGCGATAATGAAATCGCGGCAAATCCGGTTTATTCAGCTTAACCGAGGTGATGACACCACCCCAACTGCATTTAAACCGTCCTTTGCAAATGAAATTGTCGGGTTCCAGTTCGGTTCCGACCAAGACATCGCCATACCGGCGCAACATGTCAGCGACCAGTAACCTCGACTTGAACTTTTTCGACTTGGATGAGTTGGGGTTTACAGCGATGTTCCACAGGGCATTGAAGCGTTCCGCCAGATAACGAATATCTTCTCCCGTAAAGTAAGGCATCGCTTCATTATAACGCCTTTCCCGCATCAGCCGCCGGGCCAGAATATTTCGGATAATGGCCAGCGCGACATCATGGTCAAGCATATCGGGATAAGAAATTTGCGTCTCCTTGTCGCAATTATGGGAATAATGCTCAACCATAATGATCTGTTTCTTGAAGCTATGACTGTCGCAAAAATTCTTCAGCTCGTCTATTGTCATGACCTGCTCGGCAATGATGGCGATATCTTCCGGTGTGCCGCCGTACAGAAAACGTGCCAATGCTTCTCGGTATTTACCCTGCTCAAACAGCACTCCGGCGGCAATGCCGTTCAATTCGGCATGAGTGTTCATGGCGATGGATGTCTTTTGCATATCTTCATGGGTGTAATCAGGATAAGTCGCGATATAGCGGTCGATTGCCGACAACACTTCATCGTATTGCTTTTTGCTTCGCAGGTGATGGATTGTCAACAAATCGAGCAACTGCCGGTGCTCCGGCATCGACACAAGCAATTTTTTCGCTTTTTCATAAGTTAACCGCAACGCCCATACCGGGGCGTTTATCGGGCTATCCTGAACCAGTTCGTAAGCGACACGCCGGGCATCCCGTGTCACCCGATTGGTAAGGCCGACTCCAATGATGAAATCACGGACGGCCGGACTGGCTTTGCACATTTCATTCAGCTGTGCTTCATTCGCGAGATAGATTTTAAAGAGAAGCGGATGCATGTCACGTCCGGCAAAAAAAGAATCTCCCCGCGCCCATATCGGATTCAAATAGTCCATTTCATTAATATAACGCCACGACTTGGGCATCCGGTCATGAAACTCGATTGTCCAATTGCGCACCATCGCTTCCAGATCCGAGTCGGATTTTGAAACGGCGGTGTCTGGGAAATAATGTTTGGCGATCAGATACAAGTGGGTATCGACATTAACGTTTGGGAACCCGGTCGGATTGGGCTTCGCCAGAAATCCGCCTTTGACCGTCAGAAATAACGCTCCCCAAAGCGCCATCACATAAAACATTTTCATCTCATGCACCATTTTCGTTTATATTTTTAGCTGATCTTCATGAAATATTTTCCCGAAACATTATCCCCGATGCCAGCGCGGGGCCGACCTAAGAAAAATCATCTGCAAGTACACGCCGCGCCTGGGCTCCGCAAGCTCAAGGAAATGACTCCGCCCAATCATTGAAGTGAGGCGAGAGCAACGCGAAAGCCGAGACTGTCGTAGCGACTGCCCGGCGAAACGTTGAGCCGGCACGCCGAACGGCAAAACCTGGCGCTGAAGTTCCAACTGCCGCCCCGGTTTACGCGAAACGAGTCCGTTGTCGGCCCCGTCGGGTCATCGCGAGCCAACTCCGGCGGAATCATCTTGACCGCATATTCCACCTGGGAATTTTCATCCCGGCATCGGAACACCATCCCCATGGTGCCCTCGCCGAGCTTCTCTTCGAGCCGATAACGGCCGCATACAAGTCTCCAGAGTTAAATGTACGCGTTCCCCGCAAAAGGCGCGGCTCCATCGTCATTTCCGGGTCGAAGCTCCCGATCGGTTGCTTGTCTTTGTCATAGTTCATTTTACACTCTCTTGATTTGGATCATTTGCACAGCATTGTTCTTTATACATGCAGCAATTCCTGCTGTCATTATTTTCTCGTTCTGGTTTTTTGTTTGAAAGCTCTCCTGTCGCCTTCGGGCATGCCTACCGGAGACAGGAGACTGGGTGCATTTTGTCCCGCCGAAGCGGGAACGGGAACATTGTCCGGTTCAATGATTGGACATCCGTCACTTCCTTGAGCTGAGGCGAGAGCAAGGCGAAAGCCGAGATTGTTGTTGCGATTGTCCGGCGAATTGTTGTTCCGGTTCGCCGAACGGCAATTCCTGGCGTTGTTGTTCCAACTGCCGCCCCGGTTTACGCGATTCGAGCCATCGGACGATGTTCCATAAAAAAATTTTCGCCGGAACCCAAGAGAGTTCGCGCGATTGATGAATGCACGCAGCGACAAGGCGTGGTCCTGGGACTCCGCCATATTGGCCGCCGTCATTTTTTTCCGAAACCGACGCTTGGCTTTCAGAGAAAGGCGTAATTCATAATCCTTGACTCGATAACTCAGAAAAGGGATTCCGTGCCGTGTGTGGTTGCTTTGCGCCG
>JAISIP010000150.1 GCA_031261965.1 Victivallales bacterium | reverse complement strand
CCCCAAAATAACCGGGTATAAAACAGAAAAAACGCGACAAAAAACTGGTAAAATTCAAAAAAACGGAACTATGTTTAATACAAAACCTCTAAAAAATGGTTTTTAGAGGTTGCCTAAAGCTAATTGCAAAAATTTGCGCTCTTCGCATTTTGGAGGTGTGATTTTTGGGGCAGAATTGCTCCTTTTTGACAAGAACTCAGGTCAAAATTAGGGTCAAAATTTCAAAAAGAGAAAAAATAGCCGACCTTCTCTATTGTCGTGACGAAAATAATCTGGTATAATGTTAGTAAGAAACATAAGGAATATCCCAGATGGCTTACCATTGCAAAACATCAAGGCTAATTGAGATCTTTTTGGCCGATCTTGCCGGAGAACGTTTCAAGGACGAAGAATTTCTGCCGTCCGCCGAACGGCTGGCCGAACTCTATTCCGCAAGTCGCAACACCATCCGCCGGATGCTTTCCGAGCTGGAAAACGACGGCTTCTTGGAACGTCGGGAAAACCGGCGGATAATTGCCAGCCGTGCATCGCTTGTTCCGAAGCAAAAAAGTTCCGAAAACCAGGACACCACGATCGCATTCCTCTACTCCGGCAGTTCCGACAGCAACATCGTGCGGCTGACCCGCGGCATCGAAGCATATGTGGCAGAGCGGGAACTCAAACTGTGCATGTTTGCCGATCATCACGGTCACGACTCGATCCTGAAAATACTCCAATCGCCGCTCCCTGACGAAATCAGTGGAGTTCTGGTCGTCGGACACCCGATTCCCGGATACACAGAAGCAGTCAACCGTCTGGTCAACGCGGGAGTGCCGGTCGTCCTCATCGGAGAACGGGGACAGTGCCGGTGCAGTTCGGTAAGCGGCGATGATTTCAGCGGAATTTTCTCCATCACCAGCATGATGATCCGCAAATACAACCGCCCCGCCTGTTTCATCGGTCCGCCGGGCAACGCGGAAGAGCGTTTCCGCGCCTTCCGGCAGGCAATGACGGATGCCGGCTATCTGGACGGTCTCGAAGAACGCATTTTAATACTCAAACAAACACTGGACGAACCCGACCACTGGGACATGCAAGACAAAATGATGCTCCCGGCCCGATTGGCGCGTCCCTTCCTTTCCCGGCAGAAATTTCCGGCCAGCGTCGTCTGCGCCAACGATTATATCGCCTACGGAGTCTATGAGGCAGCAACGGAATTGGGGTTGAAAATCGGCAAAGATCTCGCGGTCGCCGGATTCGATGACATGCCGTTCGCGTGCCGGCTGAAACCGGCATTGAGCACCGTTCGGGTCGATGTGTTCAACATGGGCTACCAGGCGGTCTGGTTGCTCGACCGCCTGATTCGCCGCGAATTGAGTGCACCGCAACATATGCTGCTTACGGCAAAAGTTATCGAAAGAAAATCCTATTAGCCATGAAAGGAAAATAAATGGATCGTTTTCTTAAATACATACCTGAATCCGTGAAAGAAAATTTGGATAAGCGATGCTATCGCTTGATTTGTCAGGTGCTTGTAAAAAAACGTAACTTCACCTGCCAGGTGAAGAGAGGATTTTTTGCAAGTGCATGGCAAACAATGGATAATATCGATTGCCATAATTTTATTCACGGATTCAGGTACATGCTGTCGGTTATCGCTGTGGCGATCACCATCTGCCGGGTCGAAGCACTGGAGATCCGTGGAGGCAAATTTGGCAACTGGTTCATCCTGAATGAAGAAGTTCACTTCAGTTCCTCCTGCAAAATCGCGTCGGAAGACCGAATCGAAGTTGAAGTTTTCGACTCCTCAAACCGCTCGGTATGGAAGGAAACCGTTCCCGCCGGAGAATTCTCGAAAAATGGCTGGAAACACCGTTTTGATCGATCCGGCTATTATGAAGCCGAGTTCCGCTCCGCGTTAAACGGTCCGATTGCGGAAGCGTTCGAGGTGGAAATCCGCAAGCAGGATCCCAAAGACAAACGCCGCCATATTCCAGTGGCGAAGCGCTCCTTTCCGATCATTCGGCACGGATTTGTAGTCGCCCCGGCGAAAACCCGGCAAGCAACGGAAATCGCACCCGTTTTCGGCGCGTCGCCGCACATGCACTTCTACCGCGAAGCACTGCCGCTGGCTGCTCTGGTCGGCTTTCACGGAATCCGGGTTCACAACATTTCCTGGGAAGGCGTGAATCCGGCTCCCGGAGTCTACAAATGGGACTTTGTAGATGAGTTCATGCGCGTCGCCCGGGCAAGCGGCTTTTCGGATGAAAGCATCCTGTTCAATATCTTCGTAACTCCGCGTTGGGCATCTCCCCATCCTGAAGAAGACTGGATCAACGTCTGCATTAGGCAATATGCCACCTATGCACCCAAAAACATGGACGATTGGACTGCCGTACTGCGGGAGCTGGTTCGCCGCTACCCTAAAGTCCGCGGATACGAATTGTGGAATGAACCGCACATACCGGGATTTTCCTGCTTCTGGAACGACTCCCCGGAAAATTTCGTCCGCCTGATGAAAAGCGGTTACGAAGCGATAAAAAAGGAACGACCCGACGCGCCGGTATGGATCGGCGGAATGGGAATGCGTTATTTGCCGTTTTACCGCACATACCTGAAATTGGGAGGTGGTCCGTGGTTCGATGTACTGGCTTTGCACGGAGTGAAAACCTCCGCCGAACCGTTCCGCGAATATGACAAAGCGGCGGGAATCAAGGAAAAACCGTGGGTCAACTCCGAATGGCACGCAATGTTGATGAATCCCCTTCAGGAGGAATTCCCGAGCGACAGGTTGCTATCGCGCAATATGCTGATCAACTTTCTTGACATGGTACGCGACGGCGCACACGAGATTGATTTCTTCAGCATCATCAACCTTCAGCATTCCGAACGGGAAAGCCTGTCGTTCTACCGGGAATACAACCAGCCGATCACCCATGTCTCCGGGCTATTCCGGCGTTCCCCCTATCCGCAGCCGCGCTATCCGGCGGCGGCATGGCACAACTTTGTCGCGCTGATCAAGGGCGAGATCAAGGTTCTTGACGGGTACTTTTTCACCGACTCCAGCAATCAAAAGGCGCAACTGATCTCCAGCGATGCCGGGCTTATGCTGATCTTCTGGAACGAATCCGGCGTTGCGGAAAAAATCCATCCGGAACTACTTCGGGCGTTCGGCACTGATTCCATTCTCCAAACCGCCGACGGTGCCGTCCTGCCGCGTTCCGCCGAACTCAAGCTGGAGCCAGAGACCTATTATATTCTTCGCAATCCTAATCAACAATCGATCGCCCGGTGGACCGGCAAAGGCGACGTTCTCAGCCGCGCAGAAGGCAAGAACGCACTCGAAAACAAGTATCAGGGTGTCTATCGCGACGGCTTACTCTTCGATAAGGCGATGAACAATCTCGGATCGTTCGATCTTTTACAGCTTTCGCAAAAACGTTCCTGCAACCCAGCCATCAAAGTCGGGGAAATCTCCGCTTGTTTCGCCGCCGGACTCGGTGACGATGCATTCGACCTTTACGCCGAAGTCGTTGATGCGGTCCATCACCCCGAAACCGCCGATATGGCGGTTTGGGAGGGAGACAGCCTGCAATTCGCATTCGATACCCGCGGACGCGGAATCGCCGGAGACAGGGTGGAATTCGCCGCGGCACTCGGCACGGACGGCAAACCGCACCTCTGGAAAGTGGTCGCTCCCAATCTGGAGGGCGATCTTCCCGGTCGCTATACCGCCGCCGGAAACCCCGTCCGCAACGCCGTCTGCAAGTTTGAACGCAAACAGGGGAGTACCGTTTACCGCATCCGCCTATCATCAAGCGAGCTGTTGCCGTTGGTTCCCGAACGCGGAACTCCGCTGCGCTTCTCGGTTTTGGTCAACAACAATGACGGAAAAGGGCGTGCGGTCTATCTGGAATGGAGTACGGGAATCGGCGGAATAAAGGATCCCTCCAAATTCGGAACCTTGTCCGTCTCGGCCAGAACAGTTCCCGCGCTGACCATGAAATCGCTCATCGCAAGAACGCCTAAAAACGCAAAATATCGAATTGCGCAACAAGAAGGCGTAATCCGAGTCGAAACCGGCGACGAAAAATTTGCCACGCTGGGAACCTCCCCCGTGCCGATAGTCGGCGGCGGCAACTACCTCCTGCGCTTCGAGGCACGCGGCAATCTGCGGCTTCAGGCGATGTTGAGTGGCAAAACGCTATCGCGAATCGACATTTTATCCCCGCTCCAGCTTGAAGATGCATGGCAGAAGATGGAAATTCCTGTGAGTCTTCCACGCGACGCGAAAGATTGCGCGGTCACTTTCTTCGCATGGGATCAGCTGAAACACTATTTTGAAATCCGAAATTTCTCATTTTCTCCCCGTTAACACAACAACAAAAAATGAAAGGGACTCTGAAATGAAAAGACAAACATTCACACTCATTGAACTGCTGGTCGTAATCGCGATAATCGCGATCTTAGCGGGAATGCTGCTTCCGGCACTCAACAAGGCGCGTGAAAGTGCCAAAACCAGCCAATGTCTCAATAACCAGAAACAAATCGGCATGAAACTTGCGCTGTACTGCGATACCTACTCGGGTTTTCTGCCGCCCATGTTCAGCTCAAGCTACAGCTATCCTTACTGGTATCATCACCTGATGTCGAATATCAATATGTATCCGCGTGAGAAATTCCTCTACTGCCCCTCCCTTACCCGCCCGGAAGAACCGCATTACGCCATCAATCAGAATATGATCGTCAACGGCGACTACTCCACCGGCTGGAATACACGCGCCCCAAAACTGTCAGCCGTCCGAAACGCTTCGGCGAAGTATATAGTAATCGACATCGCCAATGCCACAAATCCCGAACTGGGAACCTGGCGCTACGCCACCGGAGACAGCTCGCTGGGCAAACCTGCACCCCGCCACAATGATATGTTAAACGTGCTGTTTCTGGACTTTCACGCCGCCGGAGTCAGACCGGTAAATAAAAATAATCCGTTTACCGCCTATCCGTTCCAGAACGGTAACGCGAACAGCGATTTCCACCAATATTTCAGAAAGTGAATCACTTAAAAGGTATCTCTAAAAAGGAGGATCGAAAGGAAATGGGACTGCGCTTCTACTACTTCAACTCGACCCATTGGGATCGCGAATGGTATCAGACCTTCCAGGTCTACCGACGTTATCTGGTAACGACCGCCGACGGTATTCTCAAGGCTCTGGAAAATGATCCGAACTTCAGCAAATATACCTTTGACGGTCAGAGCGTCGTGCTTGAAGACATCGTCGAAATCCGCCCGGAGTGGCGCGAACGGCTGGAGAAGCAGATCGCTTCGGGACGGCTCAACGTAGGTCCATGGTACGTCATGCCGGATGAGTTCCTAATCTCCGGCGAAGCAACCATTCGCAACCTCCTGATCGGAGATGAAGTGGTCCGCGGCTACGGCGGCAAGCCGTGGCAGACCGCCTATATCTGCGACATCTTCGGTCATTGCGCCCAGACTCCGCAGATTTTCAAAGGTTTCGGTCTCGAACCGGCGGTGTTGTGGCGCGGTACCGATTCAACCTTCCCTCCCTATTTCATGTGGGAAGCTCCTGACGGCACCAAGTGTGAGACCGTGAAGTACCACAGCTATTCCGGCTACGCTGCATTTTCGCTCAAAGTATCCGGCTGGTGGGACAAACCGCATAAGGAAGAGCAGTTCAAGGAGCGTTTGCAAAAATATGTTGACTGGATTCGCCCCTATTACGGCGATGCCGTGGTCCTTACCGATGCCCTCGACCATATTGAAGTGCATTCACAAGCGCCCGAGTACCTCAAGTGGATCAAGGAGGTCTACCCTGATGCCGAAGTCATCCATACCGATTTCCGGGAGATAAAACGGGAATTCTCCAACGACGCTCCGGTGATCTCCGGCGAACTGATCGCCACTGCCGATCTGCCGTGGAACAATACATGGATGATTCCCCACACTCTGAGTTCGCGCTACGATGTTAAGTCCACCAACGACAAATGCCAGAACTTGCTGGAAGGCATCGTCGATATGCTCCTTGCGGATCGAGTGGCAGTCGGGGCTTCCGAAATGACCCCGTTCTGGAAGTTCGCATGGAAGCAACTGGTCAAAAATCAGACCCACGACTCGATCTGCGGCTGTTCCATCGACGCGGTACACCGCCAGGTGCTGACCCGTTTAGAGGAGGTGCAAGAGATCGGCGAGACAATTATCGACGATTTGGTGCTGGCAGACCGCGAGCGGCTTACCGGTAAATCGATCGAATTCTTTACCCACGTCGGCGAATACGAGAGCCGGGCGGGACTGGAAGCCGACAACGACGGCAACTACACTTTCCGCATCTACAACCCGTTGCCATATGAACGCGAAGGCGTGGTGGATATCGACATCGCCTTCCCGACCTCGGTCAAGTATCCTTATATCTGGAGCGAACCGTTCGGATACGAGTCGATCAACGGTTTCCGTATCTACGATCTGGACGGCAGGGAAATACCTTACCAATTAGGCACGATCAGACGCAACCAATTGAAGCGTTTCTACCGTCACGACAGCCGCGTCTTCGACCTTTATTCGGTCGCGGCTACGGTGAAGCTATCTGCCTCCGGCTGGACCACTTTGCACCTGAAGCCATCAGATACGCCGGTGCGCTATTTCGACGGGCAATTGACCGGGCGTAAATCTGCCGCCAACGGTCGCATCGAACTCTCGGTCAACGCCGACGGCAGCTTCAACATCGTCGATCTCAAGACCAAACGCACCTATGCCGGAATCAACGCCATGATTCTGGATCGCGAGATCGGAGATGGCTGGAATCACGTCAAGCCGCAGGGCGCCTCGACTCTGGTATCAGGCACCGCAACTTCCATTTCGGTGCGTTCCGACGGCCCGGCGCGGACGGTGTTCGAGATCGTCACTTGCTATGAGCTTCCACGCGAAATCGAGTTCAGAGGGACGCTCGGTCAAGCTTACGGCGGCATCTTCGAAAGCGAGGATACTGCGGTGCTGTCGCTGACAAGTACGGTGACTTTGGATAAAGACGGCGACATGGTCAAGGTCAAGACCGTCATCGATAACAACATCAAGGATTACCGTCTGCGTCTGGTAATCCCGACCGGAGTCACGGGCAAATATTTCGCTTACCAGAACTTCGCCTTCATCGAACGCGAACCGGGTCGTGCCACCGGCAAGGATTCCCGGAATTATATGGAGTCCGAACCGCTGGAAAAGAACTTCTCCGGCATCGTCGGCAAGCGTGATGCCAAAGCCGGGCTGGCATTCATCGCCCGTTACGGTCTGCACGAAGTAAGTGCCGCGCCGACCGGCGACGGCGAACTCTATGTGACTTTGCTGCGTGCTTTCCGCCGCACTGTGGCAACCAACGGCGAAGTCGAGGGACAGCTGCAACGGCAATTGACCTATGAATACGCCTTCAAATTGATGGATGAAAATGTCCGTTATTCCGACCTGTGGCGGACGGCGCAGGAATACCGCGCCAAACTGCCGTCGCACATGGTGCCGGGTCTGGGCGGCAAAAAAAATGTCGGCTGGATTCGGATTTTCGGCGATCTTGCGCTTGCAGCTCTGAAACCGGCACAGTCGGCTATGGACAAAACGGTGATTCTGCGCTTCATAAATTTGTCGGACAAACCTGGCAAGGCGGTAGTCGAGCTAACTCGCCCGGCTCGGATCACCCCGGTCGATCTATCGGAACGTCCCATCGGGAAGACGGGGGACGCGATCACCCGTTTTGAGGTCGAAGACGATCCGTGGCATCTGGCGACCTACAAGTTGGAATTCTGAGAAACCCCGATATGCATTGCGGGGATCTCTAACGGGTATCTCTAAAAACTGGCTTGAGTTAAAAAATCGATAGAGTCGTAATTTGGAGGTGTGATTTTGTAAGTATCTGGCTAACATAGAGTTAACCAGATACATGCAAGGTCGTACATACGAATACGAGATGCGATTTTTAGCCAATCTTCCAGTTTTTAGAGGTAGCCTAACGCTCTTTTTCGGGACGATGCACATCTACCACGTTGCCGTCAAACAAATCGACAATTTCGTGGACAATGGGGTTTTTCAACGCTTCGGTTGTCGCTTTGGGGTCGTCGTTTATCACGCTATGCCGCTTGCGGCGACCGGATTTCGACTCCGGGCTTAGATCCGGAGTGTTGTTTTCGGGCAAAATTTCCGGCGCAATGACTTCCGGCGCAGGTCGGGCGATTTCTTCTTCAACTACCGGGTCGGAGTCTACTATTGCTGACTCTTCCTCAAAAGCTATTGGCTCTGCCGGTTCTTCTACAGTCGGATTTTCGTTCACATCAACTGTGCTTTTTTCGTGAATCGGGTCTTGAGCGATTGCCGATTCCACAATCGAGTTCTCCTCCGGGGGAGGTTCTTCCGAACTCTCTGCCGTTTTCGGAACTTCAATCACCACAACTTCCGAAGTCGCCAGTTTGATTTCATGAGGCAATAATTCGAGGAACTTAAGTTCATCAGCCGTACGCAACTGGTTTAAACGCGCCAACACATCATCGATACGCACCGCATGGGCTTCACGCATCGCCTTAAGTAAAATCGTCTCCAGATAAACCTGCTTATTGAGTGCGTCATGCAACACCCGCCCAACCGGCGCAATCGTCTCAAGCAAAATCTGAAGCGAATCAGGACGCACTATTTTTGCAAATTTGACGCAACGCTCAATTGTTTCGGGAGTTTCGTTCAAAACTTCGCCGGGATTAGGCAAAATCGCGCAAAGTTGAACCGCCCTTAATGCGTCCAATAAATCATCGAACAAAGTTTCCAGATTTTTGCCTTTTTTCGCCAAAGTTGCGATTACTTTTACCACTTCCCCCGGCTGATTGCGCAACATTGAGAGCAAAATCGCGTCAAGATCGCCACGGTCAGTCAGCCCGAACAGCGACAACACTTGCTCGCCCGTAATCGCGCTGCTGTCGCCTTGGGCAAAAAATGCGATCATCTGGTCTAACAGCGATTGCGCGTCTCGCATACCGCCCTCGGCGGCGCGGGCAATCGCGTTTACCGCATCATCATTGATCGCCACCCCCTCGCGATCGGCTATCAGCCGCAACCGTTCGGCTATCAGCCGAGTCGGAATCGGCAGCAAATCGAAACGCTGGCAACGCGATATAATGGTTTTCAGCACCTTGTGCACTTCAGTCGTGGCAAAGATGAATTTCACATGCGCCGGAGGTTCTTCGACCGTCTTAAGCAACGCATTCCACGCCTGTGACGAAAGCATATGCACTTCATCGATAATATAAATCTTGTAGCGACCGGTGACCGGCTGATACATAACATCTTCTGCCAATTCACGCATATCGCCGACGGTGTTGCGGCTGGCGGCATCGATTTCAACGACATCTAAGTTATTCTCTTCGGCGATCGCCAGACAGGATGCGCATTTGCAACACGGCTCACCGTCTTGCGGGTCAAGACAATTCATCGCCTTGGCGAAAATACGCGCCAATGTGGTTTTGCCGATTCCGCGCTGCCCGACAAACAAATAGGCATGAGCGGTCCGTTGCTGCCGAATCGCGTTTTTCAGCGTCCGCACCACATGTTCTTGCCCGACCACATCGGCAAAACACTGCGGGCGCCATTTTCTGGCGATAACCTGATATTCACTCATAAACTTGTAATCCCTCTTGCAACTGCATCGGCAAGTGCGTTTTGCTTCTGAAAAATCTGCTTTAGCCCGTGTTCGGCAAGATCGATCAACTCATTGAGTTGCCTGCGCGAAAACGGCGTGCCTTCGGCGGTACCCTGCACTTCTACGAGTTTGCCGGATTCGGTCATAATTACGTTCATATCGACCTCGGCAATGGAATCCTCGGCATAGCAAAGGTCGAGCATCGGCACGCCTCCGACAATACCGACACTGATGCCCGCCACGTTCTCTTTAATCGGATAATCGGCAAACATATCTCGACTTGCGGCACAACGACAGGCGAGGTTAAGCGCAACTGCCGCGCCGGTAACGCTCGCGGTACGCGTGCCGCCATCGGCGTTGATGACATCGCAATCGATGCTCACGGTATTTTCGCCAAGTAAATTCAAATCGACCGCGGCACGGAGTGATCGACCGATCAGCCGCTGAATTTCCATGGTGCGTCCGCCCTGCTTGCCCGAAGAGGATTCGCGTTTCATACGCTCGTGAGTAGAAGCGGGAAGCATGCCATATTCGCAAGTAAGCCAACCGCCGGGGAGCTTTTGCGCTTTCATCCACGGCGGAACCTTAGATTCGATACTGACCGCGCAGATCACCCTTGTATCGCCGCACTCGATTAAAACCGAGGACAGCGGGTGAGTTAGATAGTTGGGGTGAATGATGATCTTGCGAAGTTCATCGGGAGCGCGGCCGTCGATGCGTGTCATAAGAAAACTGGTCTCTTTCTCTGAATAACGGTGAATTATAGGTATCTCTATAGGATACCTCTAAAATATATCGACTTTTGGAAGTTTTACAAACTTAATCGGGAAGAAATCAAAATAAAAAATGGTACCGAGGAAGGGACTTGAACCCTTATGGTGTTAACCGCTTGATTTTGAGTCAAGTGCGTCTGCCATTCCGCCACCCCGGCACATACGGGAGAACTATATGCCCCCTGATCGGCTATGAGTACAACACGCTATTTCGGCAACTCAAGTTGCTTGTCGTGCCTTATAGCAATGCTCTTTATAAAATAACGCCCGTTTTTTAAAAATCAAGGTGATATACGCTTTTTTCCGAAATTTATTGAGACGACCTCTAAAAGCCATCGCATAAAGGGTACCTCTAAAAACTGGAAACTTGGTTGAAAATTGCAGCTCATATTCGTATGCGTACTGCTTGCGCATGCCTGGTTAACTCTATGTTAGCCAGGAATTTGCGAAATCGCACCTCCAAATTATGAATCTGCTAATTTTCAACACAACGTGAGTTTTTAGAGATACCCATTACAAATTTACGGTGCGCGGTAAGAGGTAACTCCGCCCAATTTTTTCCATTGGATATAGACGATTATCATGGCGATCAACGACAATCCGGTAAAAAACGCATCCCAGACGAACAAATATCGATAATCGCCGGTCAAATCAATGAACAATCCGCCCAAGTATCCGGCTCCCGCCAGCGTCAGCGAACGCACCATGGCGGATGCTGAACAGTATTGCCCGTATTTATCTTGCGGAAAAATCGCCGCCGTCAACGGCAAATCGCTGGTATTTTGGATCGCGTACACCGCCGCGATCAATAGCGAAAAAACCCAAAATGTGGCGGTGTCTTCTATCAGGAAAAAGCCGAAAAGATTCGCCACGATAATCAGAACGACACCCGCCATATAAACCCTCAGCGGATGAAGCTTGTCCACCAACATGCCGATCGGGTATGCCAAAACGAACGCCAAAAGCAAACTCCAGCCGGTAACATTACCGTATTGGGCGTAACTCATATCGAGGTTCTTTTGCGCAAACAACAGATTAAACAGCCAGCGACACATCATCGACGCCCCGGTCAAGCCGTTTCCGATAAAAAAGAACCAATAAAACGGCACTTTGAAGCATTCCCGGAAGTAAGTTTTGACATCGTCCAAAACCGAATTCCTCGGTTCAGGCGGCGGATACTCCTTCTCCTTGACCGCAAAACACATCAACAAAGTAAGCAACAGATTAGCAATCGCCGATAGAGTAAACAACAATGAAAGCTGATGTTCTGCGTATTGCAGAAAGAATTTTGAAAAGACAAAACCCATTGCCGCCCCCAACATGGCAAACAGTGCCATAAAACGTCCCAAATATTTTTGCGGAATTACATCGGGGAAGAGATAGTACATGATCGATCCGCCGATCACATTGGCAGTGCCGTAGAGCAAAGATCCACCGGCGAACAAAATCAGTGCCACCTGGCGCGGAGTCGAAACTCCGAAAAATTCCGACAGGGATTTACCCAGCGTACTCGCCCACGCCATCAGCAGCAAAAACGCCGTCATTAAGATCGCGCTGACAAAAATATAGGGAATCCGGCGACCGTAACGGCTTCGCGTCCGATCGCTGTAATAACTGGAAAACGGATTTACGATCCCCGCTAACAACGATGGAAAACTGCCCGCCAACAGTCCGATAAGCGCATTGTCCGCGCCTAATTCCTCCAACTTAGCAGGCACCACCGGTCCGATCATCGCCATTAAGAAATGATACCCGGCAGCACCGACGAACAACCAGAAAAAAAGCAATCCTACCCCAACCGGCAACAGACTCCAGTTCTTCAATGAAAAAGTCATGAATTCAGTATTCTTTCCCGATAATTGAGATAATGCTCGTAGTTCTTCCGATTCAACTCCCCGCCGGAGGGGCGGAAAAACTCCATATATCCCCAGGTCATGATATTTTCGGCATCAAATGCCGATTGGTTGAGTTTCTTTTCCAGCCTCGAAATCGGCACTGCGCGCCAATCCGGGCGGATTCGCCGATCGTTGACATCGGCTCCCGCGCCATAGCGACGGACAAAGTCGTCAACGCTCGACACCGGCAACTCCCCGGTTTCCACATTGCCCCAATAATGCGTGTTACTGCCACGACAGGCGCGGACAATTTCGCCGATGAACGGCAGTCGGTCGGCATCGCCGAAGCAGCCGAGGTGCTGACCGCCATTGTCCTGAAGAGACAGAATATCGATTTTAGAGTAGTTGAGAATCTTGTGCCAGAAATGATAGTACTCCTCGGGCTCACCGTAACGAAAGACTCCGCAACGTCCCGACGTATCCGGCTGAAAAAAGGGCGATACGATAACCGGCAAACCGTTAATCTCGTGACACCGGGCGGTAATTTGCCGATAAAGCTCCGCCATTTGCTCGGCTTCGTGACCCCAACGCAGGTAAATTTCGTAGTCCAAATACCAGGAATTGAAGGCGTTGAAGCGACCGTAGCGTCGGTAAATTTCCTCGATCCGCCGCCCGGTGAAATCGATTGCTTTGGGCAAATCCCATTCTTGCCACCAGCCGGGGCAGAAACCGACCGACAAACTCAAGGTCATTTTTCGCTGTTCCGCTTCCCGAAGCAGAAACAGCAGCAAATCACCGTCGGGAATCGCCGCAGTTCGGGTAAGGCAGTCTTCCATGCCCGACCAACAACCGAGCCATTGAATGCCGAAACGCTGCATATCGTCGAGTTCCCGACGCCATTGCGCCGCGTTCATCGTATAAAGGTACTCGCTGTCGGCAAAACTGTGCGGTCCCATGCTCAGCATGACCCCGTTGATCAAAGGGAGACAAAGCATAATGTCAAAATTCTCTCTTTCGAGGTTAACGGGTGGCGACGGGCGTGCATTCAGCTGAACCTTGGGCGGGTGAAAGCGGAGCTTTGTTGCCGCCTTGCGAAATATTGCCGCTCATGGACAAATTTCGGCAATAGGCTGCCCAAACGTCGCGAATCCCGGGTTGCCCGGACTGGTTGTTGCCGCTTAAAATATTATTCAGCAACGCCACATTTTCATTCAGACGGGATTTCAAGCCGGAAACCCAAATTCCATCAGCCTGGCAGTTGCGGACGGTATTGCCCGAAATAGTGATATTATCACAACCGGGAATTCCCGAAGCTGCCAAGGCGTTCCCTTTGCCGTACAACTCCTGCATCCAGTCGGCGCGGAATTTTTCTCCGTTTTCAAACACGGCAGGAATATCGGCGTAAATGCCGCGAATACAATGCGAAATCTGGTTGTCGGAAATCGTGATGTCGGGCGAAGAAGTAACGGAAATGCCATACCCCTGACGCGCATTGTAAATGAAGTTGCCACGAATTTGCATGTCGCGATTGTACTGGACGTGAATTCCTGAGCGTGTGCCGTTCGTATCGTAGAAGTCAAAACCGTATTTTTGCGCGGTTCCCACGTCAAAAATGGTGTTTCCCTCAATCAGCGTATAGCCGGAAATCCACCCCTCGGCGGTGCAAATGATGCCGGCTTTGCCGGTTTCGGAAATGACGTTGCCCTTGATAATCAAATTGCCGCCGCTGGCGCAAATTCCCCGGGCGGGAGTGCGACTGATAATGTTGTCGGTCATAATCACGCGGTTGTTGCGCGGGTGCTGGTTCCATGGTTCCGGACCGTGATAGGAAACTACCCCGATGCCGTCATCGCCGTTATGTTCGATAATGTTGCCATGGATGACCACCTGGTCGGAACCACGCGAAATGTGAATTCCGTCCGCCCACTGGTCGTGTACGTAATTGTTCATAATCCACAGCCGGGACGAGTGGATGGTGTAAACGGCAGTAGAGGGTGAATTGTAGATTTCCAGATTCTCAATCCGAATATTATCGGCATCAAAACAGCTGACCAGCCCGTAAACCGCGCTGCGGGAATTGGCGGTCGAAGTCACCTTCAGGTTTCTTACGGTGATTTTTTTGCCGGTGATATTGATCTTGCGATTGTCGTTGTAGGCGGGATCATTGTCCTTGTGCTTAAAGAGCAAAGTTCCCTCGCCCTCAAGCACCAAGTCGGTGCCGGCGAGCTTAATATCCCCGTCGAAAAAGTACGTTCCGGCGGGGAAGCTGATTTTGTCGCCGGGAACGGTTTTTTGCAGCAACGCACTCATCGCGGCGGTGTTATCGCTTTTGCCGTCGGCTTTGAGTCCGTGCGACAAGACATTGTAATCTGCGGCAAAAAGTACACCGAAGCCCAGGGAAAAGACAAAAAATATCTGTTTAAACATGGTTTTATTTCCTTGAAATTCATCACATAGTTTTGTTGAGCAAAAGAATTTTATCGGCATCGATGTCGTCGTAGAACGCCTTATAGCCATATCCGCGAACGCTGCCGTCGGCAAAGAGTACGTTTGAGCCTTTATTGTGGCGTTCGGAAATCAAATAAGGCGTGGTTTTTGCGGCGATCAGACCGTGAAAAGCGTCGTTGGCCCAGTCGTCTCGGCTGTCGGCGGCGACGATCATAATGCTCGGTCGGCGAATTTGATTTAATTTCACGACCACATTTCCGCCCCAGTCGCCCAACCCGGTAAAGTTGTAGCCGTAGGAGGCATCATGGACATTCCATGCTCTGGCTGAGCCGTTCGGTTTCTGACCCGCCGAAGGGCAAAGCAAAATCCCGGTGACGGTATTGGTAGTGTTCACCGTATTCATCGACTCCATAACCGCCCGCGCCCAAAAAGTATCCGTGGTTTCGTAATTCGGGAAATAATCCTGATAGTTCTGCTGGTAAAACCCGAAAGCGAGTCCAAGACCTTTAAGATTGTTCGTGCAGGAGATGGTTTTGGCTCTGTCACGAGCCTGATTCAAGGCGGGCAGCAGCATTCCGGCTAAAATCGCGATAATCGCGATCACCACCAGAAGTTCGATGAGGGTGAAACGATTGGTTCTTTTGACTTTGTTGGTTAAGTTGGTACTCATTTTGCGTTCCCTTTATGTTTGGGTTGGTGCTTGGATTCCTTTATTGCTGCTATAGTTACGCTTTTGCGGGATTTCAAAGTCGGGGGTAACAGAATCCGGCGCGGACAGTCGTCCCCTGACAGGATTTCTTTGAGCCGTTGGTAGGTACACAGCCCGATTTCCCGTATCGGTTGCGCCACAGTGGTCAAATTAAATTCCCGTTCGTGTGAAAACCATAAATCGTCGTAGCCGATCAGGGAAATATCTTCCGGCACACGTTTCCCGAGATCCTCAAGCATATGCCGGATGTCAAGCGCCTCACGGTCACTGAACGCCGCAATGGCGGTAATTTCCGGGTGTGCCTTCAGAATTTCCGGAATCTCGGCTTGATCGCCATAGATGTACATGACCATGCCGGCATCAAGTGCCGCGTCGGTATAACCGCGCCGCCGCTCTTCCAGGTGACGGCATTCACTGACTAAAATTGCCCGGTGTCCGTATCCGGCTAAATGTTCGACCGCTAATTTGCCGCCGAGATAATGGTCGCCCACCACCGAGTTATATTCCGCCGGACAATAGCAGGAGCAAAAAATAAACGGCTTTTGATGTGCCTGAAGCATATGTAAATACGGGTAGGTAAGTTCGCTGGTTAAAGTAAAAATCAGCGCATCGACGTTCTTTTCCAGCATCAATGCCAATTGCGACTTAAACACCTCCGGTGTATCCGGCACCCAGCCGGTCAGCAAACCATAGCCGTCCGGCATGGAGGCGTATCCGACAGTTTCCAAGAGTTCATTAAGAAACGAATTAGTAACCGAACCTAACATATATCCCAGCAAATGGCTGCGGTTCGATTGCAGACCGCGCCCGAAATTGTTCGGCACATAGTACAGTTCCTTTGCCAACTGCTGGACGCGATGCCTCATTTCTTCCGAAACGCGTGGTGAATTGCGCAAAGCCATGCTTACAGTGGCGCCGGAGACGCCGAGTCGAGATGCCAAATCTTTCAAAGTAACGCCCATTGTCGAAAAATCTCCAAAAAACAGCTTATTTAAACGTTTAACATAATTATGACAAAAAATTTTACGTTTGTCAATAGGCAAACCAAAAAAAAGTCAAAAAAAATTATTGCAGAGCGAAAAACAGCACGTTTGTCCACGTGCTGTTAGAGGTAGCCTAAAGTAGATTGCTAATTTGGGAGAGGTCGTTTTAGGCGATCTCCCAGATAACCACCGCCGTGGCGTAGGTCGCTTCGTGACTCAGCGAAACATGGAATTTGCCGCCACCGCGCTTTGCCGCAAATTCAGCGGCCTGACCGCACAATTTGAGGAACGGCGCACCCGACTCATCGTTGCCGAGCTCGACATCGGTGAAGTTGCAATTTGCCCCGATTCCGCAACCCAGCGCCTTTGCCGTCGCCTCCTTGACCGCCCAACGCCCGGCATAATAGGTAGAGGCGTGTTTGCGTCGATCGCCCTCGGACAGCTCGGAAAGAGTGCAAATCCTTTCGCGAAACGAGTCGCCGAATTTTGCGAGCATACGCTCAATCCGCCCGATCTCAACGATGTCAGTACCCACTCCGGCAATCATCTGTCTTCCTCCAGTATAATCGGAACAATTTCGATTGGGGGCTTTTTCGGGTTCGCCGGAATTGCCATTTTATCCTCCAACTGAGCCGAACCAGCCGGAGTCGCCGGAGTCGAAACCGTTGCCGGGGTCGGCACCGTTGCCGGGGCATCTTCCGGCCGAGTCGGGACAACCGGGGAGGTCGGGGTCGGCACCGTTGCCGGAGTTGCCGGGGTCGGCGGAGTTGCCGGGGTTGGCGCTGTTTCGACAACCGGCTTGGACTCTCTTGCCGAGAGTTCGCGGAGGAGTTTACGCAATTCCTCAAGATCGCGTTGCCCTTGTTCCAACTGCTGTTTGGCATTTTTCGCTTCGTTTTGCGCCTGTTCCCTTAAGTTGTCCGATTTCGCGTTGGCAGCCTGTGCGGCTTGAAGTTGTTTTTCGTGGGTATCGACTAATTTGCGCAATTCGTCCTGTTGTTTGCGGGCAAACTCCTCTTTGAGGCGGATAATCTCCGCCGCGGAGCGGGTGGCTGCTTGACTTTCCATTTCGCGAATACGATTCTCAAAGCTTTCGCGCTGTTTGCCCATCTCCGACTTGAGTTTGGTTAAATTTTCTTTAAAATCCTCTCGCGACTTGTCGAGAATCACGCCGATTTGATCGATTTTTGCGCCGGATTCCCGAGTCGCCTCCAAGGAACTTTCACGGCTTTTCCGTTCGATACGGTCAAACGCCAGATACGCAAAAAAGGCTAAAATGAGAATCAATGCCACTATTCCAAGCAATATTCCCGTGGTGATTATGCGCATACGCTGCACGAGCCGCTTACGATAGCTCTCCGCCTCTTCTAATTGATTGGCGAGCTTCAAAAATTCGGCGTTGATTTGCAAGCTAACTTTTTCATAAGTCGAACGTGTCGCCGGGAGGTTTTCTCCCGCTTTTTGGGGAGTTTCGTTACCGGCATTGGGTTGGGCTAATTCCGGGCGAATCCCATAGCGGGCGGCGAGCAGTTCTTCGATTTCAAACGAACTTTTGCCGCTGTTGCGCATTTCTGAAATCTCTTTGAGAATACGCAACGATTTCGCCGGATAGACCTTGCGCTTGCCTCGATTCTCAACTTCCAGATAGTCGGCGTAACGCACCAGCCAATCGTTGACGGTGCTACGCGGCACTCCGAGTTCCGCAGTCAAATCGCTGGCCAAATAAACTTTGCTTTCCATATTAAAAATCACCTTTCTTCAAAAAAACGGCGTATTTGAATAATATCCTGATTGATTTGCGCTTTTAACGCCGCCGGGTCGGCAAATGTGCGTTCTTCGCGCAAAAATTGCAAAAACTCCACCCCGAGCTCGCTGTCGTACAAGTTCCCGGCAAAGTCTAACAAATGCACTTCTACTCGCCGCTTCGCGTGTTCCCGGTGAAACGTCGGGGCAAACCCGATATTGACCGCCGCCGGATACGCCTTGTCTTGGCAATAGGCCTTTGCCGCATAGATTCCGTCCGGCGGTAAAACTCCGGCGGAAAAAGCCAAGTTTGCGGTCGGTCTGGATAATTCTTTGCCTCCGACACTGTAGCCGTGTTCCACTGTGCCAATCAGGCGATAGACCCGACCGAGCATCGCCGATGCCAAATTTAGCTTGCCGGACGCGATGGCGCGACGAATTGCGCTTGAGCTGACAATTTCCCCGTTAAGTTCAAGCTCCGGGCAACCGCAAAAGCCGATATTATGCATGGCGGCGTACTTTGCCAAACCTTGACTGTCTCCCATGCCGTTGCGACCGAAATGCCAATGTTCGCCGACGCAGATTCCGGCGACTTCAAACTCGGCCGAGCAAAGCAATTGATCGAGAAATTGCTTCGGCTCAAGTCGGGCGAATTCCGGAGTGAACGGCAACACCCGGACCAACTTTGCCCCCGCCTCTTTGAGCAATCGCACACGTTCCTCAAGCGAGCAAAGCAAGGTCGGGGACTCGTGCGGCCGCAACACCGAGCGGGGGTGGGGGTCAAAAGTCACCGCCGCCGGGGTTGAACCGGTCGCTTTTGACAGTTCAAGAACTTTGTCCATAATCAGGCGATGACCGAGATGGACTCCGTCAAAGACTCCAATTCCGAGCGTAAGTTTGGCGTTTTTTCCACTCCTTGCCGATCCGGTTTTTGTAGATACCCTCAATATTTCGCGATTGAATATGGAATAAGCCATTCCGGCATTCCCCTTGCATAATGTTGAATTGTAACGTATATTAAAATACACTGATTATAAGTACTCGTCAATAAGGATACCTATAAAAACTGGTTTGAATTGAAAATGAGCACTATTCGCAATTTGGAGGTGCAGTTTTGCAAATATCTGGCTAACAAACGAGTTAACCGGATATGCGCAAGACCGCTCATACAAAAGCGAGATGCCATTTTCAATTCACGTTTCCAGTTTTTAGAGGTAGCCATAATTTATAGCAGGAATTCCGATGAAAACGGTATTATACCCAGGTTCTTTCGATCCGTTCACCAACGGTCATCTTGATTTGGTGCGTCGCGCCGGGCTTTTGTTTGATCAGGTGATCGTGGCGATCGCGGTCAACTACCAGAAGTCCCCGATGTTCTCCATGGAAGAACGCAAATCGTTGATTGAACGTTGTTGCGAAGACATCGTCAACGTAAAAGTCGTGATGTTTCGCGGCTTGCTCGTCGAAGCGATTGAACGCTTTGAAGCTCAGGCTGTGCTGCGCGGATTACGCGCCTTTTCGGATTTTGAATACGAACTCCAGATGGCGTTGATGAATCGCAGTTTGCGCAATTCGTGCGAAACGATTTTCATGACCCCGACCCAGGAAAACTCCTTTGTCAGCTCGCATATGGTCAAAGAGGTTGCCATGCTCGGAGCGGACTTCAGACCATACGTTCCCCCGGCGATGATTCCGGCGATCGAAGCTAAAATCAAAGAGCTAAAAATGGAACAGAAATGATTAAATTTTCGGTTTCCCGCCTGGAAAAAGAGCCGATTGAGCTTGTCGGCGAAGAGCCTCCCCAATGGCTTGAAATCGAGCCGACCGACCTTTTAAAAGTATCGGAGTCGGTACATTACGACTTGCTCGCCAAGGCGGTTTCCGGCGGAGCGTTAGTCGAGGGCAAGGTAAGCACTGTGCTATCGGGAGTTTGCGGGCGTTGCCTTGAGCCAATTACGCAAAAAATCGAAAATTCCGGTCTTCATCTTTTTTTTGAGTTGCCCAAGGCGGACGAATTGGATATTTCCGAAGACATTCGCGGCGAAATCCTGCTTGAAATACCCATGAATTTGCTCTGCTCCGAAAACTGCCGGGGACTTTGCCCCCGCTGCGGCAAAAATCAGAACATGGACAAATGCGCCTGTTGTGACAACGAAGAACCCGATGATCGCTGGGGCGCGTTGGACAATCTGAAATTATAAGGCTACCTGTAAAAACTGGAAGCTTGGCTAAAAATCGCGGATTTTTTAGCGGGCGCCGCGGCAGAGAATCACCTCTTTTACGGTCTTGAGAAAGATGTAATAGTCCATCCAGATCGACCAGTTCATAATGTAGCTGATGTCGAGGTTTACCCGTTGCGGATAGTCCAATTCACACCGCCCCGAAACTTGCCACAACCCGGTGATTCCGGGTTTGACCCGGCTTAATAGCGCGTAACGGTCGTCGTAATATTTCACCTCCGCCTCTACAATGGGACGCGGACCGATAACCGCCATTTCGCCGGTCAGCACGTTCCAAAATTGCGGCAACTCGTCTAAGCTGGTTTTGCGCAAAAATCGCCCCAGGGGCGTTACTCTGGGGTCGTTCTCCAACTTGAATTTTTCGCGCCACTGCCGTTCCATTTCGGGGTCTTCCGCCAACAGCGTCTCCAGCCGCTGATCGGCATCGGAATACATGGTGCGAAATTTCAACACCTTGATGGTTTTGTGGTTTACCCCAAGCCGTCTTGCCCGATAGAAGATCGGTCCGCGACTGGTCACTTTTATCAGCAACGCCAAAACCAAGAAGAGCGGCAAAAGCGTGATAAAGGCAAAAAGCGAAATAAACAACTCCAGCAATCCTTTTGCCATGCGCGGCATAAATAATAAAAGCTGGTTGCGTATTTCCATGCCGCTGAACCCCGACAAATAAATCGGATACGCCCAGGAAATCGGAAAAACCCGATTGTCGGGAATAATCATCACATGCTTGAAATATTTCAAATACCCCTCAAGCACCTCGGATACAAGCGTAATGGGTATGCAACAGATCATATAGCTGGTATTGTATTTGTCGGCGATCTTTCGCGCATATCGCAAATTTCCCAGTACCGGAATATCATCCACCGGGCAACTGTCCTGCAATACCGGAGAGTCGTCGAGAAAGCCCACAACGTTGAAGCCGAAATATTTGTCCCGGCGCAACTCCTGCGCGACCATTTTCCCGGTGACGCCGGCTCCGGCGATCAGCACATTGATTTGACCGATGCAAAAGCGTTTCATCAAGCTCCTTGCCCACCAACGGAAAATCGGCAGCCAAATAAAGGTGAACAACCAGCTGAAAATCAACACCAAGCGCGAAATCTCCTGCACCCGGTGCGTAAACGCCAAATATGCAAGCAATAAAATGTAGATCAACGATACCGAAAAGAAAATTCTTCGCAATTCCTCCACCGCCCCCAATGCCGCGCCGGGATACGCCACATCGCCGTGGTAGAGCCTGATAAAGATGTTACACCCGACAAACGCCCCGATAATCGGCCACATACGCCAGTAATATTTCCAGGTGATGATCATGCTCTCCTGCATAAAATTGTCGGCAATCCACAACAATGCCAGCGGGAAAAACGTGAAGCACACGACATCCGCAATCATCAAAATAAAAATTCGCAACCGGGCAGAACGCATTATTTCTCTTTGCCTCTGGTATGGGAACGACCCCAAATTACAAATGTTTCATGGCGAAATCTGACAATTTCAGCGACTCTCCTCCACCTGGACGACGGCGGATTCTCCTGCGAAGACATCACAATATAATCCGCCAAATGGTTGCTAAAGACCCGACTGCCCCCGGCAAGCGCAGGTGACAGGTCAAGCGCCGGCGGAGCTACCACAAACGGACGCAAGTTGGAACGATAACTGTTCAGCAAAAATACCCGTTCCCCGCGACGCGATCCTTGATAATCCTGTTTTATCGACTCGGCACACTCAAACACGGCGCGATTCTTGGCATAGGCTTTTTTGGAAGTAACATTGCGAACCAACGCACCCAGCGCCGCCCCGTAAAGGAGACCTGCACAGACTACAAAAATCAACACCGCAACTGTGACGGGAAACCACTTCCGATAATGTTCCCGGCAAAAATTCCATAGCGAAACTGCAAAATATCCACCCCAACCGAACGCCAAAGGCAGTGCCGGGAGCAGATAACGCTTTGACAAATAAAGATACCGCTCACCCAATAAAATCAAAAGTGCCGTGATTATCGCGTTGCCCAAAACAATCCCGGCAAGCACAGTCTCTTGAGTTTGCCACTCTTTGCGTTTAAGCCGCCACGCCGCACCGAGCAAAATCGCCGCTAAATAGGGGGGATAAAATCCGGCGAACAGAGCGTTTAAATATTCACCTGTAGTGAGATCTCTATGTTCGATCGGCGGCGGTGCCTCTGCCGGAACCGAAAGGCTCTTGTTGCGCTGAATATTTTCGGTGGCGCGTTGTGCCATATCCGGTAAAAATCCAATTAAACGTACGTCTACAACGGGAATTTTGGTAAAATGATAGTTTATTGCCGCCACCGGGGTCAGGAGTAACAAGGCGACTATTCCACCAAGTATCGTTCGGTAGGGAATCTGTTTTTTACAGCACTCCCTAACGGCGGAGACAATAAACAACGCTCCGAGAATTACCAATAATTCGGCGCGGAATAAAGCTCCCAAGGCGACTGCACATCCGAGAATAAGGTAATATCGCCAACGCCGCGGCGATTCCCAAAGCGACAATAACGCCCATGCGGCAAGTGCGAACGCAAGAGTCTTGCCATTGTCGCGCAAACCCTCATAGACATACTGCAACAAAGGGTGACAAAACAGATAAAAAAGCATCCCGAAACAGGTTGCCTTAAGCGGGAGAAACCTCCGAAAAAGCGCGAAAAGCGGAAACACCGAGAGCGCAAAAAGCAAGAGTGACGCAAGTCTTACCCCCATGAAAGCGTCGCACCGCAACAACCAAACAAGTCCGCCGCCGAGAATGGGGAACAAAGGTGGAATCCGGGGATGAAAAGCGTATGCCCAATCCCCCGCCGCGAAAGCCTGCGCCATGGGGGCGTACCTTGCGGCGGTGTCGTACGCCGGCAACATAGTTATGAATATCGGTGGCAACGCCAAAACCACAGCTAATAAAAAATAAAAGCAGGGGCATTGCATTTTCGCCCGAAATTTCTGATTCATGTCACCTCTTCTGGATAAGTATCATATCAATATCTGTAGGCATCCCATAGATAATGTACTTATTCGGCGGCATAAATGCAACATTTCACTTAGAAAATAATGTAACTATTTTCCGAGTATCTCTAAAGGCTATTGAAAAAACGCTATCAAGGACTATATTAATAGACTAAGATAAATAGCTCATTATGGAGACAACGATGGACTCAGCCGTTTTTGAAGACCTTCTTGTAACTGCAATTTCTTCCCCCGACAAGAAAACCCTCGAATCACTTCTCGCCGCACTCGGCAGTGCCGGAAACCCGATTCCCGCCCCAATTATCGAAGAACTGAATTTACTATGGGAGGCGTGGGGCGAAGACGAGTTGGATGACGCGCAAGGCGCGTTTTGCATCGGATTAGCGGCGTTGCCGATGACCGACAGTCCGATTTTTCGCAAACTTTTGGCGCAGGCGGTCAAAGCGATACTGCCGAACTATCTCTCGCGTTCACCGATAATGAAAGCTCTCGGAGTACGCGACGAGGCGGTCGCATTAAACGATTTCGCGGCGCGATTGCAGCGTCTGCGCACACTGAAAAACGGGCTGATTATCTTTTTGCCGAGTTCAAACCGTTGGGGAATCACCGGGGCAATCGACAACATCGGCGCACTCGTGGCGGTCAACACCTGGGGTGGTAACGGCGGTAGCGCGGCAATACCGTTAAGTACGGTTTTGCAGGAGGCTGCTTTGCTGACTCCCGGACCGGAGCTGATTAAACTTATCGACTCCACCCGGGGAGTGATTTCGGCCGCCGAATTCCGTACATTGGTAAATCGCAAAGCACTCGTACCGGTGAGTTCCGATGTCATGCGCCAAATGGCAAAAAGCGGTTGTGCAAAAGCACTCGATGCGGACGCGTTTGAGGCTTACTGGAACAACAGCTCCGGGAACTCGGCGGCGGCAACATCCCGCCGTTCCTGCGATGGTCGCAGTCTAAAAGAGGTCGATCTTCTGTTGTCCGCCGAAGAAAAAAATAACACAACTAAATTTTCCGACGATGAAGTTGCCGGATTTCACCGTTTCTTCACAAATTTAAAGCCCGACACCGCCAATCGCGACGCGAAATTGCTCGCATCAATTATAGCGCGGTTGTTTCCCCGTTCCGACGCGCAACAGCTCAAAGAGATGCTTGCTGCGTTGCAAAATAAAGCACCGTTCTGGCCGGCCGACCCGGCGACGGCAAAGATCGTTTCACTCGGGGTTTGGGGAGAGCTTCCCGCGAAAGATACCGAGCAACTTGCCCGGGTTACGGCGGCAATTTTCCCCGAAGAATACCTTGCGGCATGTGCCATGCGCGTACCGCTGAAAGCGTTGAACGCACTCTGTGCGGCGGTCTCCGATGACGCGCTTTACGAACTCTTTATCGAACAAAAATCCTGCACCGCGGACTTCTTGCTCTGGATCTGGAAAAATCGAAAAAAGCGCGACAACCCGGAACTTGTCGGATTGCTCAACGTGGACAATGTTTCGCGGGCTCTCGCTCAAGACAATCTGCCCAAAGCGTGGGGTGCTGCATCGCGTGAGCTAAGAACCTTGCTGCTGGACAACGCCGAATTTCAAAAACAGCTCATTCACGCTGCCGGTGATGACGTTTTGATGTTCGCCGCCGTGCTGCAAGGTGCGTTGTTCCTAAATTCCGGCGAACGGCAGAGTCTGATGGTCAAACTCTCGCGCATTTCATCGCAACTGCGCGACCACCTCGAGGACGGTGCCGGTCAGAGAATTCTCAAAGCCGGTATCGGAAAAGTCGAGATCGACGCGCCGGTCGGAGTGGAACCCAACTACACCAGTGTAGAATCGCACAAACGCCTGATTCAGGAGTTGGACGATATTGTCAACATCCATATCCCGGAAAACCGCGAAGCACTGAAAATTGCCCGTGCCCACGGCGACTTCCGCGAAAATTCGGAATTCGACGCCGCCAAGGAGCGACGCAATTTCCTCAGCCGCCGCCGCTCCGAGTTGGAGCGTGAACTTTCCCGGATTCAGCCGATAAACCTGCGTTCGGTACAAGTCTCCGACACCGCGGTAATCGGCTCGGAGATCGAGCTTAAGTACGAAGACGGTAAAATTGAAGTCCACCAACTGCTCGGAGCATGGGACGGCGACCCTGAACGCCGCTTCCTCGCTTATCGGACGCGCCTGGGTCAAGCGGTACTTCACCGCAACATCGGCGACGCGATTGAAATTCCCGACGGGAGAACATGCGTTCTCGTTGCGGTACGACCGCTTTCTGAAGCTATTATTGCGGAGTTGGATGTTTGAAAGTCCGAAAAGTCAGTTCAATTTATTATCCCTTGACCGTTTCCCACCCGGAGCGGGTACAAAAGTGGATTCACAAAATTGACTACCGCAAAGCTCAAGTAGTAACTTCAGGCGAAGTTGCCGCAATACGGTATAGACTAACGGCACCATCCCCGGAGACAGTCGGGCATCGCATCGCATTTGCGACCGACTTCCACTATCGCGGCACGGAACTCGACCGGCGATTGGCTAAAGCTGCCGCCAGGGCGATTAAAGAGTTCAAGCCCGATACGCTCTGCCTGGGCGGCGACCTCGCGGCGGATGCCACCGATCTGGATACATTGCCGGAATTGCTCAAGCTTCTCCGCGACTCGGCAAAATGTTGCCTCGCAATTCCGGGCAACTGGGAGCGTGGCAAGACTTG
Source organism: Victivallales bacterium (assembly GCA_031261965.1). GTDB lineage: Bacteria > Verrucomicrobiota > Lentisphaeria > Victivallales > Victivallaceae > Victivallis. The sequence continues at coordinate 12,956 of JAISIP010000150.1, read as the reverse complement.
GTTGCCGACAGAGTTTTGGCAGGAACTTTACGCCAAGGCAGGTATACATTACCTTTGCAACGCCGGAATGGAAAACGATAAAATTTACTTTTACGGATGCGATGAACTGACCAACGGAGAACCCAAACTGCCGGATCACTGGTCAACGGGACTTCCCCGAATTCTGCTCATTCATCGTCCCGATACGGTAATTGCGCTGGACTTGTTTTACGCGCTGGAATCGGCAAACTTGATTCTTTGCGGGCATACTCACGGCGGGCAGGTACGTTTCCCGTTTTTCGGTCCGGTATATGCCTCAAGCAAATACGGCTGCGCTTTGGATTACGGTCTGTTTGAACGCATCGGCGGGTCGCCTCAAATGATTGTCAGCTCCGGCATCAGCAGCCGTTCATTCAACTGGCGTTTCAACTGCCGGCGCGAAGTCGTTTTTATCGAATTCGCCTGATTCATCTCCGGCAAAACCTTGCAAAAAACCGAATCTGTGGTATATTATCGGATTCTATTTTTTAAAAGAGCCTATTGTAAAAATAGCTCTCAAAACAATGTTTTACAGCAACGGATTATCGTTCAGATTGGAGATGTTATTATGCGTAAAGTTCTAATTCCGACCAAACTGGATAAATTTGCGGCAAACTTGCTCTCTGACCGGGGCTATAACGTTGTGCTTGACGCAAGTACCCCGATCGATGAATTGGTCAAGGCGAATTCCGATGCCGAAGTGCTGATCGTCCGCAGTGAAAAAATCACCCCCGAAATCATCGACGCTTTGCCGAATTTGAAAGTAGTCGTCCGCGCCGGCGCAGGATACAACACCATCGACACTAAATATGCCCGCAAACGCGGGGTGGACGTGATGAACACTCCGGGTGCCAACTCCAACGCCGTTGCCGAAGAGGTCGTTGCGATGATGCTCGCCGCGTGTCGGCATCTGGTTGCCGCCGATATTTCGACCCGCAAAGGCGATTGGGAAAAGAGCAAATTTATGGGTCGCGAGTTGACTGGCAAAACCATCGGTATTCTCGGTCTCGGTCACATCGGGCAACTTTTACTTAAAAGGCTCGCCGGGTTTGAGATGAGAATTCTCGGCTACGACCCGATGATGTCCCCCGCCCTCGCTGAGAAACTCGGAGTGGAGTTAAGCAGCGTCGAACAGATCTTTACCGAGTCGGACTTTGTCTCGTTGCATATTCCCGAAAATGACGAAACTCGCGGCATGATCAACCGCCGCTTATTCGAGATGATGAAACCTGGCGCAATGTTGGTCAACTGCGCCCGCGCCGGAATCTTAAATGAAGAAGATCTGCGTGCGGTCAAAGCCGAAAAGAAACTGCTCTTTTGCAACGATGTCTACCCCAAGGACGTCGCCGGCGAAAAACCGATCGCCGATATTTGCGATCTTATGCTGCCTCACCTCGGCGCAAACACGTTTGAGGCGAATTTCGTCGCCGCTAAGCGTGCCGCCGAGCAGACGATCGAATATTTTGAGCAGGGAATTACCAACTGCGTGGTGAACAAAGCGCTCCCCGACGGGCTTGACGGCAAATATCAGAAGCTCGCCTACGTGTTGACCAGTTTAACCAACGCCTATCTCGGCAAAGAGAATCCGACCCGAATTGAAACGAGTTTTTACGGGGATCTGGCGAAATACGCCAAGTGGCTGACCCCCCCGATCGCGGCGGGAATCGCGGCGGAATTCGCGCTGGACAAAGCTCCCTCCGATGCGGAACAGTTCCTCACCGACACCGGCATTGATCTGGTTAACCGCGAAGTGGACAACAGCAAGCACTACGGCGAAGCGATGAGCATCGACCTCTTTGTCGGCGGCAATTTAATCTACAAAGCCGGTGCCCGCGGCACTATCACCGAAAACAATCTGATGATTTCGCGCCTGAACGACTTCGACCAGCTTTACCTTGAGCCGACCGGCAATCACCTCTTTGTCGAATACAAGGATGCCCCTGGCGTGATCGGTCGAATCGCCGGAATCCTCGGCGAAAAGAACATCAATATCGTCGATATCCGCGCCCCGCAGGATTTGAAATCCGGGCTGTCACTCACGGTAGTCAAAACCAATGTCGCTGTTCCTGAGATGTTGATCGACAAAATCCGTGAAGCGGTCAACGCGAGTAAGGCGTTTCAATTCTCTTATCAGCCGTAATTTAACCCCAAACGAACATTTTTGTTATGAATTTGCATAACGAACTTTTGAACCGGGTCAAACGGACTTGGGAGCTGATCCGCCCGGTGTCGACTCCCCATCGGGTGTTGCGCAATGCGGATCCGCTGATCAAAATAAACCTGCCGCCGTTGCTGGGGCGGCGGGACGCGGCTTACGATCAAGCCAGTCGCCTCGTCGAAAATCAGGAGCTTTTTGCCCACGACGAAGCCTATCGCCAGACGCATTATGAAACCATCGCCGGATTGTTTGCAATCGCGGCGGACGACACGAAGTCAATCCTAATGATGCTGTCAAGTCCCGACACAGCTTCCCGCGAAAAGGGATTTTACGAGCTTATTTTGCTGTTGCAAAACATCGTCGAGGTGCTGAGGGATTTTACCAAACTCGGCGGAACGGTTTTGCCCGACGAGAATCCGACGTTGAAACACTTTGGAATTGTCCTTTCTGACACCGAACGCGTACGCGGGGAACAGATCGTCAGTGAAATAGAAATTTCCACGGTCAACCAGTTGCGGCTCTATTGCGCCAGATCCTTGCCAAAAATCACCCGTTACCGGGAGTATACCGCCAAAAGCTTCAGCAAACCCTACGCGTCACGTTATCAAAAAGCGTATGATTTGTATTCAAAAGTCTTCGCCGATGCGGTCAAAGCGCGTTAAAAAGTATCTCTAAATGCTAAATGCGGGCAAGAGTGCGCGCAAAAGCAACCGAACAGCCTGCCGTCCTTTGCGAAACGGCAACGGAAAAATGAAATTAACGCAAAACGAGGTTAATATCGTGGCGTAAACCGCCCCAAAAACCCCGTAACGCAAAATCAAAAAGTAATTAGCCGCGATATTGAATCCGGCTCCGGCGATCGATATCCACATCGACAAGCTTTGCAAGTTCTCGGCAATATACCATTTCCCGCAAATCAACCCCGGGTAGACCAGCAAAATCTTGAACGCAAACACGCTGTAAAGCAAAGCACCCGTATAGTACGCCGGTCCGTAAAGCCACTCAATCGCCCAACGTCCTCCGAGCGATGCCGGAATCACCAGCAGCAACGCAAAATAAAACATCGATCGCATAAGTTGCTCGGTTCGACGATAATAACGGCGTAAAGAAGTTCCCCGCGTGCCGATCAACGAGGGGAAAAATGAACTCTCAACCGCCAACGGCACAAGATACAAAATTTCCACGATTCTGACGGCGACGGCGTACTGCCCGTTCGCCGCATCACCGAGCATCCAGGTGACCATCACCTGATCGATACGAATATAAATCATACTTGCCGCGCCGGAGAACAGCAGCGGCAGAGATTCTCGGAATAAAAATTTTGCCGTTGGCGCGTCATAATTCCATCGGCGAAATCGTCCGCCCAAAAAGAGATAGGAGGCCGCATATCCGGCGGCGGACAGCCCCATATACCCCGCTTCCGCCACCGCAAACGTCCAGAGCGGAGCTTGTTTCCACGCCAAATAAAGCCGGAAAGCGGAGATTATCAGCAAAGCCCCAAGCTGTGAAATTACGGTGTATCGACTCAAAACCCGCGACTGAAAATAGCTGTCAAGAATCTGCAACGTTTGAAAAGCGTATCCGCTAAGAATCACGCCGATTAACAGTTTAGCGGCAAAATCCATGGGGGAAAAGAGCAAGATTCCGGCAAGAATTACGACCATTCCGGCAAAACCGCAAAGTTTCAGGCAAAATGCCGTGCCGAGCAAAGAATCGCTCTTTTCGGGATGACGAACCAACTCCCGAACCGTAATCGCATCCATACCCAAAGAGCCGATCACCGAAAAAATCGCCACAAAACTGATCGCGTAATTCAACAATCCGTATTGAGCCGGACCGAGTTGTCGCGCCACATAAATGCCGACCAAAAGCCCCAGGAGCAACCGCACGGACTTTTCGCCCATCAACCATAAAACGTTAGAGCCATAACGGCGCAAGCCTTGATGCTCAACGGCGTAAGCGAGCCATTTTTTAATTTGTTCCCGCATTAGATGTATATCCCTTTTCGTAAGATACCGCCGTTGGCTGGGAGTTTCAAGCGATGGGATTGCAGATTTACCGCATTTAAAACTTGTTTTTTTCTTACATTACGATATATTAGCCCTAATTGGTCACCAAAGGATATTTCTAAATGAGCGATTTTGTATTAAATACACCGATCTTATTTACCATATTCAATCGCCCGGATACGACGAGTCGGGTTTTTGACGCAATTCGACTTGCGCGTCCTCCCAAACTGTTCATCGCGGCGGACGGACCGCGTCCCGATCGCCCCGGCGAAGCGGAGCTGACCGAAAAGACTCGCGAAATTGTCCATTCCGTCGATTGGGATTGCGAAGTGCAAACCCGCTTTCTCGACACCAATCACGGCTGCCGGGTCGCGATGAGTTCGGCGATCGACTGGTTTTTTTCGCAGGTGGAAGAGGGGATAATTTTAGAAGACGACTGCCTTCCCTCACCCTCGTTTTTCAGGTATTGCCAAGAGATGTTGGCGTATTTTCGCCTCGACGAACGCATAATTAACATCAGCGGCTGCAATATGCAGCTCGGTCGCCACCCGGTAAAGGAGAGCTACTACTTCTCGCGCTACGTCCATATCTGGGGTTGGGCATCTTACCGCCGGGCGTGGCAACATTACCGTGTGGATATGCCGGATTACCCGGACTTTCGCTCAGGCAACGCCCCCGAAGCACTGTTCCCCGACCCCAAAGAACGCAAAAGATGGCTTGAGATTCTCGATTTGGTTTACGCCAAATCGCCGCACTTCAACACCTGGGATTTTCAATGGAACTATGTGGGGTTTAAACGCAACGCGCTTTCTGTGACCCCCAACCACAATTTGGTGCAAAATCTCGGTTGTACCGCCGAATCGCTGCATACCGCAGGAAACGCGTTTGCCGACGCGGAGTCGGAGGAGATGCCGTTCCCGCTGATTCACCCGGAGTTTTTGTATCCGCACCCCCAAGCCGACCATTTCACTTTTAAGCATGATTTTGCCAATCCGCTGAGCAAACGGGTCGGTAGATACCTGGCAAGAAAGCGGCGAAAATCATGCAATTAAGAGATAAAATCGGGTTGTTTCGAGATTTTGTCTATTACAAATCGCGTGCTTTTTTTCGCCGACCCAGAGTGGAAAAAGCACATAAAGAACGAATTTTGGTCGTCCGTCTGGATCGGATCGGGGACTTTGCGCTTTACGCCCCGTTTGCCAAGGGATTGCGCAAAATTTACCCCAAAGAACGTTATACGCTTACGTTGCTGGGGCGTTCGCTTTGGCTGGATCTGGCGCGGACGTTGGATTTTGACTCTTATGAAGAGCTTGATCCCGACAAATTTCTCGCCGACTCCAATTATCGCTCAGGGAAATTAAAATGGGTCGCGGCTCAAAAATTCGATCTTTTGTTGCAGCCCCGGTTTTATCGGGAAATTTTAGTTGAAGACCTGATCGCGCTGGTCGCCGATGCACCCCGAAGCGTCGCGTTTGCCTCAACAACGCGCCATTTGCAACCGCATTTGATGCGCTATTCGGATCGGATTTATACTGAGTTGCTCGATTCCGGCGAACTATTGAACACGCACGAATTGATTCGCAATTTGGTTTTTCTAAAATATCTTGCCCCTGAACTTAGCCGAATTGAAAACCCCTGGAAAACGCATTCTCCGACACCGCCGTTACTCTCCAAAGCCTCGCCTTATGTGGTCTTTTTGCCCGGTAGCGGCAAAGGCAAAGAGCTAATTTATCCGCCGGAAAATTTCGGCGAACTCGCCCAAAAATTAGAAGACCGGGGTTTTAGCATCGTCGTTTGCGGTACTGCCGACGAGTCGCCCCTATCAGCGACTCTGTTGCGGGCTTGCCGATCACCCCAGTACGATTTAACCGGGGAGCAAAACATCACTGAGTTTGCCGCGACCTTGGCTAACGCGACAATGATTGTCGGGAATGACACCGGGGGCATTCACATCGGAGCGATGTCGAAAGTCCCGACGCTCGCAGTTGTCGGCGGCGGACAGCCGAGAATATTCTTGCCTTACCCCGACAGCGCATCGGAACTGCTTGGAATTACTCCGCCGATTGTCGTAAACCGTTCATGCCAATACTCGGGGTGTAACTTCAACTGTCGTTTTAGCGGCGAAAACAGCTATGAGTGCATCCGCAAGATACCCGTTGCGCAGATAGAAGAGGAGTTGTTCCGGCTATATTGCTCCCTCGGCAACCAAGGCACTTTACGGTAAAGCCGCACCGCAAAGTGTTCTTTCAAATAACTTAAGAATACCTCTAAGAGCTTATCAACTAATGGGTATCTCTAAAAACTCACCTTGAGTTACAAAATTGCCGGATTCGCAATTTGGAAGCGCGATTTTGCAAGCATCTGGCTAACATGAAGTTAACCAGATGTGCGCAAGGTCGTACATACGAATGCGAGATGCAATTTTTAGCCAAGTTTCCAGTTTTTAGAGATACCCTAATAATGGAAATGTTATGACGATGCACCGGACAACCAGTCGCGCAGTTGAAAAAAATCGGGGATATTGGAAGAAATATTTACGTTTTTTTCGACAAGTGAATGGCTCTTCGGGGCAAGTCAGAGCGTTCTCGTTTATTAGTTGATAAGCTCTAACTTGTTTTTCTGCAAAGTGATGGTATATTATTAAAGGCTACCGCTAAAAACTGGAAACTTGGTTAAAAATTGCGAATCTGCCAATTTTTAACTCAACATAGTTTTTAGAGATACCCTATATTGCAAAAAGAGGACAGGGTCTCCGGCATCGGCTTGATTTTGTGGAATTCGGTCGTTATCAGCGTCCAAAACAGGAATTTGGGAGCTGATAACGGGATTCCGCGAGTCGAAGAGTTTTGGGTCTATGCTTAACTCAGATGGTTCGGAGTACGCCTTTCCTCAAACATGTGAAAAGGAAATTAAACATGGCTGAAGAAAAAATCGTATTCCAATTTGACGGCGAGCGCGAAATGGAAATCTCCACCGGCAAAGTCGCCGGGCTCGCCAACGGCTCCTGCCTCGTCCGCCTCGGCGACACTATCGTCCTGGTGGCGGCTTGCTCCGGCACTCCGCGCGAAGGCACGGACTTCTTTCCGCTTCAGGTAGATTATCGCGAAAAATACTCCGCAGCGGGCAAATTTCCCGGCGGTTATATCAAGCGCGAAGGTCGCCCGTCCACTAAGGAAATCTTGACTTGCCGCATGATCGATCGGCCGATCCGTCCGCTCTTCCCGGAAGGGTTCTTCCACGAAGTGCAAGTCTCCTGTACGTTGCTCTCCGCCGACGGAGTGAACGAGCCGGATGTCTTGGCAATGGTCGGAGCGTCCGCATCTCTTATGCTTTCCGATCTGCCGTTCGACGGTCCGATCGGAGCGGTGCGTATCGCCTTGGTTAACGATAAATTTATCGTTAACCCGACCCGCGAAGAGATGGCTAAAAGCCGGCTTGAACTTATCTACTCCGGTCGCCCCGATCAAGTTATTATGATCGAGGGTGAAGCCGATTTCGTCTCCGAAGCTCAGATGAAAGAAGCTATGTACCTCGCCAATGAGGCGGTCAAAAAGCAGTGCGATGCCCAAATCGAGTTGGCAAAACGCGCCGGACGCGCCAAAAAAGAGTACAAGCTCTTCCTCGTGCCGGAAGCTCTCTCAAGCGCGATGCAAAAATTCTGCGCGGATAGTATCGAAAGCGTTTGCACGATTCCGGGCAAAGAGGATCGCATGGTCGCGCTCGATGAGTTGCGTTGCCGTGTCCGCGAAAGTTTGCGCGGTGAATTCGCCGATATGAGCGATGCGGATTACGGATTTATGACCGCGATCGGGTTTGACAATTTAGTTTGCGAAACTACCCGCAACGTGATTTTAGAGAAACAGTTCCGTCCCGACGGCCGCTCCACCTTTGATATTCGCCCGCTTTCGGCCGAAGTCGGGGTGTTGCCGGTGGTTCACGGCAGCGCGTTGTTTTCACGTGGCGAGACTCAGGCGCTGGTGCTGGCAACTCTCGGCAATGAAAAGGACGCGCAAGAGTCCGATGATCTCACCAGTGAAAGCGGAATTGTCAAAAAGCGTTTCTATTTGCACTACAACTTCCCGAACTTCAGCGTCGGCGAAGTCGGGCGGATCGCCGGACCGGGTCGGCGCGAAATCGGTCACGGCAACCTGGCGGAACGGTCAGTCGCCAAAGTTGTTCCGGCGGATTTCCCCTACGTTGTCCGTTGCGTCTCGGAGATTATGAGTTCCAACGGTTCGACCTCAATGGCATCGGTCTGCGGTGCGACGCTCGCGTTGATGGACGCCGGCGTGCCGATTGTCGCGCCGGTTGCCGGAATCAGCTGCGGTTTAGTGACCGGCAAAGACGGCAAAAGATTGCTGCTCACTGATATTATCGGTGCAGAAGATCACTTTGGCGACATGGACTTCAAGGTGTGCGGCACCCGCGACGGAATTACCGGGTTCCAGCTCGACTTGAAGTTGCCGGGCATTCCGATTGATCTGCTCTGCGAAGGCATGGAACGCAACCGCATCGCCAGAATGAAGATTCTCGATGTGATGGAAGGCTGTATCGCCGCTCCGCGTGCGGATATTTCGCCTCGTGCCCCGCGCCTCGAAGTCGTTAAGATCAATCCGGATAAAATCGGCGCGTTGATCGGTCCCGGAGGCAAGAATATCCGGGCGATTACCGAAGAAACCGGCACTTCGATCGACATCGAAGAAGACGGCTCGGTCAAGATCATGGCTTCCGACCGCGAACATCTCGAAGCTGCAAAATTGCGGATTTTGGGTTGTACCGCCGAGCCGGAGATCGGTAAAATCTATCGCGGCAAAGTCGTGACGGTGCGTGATTTCGGTGCTTTCGTCGAAATTCTTCCGGGCGTGGAAGGATTGCTGCATATCTCGGCGTTGGCGGATTACCGGGTCAACAAAGTGACTGATATTTGCAACGAGGGCGATTACGTCTCGGTGAAAGTTCTGGACATTGACCCCGCCAACGGCAAGATTAGTCTCTCGCGCAAGGCGGCACTGAAAGAAATGGGTGAATAACCAATACCCGATCCTAAAACGCCGCCGACTTACAGAGTTGACGGCGTTTTTTATTTAGGGTGCTAATTGCAAAACTACCTTTTTGACATAATTTTGACGGTTCTATTGAGAAATTTTTGTTATTTGACAAGCTTCAAAGCGTAGCAGCGCTACGCAAAAAAAGCGCGTCAAAGAAGCAAAAAGAATCAATAGGACTCAAAAGCGAACCAAAATAGTTTTGCAATTAGCTCGAATAATTGTATATTGTACCTGAAGTCCGAATTTATGAATAAAGGTTTAAATAGATGAAATCGAAATATTGCCCCGACACTTACGTGGAAATTCTCGATACCACGCTGCGCGACGGAGAGCAAACTCCCGGCGTGGCGTTCACTCCGGCGGAAAAGTTAGAACTCGCCAAAATGTTGCTGCTCCGGCTGAAAGTTGATCGGCTGGAGATTGGCTCCGCCCGCGTCTCCGACGGCGAACGCGATGCGGTTTCGGCGATTTTAAAATGGGCGGAGCATCGCGGTTGCCTCAACGCTATGGAGATTCTCGGTTTTGTCGATGGCGGTAAGTCGATCGACTGGATTGCCTCCACCGGGGGCAAGGTGGTAAATTTGCTGACCAAAGGTTCGGAGAACCATTGCCGGGTACAGTTGCGCAAGTCTCCGGCGCGCCATTTTGAGGAAGTTGCCAACGAGATTCTCTACGCCAAAACTCAAGGCGTTGCGGTCAACTTGTATTTGGAAGACTGGTCGAACGGAATGCGCCACAGTTTCGCTTATGTCCATGAATTTCTGACCCGCTTGCAGGATTTGCCGATTGAGCGGATTATGTTGCCCGACACACTCGGCATTCTTGAGCCGACCGAGGTAACGACCTATCTGGAATGGATATATCAGGCGTTCCCGAATTTGCGCCTCGACTTTCACGGTCATAACGATTATGGCATGGTTACGGCGAACAGTCTCGCCGCGGTTCAGATGGGAGTGAACGGTATTCACTCCACCGTCAACGGACTGGGTGAGCGGACCGGCAATCAGGCACTCTCACAATTGGTCGTGGCGATCAACGATCTAAGTGACCGCAAAGTCCGGGTGGTCGAAAAGGAGTTGCAACACGCATCGGAATTAGTGCAAAGCATCTCCGGCAAACGTTGCGCCTGGAACTACCCGGTGGTCGGATCAGATGTGTTCACCCAGACTTGCGGAGTCCACGCCGATGGCGACAAAAAGGGGAATTTATACGCTAATTTGCTCTTGCCGGAGCGGTTCGGCCGCAAACGGAATTACGCGCTTGGCAAGCTTTCGGGCAAAGCGTCCATCGACCAAAATCTCGAAGCGATGAACCTCGAACTCGCCCCCGAAGTACGCCAAAAAGTCTTGCAGGAGGTGATTCGTCTCGGTGACAAGAAGAAAAGTGTCTCGCCCTCGGATTTGCCGTTTATCATCGCCGGTGTGCTGAGTTCTCCGCTCGAATCCCGACTGAAGATCGTCGATTATGAAATCAACACCCGCTCCAACCGCACGCCCAAGGCGCGGGTGACTGTCGAAATGGACAAGGTAAAAGCTGAAGCGACCTCCCCCGGCGACGGAGGGTACGACGCGTTTATGCGGGCGTTGCGCAAGTGCATGAAGACTTTTCAGCTGACGTTGCCCAAACTGCTCGATTATGAAGTGCGAATTCCGCCTGGCGGCAAGACCGATGCTTTAGTGGAAGCCACCATCACCTGGGCACTTCCCGGGAAAAACATCGCCACAACCGGAATCGATTCGGATCAGATTGTCGCGGCGATTTCGGCGACCGAGAAGATGCTTAATTTGCTCTTGCCCGGTCAACCGAAATCCGACGCATAAAGGCTACCTCTAAAAACAATGTTAAGGTAGCCTAAAGCAAAAATAGAGCTGATTGCGAAACGCAATCAGCTCTATCGTGCAGGCAATTTAACTTAGAAACGACGACCGCCGCCGAATCCGCCGCGACCGCCATTGTCACGACGCGGACGCTCTTCACGCGGACGCGCTTCGTTGACCACGAGTTCACGACCGCCCTGTTTGGTGCCGTTGATCGCTTCGATCGCCGCCTGGGCTTCAGAAGCGTTGTCCATTTCGACAAAGCCGAAACCTTTGGCGCGACCGGTGTCGCGATCGGTGACCAGACGGGCGCTGGAGACGGCACCGTAAGTGCCAAAGAGGTTACGAAGATCGTCTTCGGTCATCGCGTACGGCATGTTTCCCACATAGATATTCATTTTTTTCCTTTTCCGCGGCAGATTGCACGCATTTTTTTCTCTCCCCGTATTAAACACATTTAATAATGAAATGATTTATACTTCCGCATTGAAATCACCGGACAGAGGGGGAGAGAAACAAATCTGCAACCATCTGGAATGATCCTGCGGAATATCGATCGGCCGTTATGACCGGTAGACCATGGGCGCGTGCGTTATTTCTAACGCCGGCTGTCGGTAAGAATAATGCAAATCAAGTTCTTTCTAAAACTGTCACTGGAGTGAACGCTACTTCATCAAAGTGCCGACGTCGGCAAATTGTTCGTTCGGGGACTCCACAACTACTACATGAATATATCGCCGTTTTTTACTAATACAAACGAAATTCTTATTATTTTTCAAATATTTATAACTTTAGGCTCAAAAACCTTGACAAAAACCGGGAATTGTGTTAACGTATCACAGATTCTCAAAAAGCAACCGTCAAAATAGGGAGTTCGTATTTTATGAAAAAATTAGCCGTTGCTCTGTGTGTGCTGTACGCCGTTGCCGGATTCGCCGCCGAAAAATTGCCTGCGACAAAAACTCCGCCATTGCCGCAGGAGCGTTTTACCAAGGAATTTCGGCAAATCAGCCCGTTTGACCTCTCCGGCAATGTGTTCAAGCGCATTATCAAAGACAATTATCTCATCACTGCCGGAACGGCGCAAGGCTACAACAGCATGACCGCCGGGTGGGGCGGATTCGGCATTCTCTACAGTAAGCCGGTCGCCACTATTTACGTAAACGAGAACCGTTACACTGACGAATTTCTCAAGTCGAGCAATTTCTTCACCCTCTCGTTTTACGAAGGCAAAGACCGCGAGAAGCTTTACAGCGTTTTTGGCTCAAAATCGGGTCGAGACATCGACAAAGAGAAAGCCTCGCTGTTTCTCCCGGTTTCGACTCCGGGCGGCGGGGTGAGTTATATGCAAGCGCGGACTGTTATCGTTTGTAAAAAAATAGCGACGGTGAAATTGACCGACAATATTTTGCTTCCCGGCGTGAAGCCGGAAAATATGAAAGAACAAATCCACAACGCGTATATCGGCGAAATCATCGGCGTCTGGGTTCGCTAACCGCAAAAAAGTCAGGCTACTGCGCCGGTATCGCACGAACCGGCTACCACAAAGTGGCGTCCGTCGCGCCATTTTGGTTGACAATAGTGGGGATGGGGTAATGCCGGGCAGGTGACATCTCAAAACGTTCACCATTGGAGTACTTTTCTTTCCTGACTTCAAGCGATACGCCCCACGGCCAAAAGAGGAGAAATTCCCCGTCGGATTTTCTCCCTTCTTTTAACGTGCCGCGAGCTTGTATCATCGCCAAGGGCGAGCCGTCCTTAATAAGTTTTTCGCCTTTTTCCCTTATGGCTACCTCTAAAAACTGGAAACTTGGTTAAAAATTGCATATCGCATTCGTTTGCGCGACCTTGCGCGTAACTGGTTAACTTTTTGTTAGCCAGTAACTTGCAAAATCTCACCTCCAAA
>JAISIP010000165.1 GCA_031261965.1 Victivallales bacterium | reverse complement strand
CGAATGGTTTTGTCGTCCACGTCGGTTAAATTCATAACTTGGTGAACTTTGTAACCAAAAAATTCGAGGGTGCGGCGCAACAAATCCTCAAACATATAAGCGCGAAAGTTGCCGATATGTGCGTAATTGTAGACGGTCGGTCCGCAAGTGTACATGCCGACTTCGCCGGGGCGAATGGATTGGAAAGGCATTACCCGCCGCTCCATGGTATTGAAAAACTCAAGACTCATCGTGTTCTCCTGAAAACTGTATTTTTGAGCTAATTGAAAAACTATTTTGGTTCGCTTCTGAATTAGCTCTTTTAATAATCTACCTTATTTGCGCTTCATTTGCAACAAAGAGAGATAAAATTTATCTTGAAAAACGCATCGAAATTGCCGATTTTTTATTTTGTTCGGTTGATTTTTACGATAAAATGTGATATTTTATTCTGACACACCGATAGAGATACCCTTGAGGTGTAGCCGGAGAGATGGCTGAGTGGTCGAAGGCGACGGTCTCGAAAATCGTTATACCCTCACGGGTATCGAGGGTTCGAATCCCTCTCTCTCCGCCACTTTATTCTTCATTGACAGAGCAGGAGTTCAAAATATGAGTTTTTCCGATGTTTGCAATCAAGCGGTCGTTGAATTAGAAAAGATTCGCATTGTCCCGGTGCTGGTGCTGAACGATCTTGATTCCGGGCTGAAAATGTGCGAAATTCTCGCTCAATGCGGTTTGCCGGCGGCGGAAATCACTTTTCGCACCAAGGCGGCATCGGAAATTATCAAAGCGGCGAACGGGCGTTTCCCGGAACTCTATCTCGGCGCGGGTACGATTCTAAATGTCGAAGATCTGAAACGCGCCTTCGATTCCGGCGCAAAATTTGCGGTAGCTCCCGGCTTCAACCCCACGATGGTACGCGCCGCAGTCGAAAATAATTTCGCTTTTGCTCCGGGAGTTTGTACTCCGTCGGAAGCCGAGCAGGCGATGGAGTTCGGTTGCCGCTTTTTGAAATTCTTCCCGGCGGAGGCGGCTGGCGGGACAAATATGCTTAAATCGATCATCGCGCCGTATAAACATCTGGGCATTCGCTTTATGCCTACCGGCGGAGTGACTCCCGCAAATGTTTCGGAATATTTGGCTATCAAAGAGGTAGTCGCCGTCGGCGGCACTTGGCTGGGTAAGTCCGATGACATTGCCGCCGGAAATTGGGAAAAAATCCGCGAAATCGTCAAGCAATCAGTCGCGCTGAAATCGGCAAAATAGGACAGAACTTATGGCTTGATCTGCAATGAAGAAAGGCAAGATCATGCGCAAGTGGTTTGTTTTTTTAGCAATAATAATTCTGAGTTTCGACGTGAATGCCGCCCCGTCGCCGTTAACGCTTGGCGGGTCGATTTCATTGCCGTCGATCGGGGTGCGGTTTCGGGGATTTCGCGATATGCGTCCCATGCCTTTGCCGATGCCTGCTATTCTTGCAACCCGCCAAAGTGACGGCGCGAAGCTCGTCAGCAATCTGGAGTACTGGAGATTTCGCCAGAGTGCCGGAATCTGGGTTAATGAAACAAGCGCGATTTATCTTGGCGAAGTTCTCTTTTTGCCTATAGAGAAAGTGGAGCTTAAGCCGGAAAAAGAACTCGCCGTCGAATTCAAAAACATTGAAATCAAACCAACTGATGCGCAACAAAAAAAATGGGTGCAAAATTTTACCAACTCGGAAGTCAAATCAGTTATGCCTTTTCCGCAATCGCTCTATGGGTGCAGCGCCACGATTTTTGAGTTGGAGGACGGGCAAAACACCCGTAAGATCGCCTATCTGCTCGTGCCTAAAGACGAACCAATGCGAATGGTTTTGTTCTATTTTATCATTGAAGACAGTCAGTTTGACGACCGCGCCGAGCGGGTGATCCGGCAAACGCTCGGCTCGGTGCAATTCTCCAGACCCAAAGCCGCGACGATTTCGCTGTCGGAAAAAATACGGGTCAAAAAATCTCCGGAATTCGAGGCATCGCGATCCCGCGTGATTCAAAGCATCCAAAACTTTCGCGACTGGTGGCATGATCAGAGCGACAACTATATTTTTGTTTCAAATCAGACCGACCGTCGCGCCATGAGTCGGTTGCGTGACGAGCTTGAACGCGCCCGCACGGTATTTGAGCAATATTTCCCGCTGCGGCATGAACTCTCTTCGGTGAGCGTGGTTAGGATTTTTAACAAACGCGAACAATATTTGGAATATGTCGGCGAAGAGATGAAATGGTCGGGGGGGCTTTGGCATCCGGCGCGGCGGGAATTGGTTATTTCTCCGCTTGACCCTAAAGTTCGCGAGTCGCTGCAAAAGATAATTATGCGTCAAGTGGCGTTTCACGAAGGATTTCACCAGTATCTATTTTTTGCCGCCGGCGAAGCGCAATCAAGTATGTGGTTTAACGAGGGAACAGCCCAATACTTTGAGGGAATCAAGTTTCAGAGCGGCAAAGGGACAGTCTCATTGCCAGACGATAAAGAGCGTGTTGTTACCAGCCTTTTTGACCACGATAAAGTGTATGATATTGAATCGCTGGTAAATATGGATCGAGCCGCCTTTTACGGCTCAAACCGGGATGTGAATTATCTCTTGGCGTATGCGCTGGTCTACTATCTCTGGAAAGGTGCCCCGGTGGCGGGCAAGGTGGAATATTCACAAATTCCGGTGCGTTATTACGATACACTAATTGCGGCCAAAGACCCGGTCAAAGCGAACGCCGCCGCTTGGGCGGGAGTAGATATGAAACAATTTGCAAAAGATTTGAGCCGTTTTTGGAACAGCTCAAATTTAATTCGGGAATCGAATCGTTATGCGGTGCCTCCTACGCCATAGAGATTCCATTGAAAAACTTGTTTTTTGTGATATTTGAGGTTATATTATCGGTTTTCAGGGAAAGGTCGGATTTCATGGCGTTGAATCTCAAGCGTAAATGGATTTACTTTTACGGCAAAATCGTGCGTGCCGAGGGTACTCCGGTTTATATCGCCCGCGGGTGGGCGTTAGGCATGTTTATCGGTTGCGTGATTCCCATGTCCATTCAGTTGATGATCTCAATTCCGCTGTCGTTTTTATTGCGTTGCTCCAAAATCGGCGCAACGCTCGGAACATTTATTACCAACCCGGCAAGTGTGTTGTTTATCTACCCGGCGCAATGCTGGATTGGCAACAAGATTATCGGCGGAGATCTGACTTGGGAGGCGACCAAGCAAGCGACCCGCGATCTGATTAAATTAGATGTGAGCGGTTTTATGGAGCTCGGCGGCGATTTGGTCGCCTCATTTTTTACCGGCGGTTTTCTGTTCGCGCTTATTTGTACTCCGGTGACTTATTTTGGAGTATATTATCTGGTTTTGCGCTATCGCCGTATAAAAGCGGCACTTAAAGCCAAGCACTCATAGCTTTTGACGCAAATTTTGCAACAGGGGATTGAACTCCTCTAAAGTGTGAAATGAGTGTTCCACCCCCGAAGGTTTCGGAACTAAAGTCGGCTCGAACAAGATAGCATCGTACTCTCGTGCCAAACGGCGCAACGAACTCATAAATCGGTCGGACAACTCCTCTTCCCCCGGATGGACCGGTCCGGGAATTAGATAGATCGCGTGAAACGCCGAGTTTGAACGCAATTTCCCCAGCAAAGCCGCGATATAACGCTCTCGCAAGTAGGGTTCAAGCGTCCCGGTATGGTACAAACACGGCAAGATCAACGCCACGCGATCGGCATCACTGTTGCCGATGCGATCCAAAAGTTTGAGCAGATCGGTTTGCAAAGGGGTTTCCGACCCGGCAAAGGAGACAAGTTCGATGCTTTGATTCTCTTTGGTTTTGAGTGTTTCATCGGCGGCTTTGCCCAACCCGGCGAGCGGTTCGCCGATCACCAAAAGCTTGTTGTAGGGAGCAAGTTCATTGCCGATTTTGCGCGGCAACTCCCAGGTGCGAACATCGCTGAGTTTCGGGCGTTTTAAAACCAGGACGATATTGTCCGCATCGGCTTTTTCCGCAAGATTGTCAGAGGCAATCGGCAAAACGCGCAAAAGTTTGCGATCGAATTGGAATTTTTCGACACTCAATTTCACTTCTATGGTTTTCTCGGAATTCAACGGCGGCGGCAATGACACGGTATCTTTGCGATAAATGTTTGCGGCGGCGCGATTGAATCGTTCATCCGGCTTGGCAGGCAGTCGAACCCGACGCAATTCTTGCGGTTTGCCATCGATTTTTATATTTAAAAACGCTTCGATTTCAAGCGGTAAGCGCGAGATGCTCTCCACTAAAAACGTGAGTTCTTCGTCATCGTACATAATCGGAGCAGACCAAAGTTTGAGCTGTAGATCGGGACGCAAAGAAACCATGTCTTTGCGGTAGCCGGAGTTGAATACCTCAAGTTTGGTCTCAGGGTGACCGATTTGTCGGAATGCAAGCCGGGATTCCGGCGTGTCACCGGGGATGACTGTTGGCGATAGTTCGTCGATCGGACGAAAAGGCTTTCCGCCGAAGCTCCACTCCAGTGTTTCCGGCAAAGTGAGAAAATCAAAACTCTCAATCGGCGTATAGCTGCGCTTGTCGGTGTACATCAAGTCATGATTGCGCCGCATAATCAGCGGAAAGTGTACATCGTCGCGGTTTACCAACTCAATCGGATACGCCGCCCGCGCCGGAGTGAAGTTTTCCGCCGCCGAGAGTAACTGAAAATCCTGATCAAGCGGTGAACGCATTTTTGCGATCATTCTGCTGTGTCCGCTGTTCAGGCGGTAAAACAGTTCAAAAAATGTACTGCCCTTTTTGAGCGGAATGGTAACTGTCGTGGTCGCCGGCACTTGCGACCCGTTTGCGTTGCGCCGTTCAGCGACGATATTGCCATCGATTCGCATAATAGTAAGCGAGTTTGTAAATAATTCAAATTCGTAATCTCCGTCGTTCGGGACGTTGAGAAACCCGGAGAAATATGCGGTAAAATGTTCCCGGGTATCGGGCGGGCGAATCATCAGCTGTACTTCTGTGGCGACAAATTCCTGCGGATTTTTCCAGTTTACTACGCTTAGGAGATCTTTTTCGGCACCATCGACCATATCTTTACGGGCTTGACGCGTCAAGGCGTCAATCTTTTTCATTTCGCGGAAAAAGTAGTTAAAGTTGTTCTTTGTATGCTGTTTATGGGATAAATTGTAGCGGCGTACCCGTTCATAATATGGCACTCCATAAATGGCGAGAGAGGCATCGATCCACTGTTTTTTCTTTTTAGTAATAAGACGTTTATACTGATCTTGCCGACTCTTGTAATATTGGGAAAAACGCGGCGGCCAACGTGGTGGCTCGACCCCGGTGTCTTTGACCAGCGACAAAAACAACACATTTTTGTAGACTCCGCGGGCGTGACGCTCGATTGCAATTTCGCGATTGGCGAGGTATTCCTCCGGGGTGCAGGGGCGGTTTGCGCCGCCGTAATAGTTCATCTTTAACCGTTGCGACGGCGGGGCAGTTCCGGCTTGCGGATTCCACCGGTCAAATTTTTGCGGAGTTTGAAACCCGAAGTAAATATCGAAACTTTTGGCATTGGGGGCAGGGGCGATTGAGAGCGAAAGATTGTCGTGCAACTGAAAGGCGACCGCCTTGCCGGAATCGTCAAACACCTGTACTCCGTTTTGGGGTAATTCCGGCAATACAATTCGGCGCAAATCGACGTTGCACGCCTGATCAAACCGGGGCGAAATTACAGTCAACCGAAACTGCGCTTCGGGAACTTGCCATGGACGTTGCTCCTCGCCCGAACTTACAAAAGAGAGTAAAAAAAGCAGCAGTATGGGTAAAGTCATTCGCATTACGGTTTCTCCAATTCCAGTTTAAACGCCGTATCGATACGAAACGGGGGAGCGACAACGACAATAGGCTTACCCGATTCCACCTTAATGACCGATGAGGATATTTCGGTGTACGGCAAAGTCGAAAACCAGCGCAAACGATAGTTCCCCGGAGTCAACAAGGCGGTGTCAAGTTGTACGGCAATATCTTTTACTTCCGGATAAACCGACGCGTCGGCGGGGTAAAATTGGGTGGCTGTGTGGTTAAAGAGCCAACCGTAGGCGCGATTTTGCATAGCTAATGCCATTGCCATATAGCGTTGATTGGCAGGAGTATTTGGAACCGTGACCGCAGGTTCGGGCAGATAATCGATCTTATCAGAACGCAAATCGATTCCTTTGAGATATTGGGCGAACGCCGCATAATGATCAAGGTGATTGTTCAAAATTACAAAATCATGCCACCAGAGGAACGGTGTACCGGCGAGGCGGGCGAAGAGCGATCCCCAAAGTCCGCAGTGAACGCTGCCGAGCAATTGATTTGATTTGCTGTCATGCAAGCCTCCTGAAGAATTTCCTCCGTATTCGGTGATGAGTTGCGGTTTGTCGTTTTTCATGTTTTTGCAATAATCACGCAGATGTTCGGCAAAATGCAACCCCGGATTGCAGTACGCGTCGCCGGCGATATGGGTGATCGCCGGTTGTTGAAAAAGTTGAATCAACCCGAGTGTATTGTGGAATTGGGCGCAGGTATGGGTGGAGACCAGCCAGTTCGATTGCGACATTTGGCGTAATTCGGCAGCCGCTTGCTGATGCCATGATTGCGCTGTGCCGTCTTGATAGCGTTCGCGCATTTGGCTGGTCAGATCGACTTCACTCCAGAGTTCCACCGCCATAATTCCCGAAGTTGCACCCCAGCGGGCGGCGATGTAACGCGCCCGTTTTGAGTTGTTCTTTTTGGCGGGTTCGGAGCGGAAGAATTCGCCCGGAATTTTCAGGAATCCGCCGTTGGCGACGGCGTATTCGGTAGTGGAGTTTATCGGGTTATCGCCCCACTCCGGGTCGGCTTCTTCCGAGAGTCTCCCATGGTTGTCAATCACTAAATTGATGTATATTTTTTTTGCGTTGGCGGTGTTGATCACGTGGTCAAGCCGCCATGCCGCATCGGTGTTGTAGCGCCCCACTCCGTAATATCCGTTGCGAATGGCGGTGTGTTCCAGTGCATAAGTCCAGCCCGCCATCCAGACTTCGATGGCGTTGATTCCGGCTTTTGAACACGCATCGATATAATCGTCGTAATCGTAAGTGCCGCGATCCGGCAGATGCCCGAAGTTAAAGCCGATTTCGCTGCGACGGTCGGTGTTGGTGTGAATATTCAGCCCGATCGGGAAAAAGAATTCCCCGGTGGCGAGCTCAAAAAAATGGAGATTTTTAGTGGAAACTCGTACCGGCCCGGGCAGTTGCGACGGCGTGGCGATAAAACGATGCCATCCGCTGACGATCTCTTCATTTTTCAGCACATCTTTGATGATCAGCCGCAGCTGATGTTCGCCTTCCGTAAACGGGGTAAAGCGAATTTCCCAAAAGCCTGAGCCGATGGGCTGGATGATTTCCCGGGTGAAATGGCGGGTGCGAATGTATTCGTGTGACCAGAAGCCGGGGTAACGTTTTATTTTTCCGTCCGGGGTTTTGAGTTCATAATCGACGGTTACTTCATCCGGGTCGTAGGGGTTGAAAAATTCACGGGGAATTTTGAATCTGCTTTCAACGCGCTGATTTACCTCACCTGAAGTGGGCAAATTCCAGTCCACAATCGCCAACTCTTGAATTTTTCGATCACCGCTTAACTTCAAATTCCGGCATTCCGCGGTGAATCGACGCGCCTCATTGCCGTAAAGTGAAATCCCGGCGGAAAAAAGCCGAGTGGCGACTTCGGCATCGAAAATCGCGTCGTTGCCGACACCGCGCCAGTTGCGCCCGGTCTGGTCGAGGCGAACCGCGACGTGTTTCCACACTCCCGGCGTAAAGGTGAATTCTTCGACGCTTTGAAACCAAAGCCCTTCTTTGTCCTTAAAAAACAGTCCGCCTTTGACCGGATCCGGCGTGTCTGCCGAGATCAGAATTTCCATTTCAAGCATGCCGGAATCAAAGGTGGAACGTTGAGGGCGAAAGGTATGACGGTCAGGCTCTAAATAAAGTGTTGCTCCGCCGGGGAATTCCACCTCGATTTTGGGTTCCCCCGGAGTGATGAATTTTCCTCCGTCCACTCGCCATGTGCCGTCGATCGCCGTCAGCAGCAAAGGGAAGAAAAAACCGATAAAAATTACGGAGAGCAATTTATAGGTCGCCTGCAAATGCAAAATTAAAGCTCCTTTAGTGATAGATTACCTGAACTGCGGGACGCGTCTTGCTGAATTGTACCCAGGCAACGGGCGATTTTTTCCAACTCCATGCTGTTCCCGGTCGGTGACTCGGTCAATCCCGCCTTGTCCAACATGGCTATCGCATCGCAAATAGTGCAACGCTCTGCGGGACGAGCGGGCAAATAACCCGATGTTGCATCTTCGGGATTCAGTTTGTAAATAACGTTGGCGGCGACCAACTCGTCTAATAAATCCGAGATAAGCACCGGCGGCAACGGCAATTCTTTGAGCAAGCTTTCTTCGCTGACTGCACCGTTGTTGCGTTCAAATGCGCTGAAAATTTTTCCTAAAAGCTGCAATTGATATTCCCGGCGCAATTTAATGCTGAGTTTGACCTTGCCGAGACGGTCAAAAAGTCCGCTGCCGACATGTTGGTGAATGAACGAAACTTCCACCCCGAACAGCGCGATTTGCCACGAGAGTTTCAGCCAGATCAAAAACAACGGCAACACCGCGAAACTACCGTAAATCATGTTGTAGTGGTAAATTTTAGTTTGCAGGATAATGAATCCTCTTTGCAGAAGTTGAAACAACACTCCGGCAATGATCCCACCCAGCAATGCGGACAAAAAACGCACCCGCGTATTCGGCGAGATAAAGTAAATTAAAGTAAACGTCAGTATAATTAAAATCAGCGGCGAAAGATTCACCAGAAGCGAAATCAGTACCGCGCCGGCAAAACCGAACGGCACGCTCGAACCTATCACCCGACGCAACACCGGCCCGGCACTCGACAGCACGATAATCACAAACGGAGTAATAAGAATCAGCGAGAGATAGTCGCTGAATCGGCGAAAGAGGTTTCTACGCGGGGGAAGATCCCAGATGGAGTTGAATGATTTTTCCACATTTCCCGCCAGCCCCATAACCGTCCAGATCAACACTATTACTCCGACTCCGGCGATGACACCGCTTTGGGCTTGCTTGAGCGTGGTGTCGGCAAACTGATAGATCCATTCTAAAATTTCGCGCTGATTCGCCAGCTTTTCGCTTAGAATATATTGGAGTTTCTCCTGTAACGCGAAACCTTTGGCTATCCCAAAAGCGAGTGCGAGCATGGGGACGATCGCAAAAAGGGTGTAATAAGTCAGCGCAACGGCACGCAATCCGCTTTGATGAGTTGAAAAACGCACGGTGGAGAGGTAACACAATCGGGTGAGTTTCCCGAGCGGACCAAGCTCGTTGTAGGCGCGATCAGAGCCGATTACGTATCGGGAAAACAGCAGTTGTATTTTTCCGCCGCGCATTTTTCTCTCTCCTTGCCTTTATCGGGTAACTCTAAAAACTGGAAACTTGGCTAAAAATTGCATCTCGCATTCGTATGCACACTGCTTGCGCACATCCGGTTAACTCCATGTTAGCC
>JAISIP010000033.1 GCA_031261965.1 Victivallales bacterium | reverse complement strand
GGTTTACGAAGACCACTTAATGCCGAGCAGCGCCGAACGGGTCTCGATGAATGCCGCCAGCAGTTTTGGCAACGACGGCGAGGTTTCCCAGTTTATCCATGAGCAATACGGTATGCTCTGCATCGGTCGTTACATTTATATGAATCTGCGTATGCTCGACAAGGAGTTGCCGACCGCGAATCATCTGTTTCCGCAATACGAGTTTCAAAATGCGTTTATCGACGGGCGTATGTCGGCGGTCTATGCCGGGGGCAAGCACAAAGAGTACGCCAAATTGTTTTTGAAGTTTCTCGCCAGTCGCGAATACAGCGATTTATTAGTGGACAGTGCCGACGGCTTACCGCCGAATCGACGCATGGTTGAGAGTAATCCCGACTATTTTCATCCCCCGAAATATCCGTTAGAGGGCGAGCCCAACACCAATGAATTCAATTGGGCGTGCAGTGTGGCGTTGAAAAATCCTTACAGTTGTTACAATAAATTTTCCACCCGGATATACGAAATGCTCGATCAGGTGATGAATAATTTATCCACCGCCGAAGAGTCGGTCAAAGATACCCATAATCGAATCAACCGCTATATCGCCGAAACCGTCGGTGGCAATCCCAAATTAAAAGAACAGTACGACAAAGATGTCGCATTGCAGAAAAAAATCGACGCATATAAAGCCGAGGGGAAAAAGATTCCCGCGAATTGGATCAAAAATCCCTACTATCTGCAATATTATAAATCCAAAAATATGCTCGCCGCGCCGGAAAGGAACGAGCCATGAGATTACGCTGGTCGCGAAACGAAATTAAAAATACGACAATCGGAATGGTTTTTCTGTTGCCGAACATTCTCGGATTTCTGATTTTTACCGCCATTCCACTGTTTATCAGTCTTTTTATGGCGTTTACCGACTGGAATCTTGAGATGCACAATATGTTCCGAAGCGGCTCGGTGAAAATGGTCGGGTTTGGCAACTTTATCAAGCTTTTCACTGACCCGGATTTCTCCTTTTTTCTCGGAAACACGCTGTTTTTGATGTTGGGAATTCCGTTTGGCGTCGCGGGCAGTCTCGGCGCGGCTCTGCTGTTGAATCACAATTTTAAGACCGGCTCCCGGCGGCTTTACTGGATCATCATTCTGACCGTGGTAATGACCGCCTCCTGCTTGATGATGCTCTGCGTCGGCATGGCGACTTCGGCACTGACTATCATTGTTTGCGGGGTTGCGGGTGCGGCAATCATCGGCGGAGCGTTCGGCGGGCAATCGGTTTATCGGACACTGTTTTATTTGCCGAGCTTCACCTCCGGCGTCGCTACGTTTATCCTCTGGAAAAAGCTTTACAGCCCCGAAAACGGACCGATCAACAATGTTCTTCAGCCGCTTTTGGACTATATTACACCCGTCGCGGCGAAGCTTTCTCCCGGCATGGCGGCGTTCCTTGCCGGAGCTTTGCTCGTTATAATGGGAATCGGCGCGTTTTTAGCTGTTTTTCGCCGTGTTCGCCTTTGGCATCTCGGAGAATGCGGAATTTTGGGGCTGGTGATCGGTATGGGGTTGCTGATAACGCCGTTGCTGTGCTGTCGTTTATGGAGTGCACTCTCCTGGGGAGGCTATTGGGGATTCGCCATCGCCGCTCTCGGAGTTTGCTTCGCCGTTTTTCAGCTTTGGCGCGGTCGCTCTTTTCGCAGTGTCTACGATTACGGACTGACCGACGCGGTTATCATTGACGGCATGTTTATGCTCGGACTTTTCTGTCTGCTCGGCTTGACCAATGTGGTCATGGCGATGCCTGTGGAAGCCAACGCACCCGGTGGCTATATCGCCCCGAAATGGCTGGCGGATTACTATTGGGCGAAGCCGGCGCTTATGCTGATGGGGTTCTGGGGGGCAATCGGCTCAAATAACATGCTGCTCTACCTTGCCGGACTTTCCGGCATTTCGCAGGATCTTTATGAAGCCGCCGATATCGACGGAGCTACCCCGTTCCAGCGGTTTTGGCATGTGACCTGGCCGCAACTTTCAGGCGTGACCTTTTTTATTTTAATTATGTCGATTATGAGCGGTTTGCAGGGTGGTTTCGAGACGGCGCGGGTTATGACCAATGGCGGACCGGCAGGTTCGACCACTACATTGGCATATTATATTTACAATGAAGGTTTCGCCACCGGACGGCTCGGCTACGCATCAGCCGTCTCCTGGACACTTTTTGCCATGGTGTTCGCCGTGACGATCTTCAATTGGAAATTCGGCAACAAATACACCAACGATTGAGGATATAACCTATGTTTAAACGGACAATGCGATGCAATCGGGGTCTTCGGCTGCTGATTCTCCATATGACTCTTGCTTTGATTGCAACGACGCTTGCGCTTCCCTTTGTCTGGATGCTTTTTACCAGTTTGAAACGCCTCGACGAGGTCGGGTTGGAGTCGTGGTTGCCCGAGGTGTTCCAATGGCACAATTATGCCGATGTTTTCGCCATGAAAGGCATTCTGTTCGGACGCTGGTACTGGAACGCCATTTATGTCGCGACCTGGGTCACTTTTCTTCAGGTATTCACCAGCAGTTTGGCGGCGTTCAGCTTTGCCAGGCTGAAATGGCGCGGTCGCGATACGGTGTTTTTGCTCTATCTTGCTACGATGATGTTGCCGGGACTGGTGATGATGATTCCGAATTATCAGATCATGATTAATCTCGGGTTGGTGGACACTTTATCCGGCTTGATCCTACCGTGTGCTTTTTCGGCGTTCGGAACTTTTTTGATGCGCCAGTTTATGCTGAGTATTCCTCAATCGCTGGATGAAGCCGCCGAAATCGACGGCGCAAGCAAATGGACGTTGTTCTGGAACGTGATTTTGCCGTTGTCACGACCGGCGCTGGTCACGCTGACGATTTTCACTTTTATCGGCAATTACAACAGCATGTTCTGGCCGTTGGTTATGATGAAAACTCCTGCGCGTTACACTTTGCCGATCGGACTTATGGCGTTTGAGTCTTCACGCGGGCAACAGACAAATTTGCTTATGGCGGCGGTCGCCATGAGCGTTATTCCGATGATCCTGCTATTTGTTTTTATGCAGAAACAACTGGTTAAAGGCATCATGCTCGGCGGCGTTAAAGGCTAAAGGGTATCTCTAAAACAGGAAATTTATCATGGCAGAAGTGATTGTAAAAAATGTATCGAAAATCTACCCCGGCGATGTCAAAGCGGTGGATAATATCACCTTGGAAATCCGCGACCGTGAATTTATGGTTTTGGTGGGACCATCCGGGTGCGGTAAATCGACCACGCTTCGGATGATTGCCGGGCTGGAAGAGATTTCCGAGGGGGAAATCTTAATCGGCGATAGGGTTGTCAACAATGTTCCACCCAAAGATCGCGATATTGCCATGGTGTTTCAGAACTACGCGCTTTATCCGCATATGACGGTATTTGACAACATGGCGTTCGGGCTGAAATTACGCAAATTCAAGAAAGCGGAAATCCAACGCCGAGTGGAAGAAGCCGCCCGTATTCTCGGGCTTGAACCCTATCTTGACCGCCGACCCAAGAATCTTTCCGGCGGTCAGCGTCAGCGTGTCGCCGTCGGTCGTGCTATTGTGCGCAAGCCCAAGGCGTTTCTGTTTGACGAACCGCTTTCAAATTTGGATGCCAAAATGCGCGTCCAGATGCGTACCGAAATCAGCAAACTTCATTCGCAGCTCGAAACCACCATGATTTACGTGACCCACGACCAGACTGAAGCCATGACCATGGGTGATCGCATTTGTGTGATGAAGGACGGGCATATCCAGCAGATCGATACTCCGCTTAATTTGTATGATAATCCGACTAATTTATTTGTGGCGGGTTTTATCGGAATGCCGCCGATGAATTTCTTTCACGGCATAGTGCAAAGCAAAGACAAAAAGCTGTACTTCAAAGAAGAGAACGGCTTTGAGGTGTCGTTGCCGAAACGTTGGAATGCAAGCATTGAGTCTTATATCGACAAAGCGGTGATTTTCGGCATTCGACCTGAGGATATTATCTGGCAATCGGATGCTGTCGGCGAAAATGCCATCGAAGCTAAGGTTGAAGTAATAGAACCTATGGGAGCGGAAACCTATTTGTATTTGAATACAAATCATCATAACTTCATCGCCCGGGTCGACGCTCACAATCCTTATAAAGTCGGGGAAAAAGCTCACTTGAAGCTGTGCCTTGAAAAGGCTCATTTGTTTGATCCTGCCACCGAAAAAACTATTACCTGAATCCGTGAAAGAAAATTTGGATAAGAGATGCTATCGCTTGATTGTCAGGTGCTTGCAAAAAAACGTAACTTCACCTGCCAGGTGAAGAGAGGATTTTTTGCAAGTGCATGGCAAACAATGGATAATATCGATTGCCATAATTTTATTCACGGATTCAGGTATTATATAACCTCGTTAATAATCCATATGTTCACGGCTTCAACCATCCCATAAGGGTATCTCTAAAAACTGGCTTGAGTTACAAAATTGGCAGAATCGCAATTTGGAGGCGCGATTTTGCAAGCATCTGGCTAACATGGAGTTAACCAGATGTGTGCAAGGTCGTGCATACGAATGCGAGATGCAATTTTTAGCCGAGTTTCCAGTTTTTAGAGATACCCATAATTCATGAAGTTGCCAAAAAATAGTATAACTGAGCTTGACTTTGCTGTATTTTGAGGTATATTAGAGGATGTGTTACGTTTATGGTGGTTGTAGCTCAGGTGGTTAGAGCGCCTGGTTGTGGCCCAGGAGGTCACCGGTTCAAGTCCGGCCTACCACCCCATTCCTTCGGTTTTTAGAGATAGCCTATAGTCCATGAAATTTTATTCATCCGTAAAAGAGGCTTTTTTGGCACTTGGGGTGGAGTGTCCGCCTGAATTGTTGCGCGTGGAATCGCGTTTCCCGGTGTACCTCAACGACTACTATCTGAAACTTATCGACCCGAAGTGTTGGCAAAGCGACCCGATTGCCCGGCAATCTTTGCCGGATTTGGCGGAGTTATCCGACGAATCTTCCAGTTTCGACCCGCTCGCCGAGGCGGAACAAATGGCAAGTCCCAAATTGATTCACCGTTTTGCCGACCGGGTGGTTTTGCTGGTCACCGGGCGTTGCGCGATGCGTTGCCGTTTTTGTTTTCGCAAACGGGCTTGGACAAGTGGAATGGAGTTGGGCGATATAACCGATTCCGAGCTGAAAAGTGCGTGCGATTACCTGCGCCGAACTCCGGAAATTCACGAAGTTCTGATCTCCGGCGGCGACCCGTTGATGTTGCCCAAAGCGCGTTTTCGCCGGATTGTTGACGCGATTAGCCAAATTGAATCAATCCAGACTATTCGCATCGGAACGCGAGTCCCGGTGGTTTATCCGCAAAAAATAGATGCAAAACTTTGCGATTATTTGAGCGGCATTCCCGGCTTGTGGGTCGCCACTCACTTTAACCACCCCCGCGAATTGACCGGCGAAGCCAAAGCGGCATGTGCGATGATTATTTCCGCCGGAGTGCCGGTCGTCAATCAGACCGTGTTGCTCAAAGGGGTGAACGACGACGAAAAAGTCCTTGAAGAGTTGTTTCGCAGGCTAATCGCGATACGGGTCAAGCCGCACTATCTTTTTCACGTTGACCCGGTGCGCGGAGTTCGTCATTTTGCCACCGGAGTCGAAAAGGGGTTGGAAATGTTGCGATATTTCCGACCGCGCCTCTCATCGTTGGCAGTACCGACCTTTGCGCTTGATTTGCCGGAAGGGGGAGGCAAAGTCGCTTTGCAGCCCGATTACGGTGACGGGAACGGCTGTTTTTGGGATATTAGCGGTAAAAAACGCATTAAATACGATAGTGTTCTTTGCAAAGAACCGGATTCGGAGCTATATTAACAGATTGTATCCGTTGAAAAGTTAAGGGTATCTCTAAAAACTGGCTTGAGATGAAAAATCGGCATATTCGCAATTTGAAGGTGCGATTTTGCAAGTATCCGGCTAACATTGAGTTAACCGGATACGCGCAAAGTCACACATGCAATTGTGAGGTGCAATTTTTAGCCAAGTTTCCAATTTTTAGAGGTAGCCTTAAAACGGAGATGACAACTGATTTGCTTGTTTTTGCGTCAAAGGACGTTTATGCCGTATGCATCTAAGTTGTAATATTATAGACGACGGCACGAAAGGCATTTATGAGCGATCTTGACAATTTTCGTACACTCGGAGTTACGGAAGCAACCATTAAGGCTTTGAGAGCCAAAGGGTTTGAGGCACCGTCTCCGATTCAGGAATTAACTATCCCCAAATTGCTCTCCGGCGAATGCGACCTGATCGGGCAGGCGCAGACCGGAACCGGCAAAACCGCCGCTTTCGGCATACCCATTATCGAATTATGCAAAGCGAACTCCCCCAAGCCTCAGGCATTGGTGCTTGCCCCGACCCGCGAGTTGTCGATTCAGATCGCCGAGGAGTTAAATTCGTTAAAAGGCGAGAGCAAATTGCGCATTGCGCCGTTTTACGGGGGGCAGGCGATAGAGATTCAGCTTTCGCGCTTGCGTGACGGTATTGATGTGGTGATCGGTACGCCGGGGCGGATTCTCGATCTGATGCGCCGGAAAAAACTTGATTTTTCGGCACTGAAATTTGCGGTGCTGGACGAGGCGGATGAGATGCTCGATATGGGGTTTATCGAGGAAATCGAAGCGATTTTGTCGGAAACTACACCCGAAAAACGCATGTTGATGTTTTCGGCGACCATGCCGCCGGAGATTTTGAAAATCGCGGAGCGTTTTATGTGCGATTACGAGGTTATCCGCACCGAGAGCAAACAACTCAGCACCGATTTGACTGAGCAAATCTATTTTGAGGTTAGACGCGAGGATAAATTTGAGGCGCTTTCGCGGATTATCGATGTCGAAGAAGACATTTATGCTTTGGTTTTTTGCCGCACCCGCAACGATGTGGACGAACTGGTGGAAAAACTCAAGTTGCGCGGTCACCGGGTGGAGGCGTTGCACGGCGATATTGCCCAGGCGATGCGGACAAAGGTCATTAACCAGTTTAAAGATAAAAAGTTCAAGATTCTGATCGCCACCGATGTCGCGGCGCGGGGGATCGATGTGAATGACCTGACCCACGTTATAAATTATTCGATGCCGCAGGGGACGGATACTTACGTACACCGTATCGGGCGTACCGGTCGCGCCGGAAAAACCGGGACGGCGATCACTTTTGTCACCCCGGCGGAATACCGTCGTTTGACCATGATTCAGCGCGAGGCAAAGACCCATATCGCCAAAAAAGAGCTCCCGCAAGGCAAAGATGTGGTCGAACAAAAAAAACAGCGTTTCGCTGAATTGGTCGCCGAGGCGATCGAGGGGGGGACGCACAGTGAATATCTCGCTTTTGCCGAAGAACTTATGGCAAATAGCGAAAACCCGGCCGAAGTTATGGCAGCGGTGCTTCAGTTGCGTTTTAAGGGCGAGTTGTTGCCGGAGAATTATCGCAATTTCGGTCAAAAAAACTCCGATCGCCGTTCGTGGGAGAGTATGCCCGACGACCACGGCGCAACCCGGCTTTATATCGGGGTGGGCAAACTTGACGGTTACGGTGCGGTAAAAATGCTTGATTTGCTTTGGGAAAAGGCGCGGTTAAAGAAATATCGGGTCGGCAAAATCGATTGCTTTGACCATTTCAGCTTTGTAAACGTGGATTTTGAGGCGGCGGAGCAGGTTATCGACGCGTTTCGGCGCGGAGGACCCAAGGTTCAACTTGCCTCCGAACGCCCCGAAGACGGGTCAAAAAAAGCGGAGCGAACACCTCGCACTGAACGCACTGAACGTACTGAACGCCCCGAGCGTCAGGCGCGTACAGAACGGACTGAACATCGTTCTCATACCCAAAAAGAGGGAACGCGCAAACCCAAGACTCCTCCCGCCGAGAAGAAACGGCGTTTGCAAAGTTGGGTTGAAAAAATCTCCGGCGACATCGAACTCAAAGAGAAGAAATCAAAAAAGCGCAAATAGCTTGGTAGTATGGTAAAAAGAAGGGAATTCAAATGGAAGAAGAATCGCTTTTTGCCTCAAATATATCGCGACCGCTGGCAGACCGCCTGCGTCCGCAATCCTTGGACGAAATCGTCGGGCAGGATCATTTGTTGGGCGAGGGTGCGCCGTTGCGCCGCATGATCGACTCCGGGCGTCTGGTCAGCTTCGTCCTCTGGGGACCTCCGGGGTGCGGAAAAACCACGCTTGCCAGGATTATGGCGACCCGAACCCAAATGAATTTCGTCGCCCTTTCGGCGGTTTTTTCCGGCATCGCCGATTTGCGTAAGGCTTTTGACGAGGCGAAGAAACGGCGGGAGTACGGCGAGGGGACTTTGCTCTTTATCGACGAAATTCACCGCTTTAACCGCGCTCAACAGGACGGGTTTTTGCCTTATGTGGAAAATGGCACGGTTATCTTGGTCGGAGCAACCACAGAGAATCCGTCGTTTGAGCTCAACAGTGCCTTGCTTTCGCGCTGCAAAGTTTTTATCCTCAAATCGCTCGATAGCGAAGCTCTCGGCAAAATAATCGAACGCGCCGAGAATTTGCTGTCACGCCAGTTGCCGGTTACCTCCGAAGCGCGAAACAGTCTGATTGAATTAGCCGACGGCGACGGACGCTATTTGATCAATCTGCTTGAAAGCGTCTATGACCTTGCCGCGGAGGGCGAGACGCTTGACGCGGCAAGCTTGCTGAAGTTAGTGCAGCAACGCGCCCCGGTGTACGACAAAGATCGCGAGGGGCATTACAATCTCATTAGCGCGGTACACAAGAGTTTGCGCGGTTCGGATACCGATGCGGCGCTTTATTATGCGGCGCGAATGATCGCCGGGGGCGAAGACCCGCTCTATCTGCTCCGACGACTAACCCGGTTTGCCATGGAAGATGTCAGTTTGGCAGATCCGCAGGCGTTGCCGATGGCGCTTGCGGCGTGGGACGCTTACGAACGACTCGGTTCGCCGGAGGGGGATTTGGCGATCGCCGAATTGATCATTTACCTCGGCAGCGCACCCAAATCGAACAGTGCTTATATGGCATGGAGCCGGGCGCAAAAATCCGCCAAAACCTATGGTTCGCTGATGCCTCCGGCACATATTCTCAATGCTCCAACCAAGCTGATGAAAGAGGCGGGTTACGGCGATGGATATGTTTACGACCACGATACGGCAGAGGGTTTTTCCGGGCAAAATTATTTCCCGGAAAAAATGGCACGCCAAAAGTTTTACGACCCGCCGGAACGGGGTTTTGAGCGGGAAATTCGTCGCCGTCTCGCTTACTGGGATAAGTTACGCAGTGAAAAAACTTAAGGGTATCTCTAAAAACTGGCTTGAGTAAAAAAAACGATAGAGTCGTAATTTGAAGGTGCGATTTTGCAAGTATCTGGCTAACATAGAGTTAACCAGATATGCGCAAGGTCGCACATACGAATACGAGATGCGATTTTTAGCCAAGCTTCCAGTTTTTAGAGGTAGCCTTAATGCGGAAAAAGGAAAATGAGCTGATATGTTGCCGGTACTTGGGATTTTGTTTTTTGGATACGTGTTTTGCCGGGTGATTCTGCCGTTGCGTTTGCATTGGAGCTGGAAAGTATGTTTTAGTGCGATTCTGCTTTTGACCGCCTTTAAATTTCAGATTTTGCACTTCGTGGGCGGCGGGATGTTTTTTTCGCCGAATCTGCCGGTTTTTGTGCTTATGCTTATGGCATGGCTCTTTACAATACTCTTCTTTTTCTTTTTTCTGCTGGGTGCGTCCGATGTGGTACGCATCGGGATATACCTTTATGTGCTAACGAAAAAAAGACACCTGACCAAACGTTTTCGCATTATCGGCAACCGGGTTAACCTCGGATTGCTGATAATTGCCGCAACGCTTGCGACGATCGGAATTTACGCCGGAACAGCGTTGCCCAAAGTCAAAGAAGTGACTGTAAAAATCGAAAATCTTCCCGGCAATGCCGAGGGAATGACGATTGTTTTGCTCGCCGATTTGCACGCCGATGGTCTGACGCGCCAAAACCGTATTCGTGCCATAGTCGAGCGAACCAATGCCCTGAAACCCGATTTGATTGTTATTACGGGGGATTTTGTCGATGGCTCAGTCGCGACGCGGGGGAAGGAACTTTTGCCGTTGCGCGAACTATCTGCCATGTACGGGGTTTTTGGAGTTCCGGGCAACCATGAATACTATTCCGGTTATTCCGAATGGATGAAATACCTTTCCACGCTCGGAATTCAAATGTTGTTGAATTCGCATCGTACGTTGCCCAATGGTCTGGTGATTGCCGGGGTGACTGACTCCACGGCGAGTCGCTTCGGGCTTGAGACCCCGGATGTAGCCAGGTCGCTGAGCGGAGTTCCCGCCGAGAGTTGCAAGATTTTAATCGCGCATCGACCGACGTTGGCGCATGATGCCGTTGAACAGGGAATAGATTTGCAATTATCCGGGCATACGCATGGCGGGTTGATTTGGGGGCTGGATAAATTTTTTGCGAGCTTCAACTCAGGGTTCAGCTCCGGGCTTTACCGGGTAGGGGAAATGCAGCTGTATGTGAGCAACGGCGCGGGGATGTGGAGCGGATTTCCCGTCCGAATCGGAATTCCGTCGGAAATTACACTTGTGCGATTAGCTTCGGCAACCTCTAAAAAATCTCATTGATTCAGGGTATCTCTAAAAACCGGGTTGTGCTAAAAATTGGTAGATTCGCAAATTGGAGGTGCGATTTTGCAAGCATTCGGCTAACATAAGTTAACCAAATGTGAGCAAAGTTGCGCGTACAATTGTGAGCTGCAATTTTTAGCCAAATTTCCAGTTTTTAGAGGTAGCCTTCAGCAAAATGACTTGCAAAAATCAAAATCTCGGCTATATTCCCGTATAGGCTTTTTAGAAATAGCCGTAAGAAACCCGAAAC
The DNA here is from genome assembly GCA_031261965.1 of Victivallales bacterium. GTDB lineage: Bacteria > Verrucomicrobiota > Lentisphaeria > Victivallales > Victivallaceae > Victivallis. The sequence goes on along the minus strand of JAISIP010000033.1, from coordinate 3,948 downwards.
GAGCAGATATAATTGATTTGCCATACGATTTATTGCAAGGGGAGTACAAGAATATGAAAATAAGAGACGTAGTCAAGTCCGGGGCGTTCGCCGTTTTGTTGTCGGTAGTCGGCGGTTGTTATGATTATCCGCCGCCGCCAACTGCCACGATGGGGGAAACCTATACCCAACGCAAGCAGGACGGCGCCGACAAACTTTTAGAGAATATTACGGATTTGACGCTTGCCGATGCGCAATGCATCGCGATTAAGAACAATCCGACTTACATCGCCGCGTTCCATGCGGTCAATGCGGCGCGTATGCGTTATTTGCAGGCGTGGGGTGCATATTCCCCGACCGTTGACGCAAGTTTCTCTTTGGGCGACAAACAGTCGTGGACTCGTAAACCGTACCATATCGCCGGAACGCCGTCTTATACCGAGGGGATCACATCAAGCGTGGGTCTCAACGTAAACTGGCTGTTGTTCGACGGTTTATCGCGGGAATTCTCGGTGCTGATCGCCAAACATAATTTCAATTACCAAAAAATGTTGGAAGACGACGAGGCACGCACGATGATGCGGGCGGTTGCTTACGCCTACAACACTGTATTGCTCTCGATTGAAAACAAACGCATTGCCGAGGAAGACCGCGATTTTCAGGAGTCCAGCTTGCGCGATACCCGCTTGAAATATCAGGCAGGAGCGGTTCCGCTCTCTGATGTGTTGAACTTTGAAATCGCCGTGAACGCCGCCGAGACGGATTTAATCAGTGCCGATTACCAGTATGAAACCGCGATTTACGCGTTGGCGGTGTTGATGGGGTATCCTGAAGGGACTTTCCCCAAAACGTTGAAATTTCCGTCCGACTTCAAAACCAACTTCACGGATTTGCCGTCGGTTGATGTCTATCTTGACACGGCGTTGGCTAATCGCCCGGATCTCAAGGGTTATCGCGAGCAGCTTGAAGTTGCGAAATATCAGATGTACCAGACCTGGAGTGCTTATTCACCGACCGTCAGTGCCTACTTCAATATGGCGTACGGCACGAATTTCAGCCGTAGCAAGGGTTGGGAGGGCAGCAGTCACAACGGCGACAGTTCTTACAGCGAATCGCCGTCGATCGGTTACGGGTTGACCGCCGACTGGATGATTTTTAACGGTTTGATTCGCGAGAATAAAATCAGGGAATACAAGGCGAACCTTGCGGTGGCGGAGTTTAGCAGCGCGGCGAAGTGGCTTGAAGTTGTCGCCGAAGTGCGTACGGCATATGCCAACTATGTTCAAAGCGTGAAGCAGACCCGGATTTTTGAGAAGACCCGCGATTTGTCGGCACAGCAACGCGATCTGGTCGATGAGGGGTACAAAGCCGGTAACACCGAATTGACCCGTTTGAACGAGGCTCAACGCGATTTAGTCGAAGCTGAGACCAATTTGGCGAGCAGTTACATCAATATTCAAAACGCCAAAGCGCAACTTGATGCGGCGGTGGCGGCGAATTCGGCATCTTATTACCGCGATCCCGAAAACAACGCTCCGGGCGAACTGAAAAATACTCCGGTTGCATTGGGTGATCAGAGCGTCCCGGCGAGCGAGAGCAAAGAGACCGCTCCGGCTCAGGCTCCGGCAAATCAGAGCATGATTCCACCGGTGACTGCCGAAGACAAGGCGAAAGTCAACAGCGAGGCTTCCGCGCCGAAAGCTCCGACTCCGACAGATCCGGCGAATCCGGCGAATCCGGCACTGACCGCTCCGGCAGCGGGTGCGGCTAAGTCAGGACTGGAGGCGGAAGCTCCGCCGGTGCCGACACAGCCGGTTGCTCCGGTGATTCCGGCGGATCCGACCAAGGCACCAGAGAAAAAGTGATTTGTGACCCAGATTTTTCGCAACCGTCGGAGCAACCCGACGGTTTTTGTGTATTTTTGCAATACGCTTGAACCTGGTTTTGGAATCAGGGGCGTGAGGAAAATGGCATGATTTTTAAAAATAAAAAACGTTATGTGATTCATACTATGGGTGACCCGGTTTTGCGTGAAATCGCCCGCCCGGTGGATGTGGTTACGCCGGAATTGCGACAGCTTGCGTCTAAGATGATCGAGTCGATGCAGGCGTTTGAGGGCGTTGGGCTGGCCGCGCCGCAAATCGGGGAGCCGATTCGGATGGTGGCACTTGGTTTGCCGCAAGAGTCGATGAGCGATCTGCCCAGTGCCGGCGAGGAAAAGCTGTTGCCTAAAATGCCGTTTGTGGTGATCAATCCCGAGATTATTTCGACTGCCGGGGAGTTGGAGGTTCACGATGAAGGGTGTCTTTCTCTTCCCGATGTCTGGGCGCCGGTGACGCGCCCGTCACGGGTGTTTTTTCGGGCAATGACTATCGACGGCGAGCTGATTGAATGCGAATGCGGCGGCTTGCTTGGTCGTTGTATTCAGCATGAGTTGGATCATCTTGACGGTAAACTTTTTGTCGATCGGGTTGACCCTCAGGATCTCGCCAAGGTTGAACGCGAGTTGCGCCAAATGCAGCACTATGGCGAGAAACACCATTTTCATCGGGTCAAAGTGAAGTGAAAAAATGAAGCAGGTCGGATTTTTCAAAGCGTTGTATGGCACGTGTTGCGGCACGGCGATTTTCTTTGATTTGCGGTACAACCGCATGTGGAGAGTGTTTTGGCATCTGTTTTTGCTCTCGTTTTTTTGCGCAGTGGCGATCTCATTTATGCAATTTAAGCAAATTGAACCTCGGATTCGCACAGTTGCCGACGGTTTTTTCGCCACTTTTGGCGGAATTTGCGCTACTGAAAAAATGATTATTCCGCTATCGAACCCGGGGCAACCGCGCAACTTTGATTTTTTATTGAACGAGGGAAAAATCTATTATATGCCATTTGCCGCCGAGGGGGTGAATATTCCCGATCGGGAGTTGCAATTACTAAAAATCGGCGTTATCTGGCTACCGCAAAAAGTCTTTTATTTTGCCCGCGAGCCTAAGAGTGATTTTTGGCAAGTAGGGAGCAGTGCGTTGGATTCCCGTCGTTATTCCACAGCCGAGCTTAAACAGTATCTGGCTGACTTAAAGACGGATAATGTTCCTAAAGCGGCGGACAATGTTGCAATCTTAACGCATGAGGAAGGGTTAAAAATACTTTCGATTTTCCTTGCTGCTTTCCTGCTGGCGGGTAATTTTATTATGTTGTTTGGGGTCGCGATTTTTTACACGGTGGTATTTGCCACGATTTTCCGTCTTACCGGCGGGAGTAGAATGCAGTCGCTTACGTTTGTGGGATTTTGGAAAGTCGGGATTTACGCTGGATTTCCGGCGATGATTTTTGCCGGATTTTTTCCGGCGTTGGAATTGCCGTTTTTCAGTTACAGCACGATATATATGATCGGTTTAATGGTCTATTGGTTAATAGTCGCCAACCGAATCGAACGTGCCAATGTGGGATCATAAGGAGGAAAATCAATGAATAATGCGAATGATTTTTTGCGGATGCCAAATTGGTATCCCGTACTTGCCGGGCATACGTTTTTGACCTCTTTTGTGAAGATGCGGCCGGAGGTGATTGCCGAGCTGAGTGCCGGGGAAACCGGGCAGGAGGCGAAAAGCCCGGCGGTTAAGGCGATTATCGAGGATTTGCGTCAGCCGCTTGAAGCGATTCCCGGCAATGCGTTTGCCTGCGTCGATGATTGCGCTCCGACCGACACCGAGCGTTTTGAGTTGAAACGCGGTGCGGTGTATTCGCCCGAGAGCGTCTGGAAATATCTGGCGTTGAGTCCAAAGGTACGCGAATCCGCGCAAGCCGGGCGGGCTCAATATATTTGTTTGAAGCCATTTCGCCGGATGAACCGTACCCGGGAGTTTCGTTTGTTTATTTACGATGGCAAACTTAACGCGATGAGCCAGTATCATCTGATTCGCCACTTCCGGCGGTTGGAAGGGGTTCGCAACGCGTATTGGGAGCAGGCCGCCG
>JAISIP010000027.1 GCA_031261965.1 Victivallales bacterium | reverse complement strand
GAACGCGCCGTTGAGGAGGGTGCCACCGAGGAGGAACTCCGCCTCTTTTACGTTGCCATCACCCGCGCCAAGGAGAAGCTCTATATCACCCGTGCCGATCGCCGCATGTACCGAGGCATAACCCAAATATCGTTGCCGTCGCCGTTTTTACGGCTGCTGAAGAGCGATATTGCCGATCATCGCGAACCCAAAGATCTGATTGAGTTCGCCAGCGAAGAGACGGTTCACCAGGCGTTCGCCGACATATTTAAGATGCTCGACAAGCGCAACCGCTGATATGTAGGCTAATCTGGTTATTTGCGGACAATGTTCCCGGGCTTTTTGCGTACCGAGTAGCCGAAGTGACCGATCGCTTCACCCAAAGCATGGTAGTGACCGTGAACGTAGGCGGTTAATTGAGCTTTCTCAAGTTCAAGTCGCCCCTCAGCGTTGACAAACTTCTCGGAGACCTGCACCGCGACGATTTCCGCTATAAAAAGCGTATGACTGCCGAGTTCAAGTGTTTGAGTCACCTTGCACTCCAAACCGAGCGGACACTCCGCGACCAACGGAGCTTCGACTTGCGAGCCCGGCAACGGAGTTAAGTTGGTCGCCTTAAATTTATCTTGGTCACGCCCAGACACAACACCGCAATAATCCGTAACACGGATTTGCTCGACCGTCGGGAGGTTCACGGTGAACTCCCCCGACTCCAAAATAAGTTGATAACTGTACCGCTCGGGGCGAATCGAAATCGACAGCATCGGCGGTTTGCTGCAAATCGTCCCCGCCCACGCCACCGTGATTAGATTGTAAGTGTCCGCCCTTCCGCAACCGACCAGAACCGCCGAAACCGGGGCAAGTTGCGTACTACCCGGCCAAATAAGTTTTTTCATAACTGCTCAAGCTCCTCCCAACGTGCATATAGCCGCGCCGCTTCGGCGCGATTGGATTCGAGTTCCGACTGAAATTCCTGACTGCGGTCGCCGTACTTTGCAAAAAAATCCGGGTCGCCAAATCGGGATTCAAGCTCGGAAATTTTTTCCTCCACCTTTAAAATCGCCTCTTCCATGCCCTCTAACTCCCGCGCTTCTTTGTAAGTTAATTTTCTTGCGGATGTTTTGGGTTTTCCCTCTGTAAGAATTCGCTTGGGCGGAGTGCAAGAAGGTTTGTCACTTTCTCTCTCTTGCCTTTTTTCCCAATAATAATCGTAATCGCCCGGAGTGTAGACGATTTTGCCGTCTCCCTCAAACCCGAGAATGCCGGTGCAGACCCGATTCAAAAAATATCGGTCGTGACTCACGACAAGCACGCAACCGTCATAGCAAAACAGCGCCTCTTCAAGCAAGCGCAAACTCGACAAATCCAGGTCGTTGGTCGGCTCGTCGAGAATCAAAAAATTGCCCCCTTTTTTCAGGGTTTTCGCCAGCATTAGACGTGCTTTTTCCCCGCCGGACAGGTAACGGATTTTTGTGTTGATTCGCTCGTCTTCAAACAAGAAACGTTTCAAATACCCCCATATTGAGATCTTCTCATCACCCAGATAGATCGTGTCGCTGTCTTCGCCGATTTCCTCCGATACGGTTTTCTCCGGGTCAAGTGCGATGCGGGATTGATCGATGTAGTTGAATTCCACGGTAGGCGAAATTTCAACTTGCCCGAAATCCGGCGCAAGTTGCCCCATGATGATTCGCAAAAGTGTGCTTTTGCCGATCCCGTTCGGTCCTACCACGCCAAGGCGCGATTTAGGCGCAAATTCAAAACTAAAGTCGTGAATAATTGGATTTGCCTTAAACGTCTGGCTTATTTGAGTCAGATTTACCGTTTTATTGCCGAGCCGGGTGGCTTTGGGGATCAACAACTCCATTTCTTTGTCGCGAACCGGAGCGGATTTTGCGGCGATTTCGTCGAATTTCTTCATTCGCCCCATATTGCGCTTAAGCCGCGCCTTGGGTGAACGCCGCACCCATTCGATTTCGGAACGCAAAAAGCTGCGCCGTTTTTGCTCAAGCACGTCTTCGTTGCTCTCGCGTTCAGCTTTAGCGGCGATAAACTCGGCGTAACTGCCGGGATAGCTGTAAAATTTGCCGTGACTAAGCTCCACAATCCGGGTCGCGACCCGGTCGAGAAAATAGCGGTCGTGAGTCACAAAAAGACAACTGCCCCGGTAATCCGCCAAAAAATTCTCTATCCACTCCACCGTGCTTACGTCAAGATGGTTGGTCGGCTCGTCCAACAGCAAAAGATCCGGCTCGGCGACAATGGCGCGTGAAAGCGCGACCCGCCGCATCTCTCCGCCGGAAAGTTTATCGCAAAGTTGATCCGCCATTTTCGATAAATTGAGTTTCTCCAAAACGATGTCAATCTTCGCCTCCAAATTCCAGCCGTCGTGAATCAGCAGCTCGTGTTCGATTTGCGCATGTTCGGGGGAGTTGACCGAAATAGTCTCAAACCGTTTTTGCAGATCGCGAAAATACCCCAAACTATCCGCCACATTTTCGCGAATTGTCCGCGTGTTGTCCAACTCGAAATCCTGTGGCAGCTCCGCCACGCGCAAATTTTTCGCCCGGGTGATCTTTCCTGAGCTTGGAATCTCTTTGTTGGTGATCAAGCGCAGCAGGGTTGATTTACCGCTGCCGTTGCGACCGACCAACGCCACACGCTCGTTGGCGTTGATATAAAATTCGGCGTTGTCATAGATAACTTGCCGACCGATGGTCAACTTCAGCTCTTCCGCCGCGAACAATACTTTTGGTGCCATAAGATTCAATCTGTTGAGGCTACCTCTAAAAACTGGAAGCTTGGCTAAAAATCGCATCTCGTATTCGTATGCGCGACCTTGCGCGTATCTGGTTAACTCCATGTTAGCCAGATACTTGCAAAATCGCACCTCCAAATTACGACTCTATCGATTTTTTAACTCAAGCCAGTTTTTAGAGATAACCTTGAGTAATTTTAAAAGAGGAAACATATATGTAGACGGGGAATTTTTCAAGTTTTTTAAACCGTTTTTGGGATTTTTAAACTGAAATTTTACTCTAAATATCTTATCTTTTTCGATAACTCGTTGATAATTATAAGAAATCAAAAAAAATCAAAAAAAATACCATATATTGTAAAAAGTCACTTGCAATACCCAATATAGAGTGGTATTCTATTACGGTAAAATCTAATCAACCGTAATTTTCAACAGAGGAAAAGAGGAAAAGTTTTCATGAACAGCACCGTGACCGAAAAAGCAGACTCCGCGACCGCCAAGCACGCCAACGGCAACGCAACCATCAAAAAGATGAAAAAGCGCGACGGCAGAGTCGTGGATTTCGATTTGCAGCGAATCGCCATCGCCGCCGGCAAGGCTCTCAGTGCCGCCGGAATGAGCAGCGAAAAAGTGGCACGCCACATCGCCGATGATGTCGTTCGCGAGCTTATCGACAAAGGTTATGACGACGAACTTTTGATCCCCGATGTCGAGTTGATTCAAGACTTGGTCGAGCATGCGTTTGTGAAACGTGGCTTGTCTCAGGCCGCGAAGCTCTACATTCTCTATCGCGCCAGTCACAGCAAAATTCGCGAAGCCAAAAAGATTATGATGGACGTGCAGGAGCTCGTCGCGAATTATCTCGGTCAAAACGATTGGCGGGTCAACGAGAACTCCAACGCCGGGTACTCCTACGCGAGCTTGCTCAACCACGTCTCCGGCTCGGTCATCGCCAATTATACTTTGGCCAATATGTATCCGCCCGAAATCGCCGAAGCCCATATCTCCGGCGATTTCCACTTGCACGACCTCTCTTGCGGAATCGTCGGCTACTGCGCCGGCTGGAGTTTGCGAGATCTGCTTGAGCGGGGGTTTCAGGGCAGAGGCGGACGGGCCTCGGCTGCTCCTGCCAAACACTTCGACACCGCCACCGGGCAAATCGTCAATTTTCTCTCGACATTGCAGACCGAGTGGGCGGGTGCTCAGGCGTTTAGCTCGTTCGATACCTTGCTCGCGCCTTTTGTGCGGCGCGATAATCTCACCTACAAAGAGCTCAAACAGAGTATTCAGCAGTTTGTCTTCGGGCTGAATATCGCCAGCCGTTGGGGTCAAACGCCGTTTACTAATTTGACTTTCGACTGGGTCGTACCCGAGGATTTGCGCAATACGCCGGTGATTATCGGCGGAATGCCGCAAGAGGAGACCTACGGCGAATTCCAAAAAGAGATGGATATGATCAACCGAGCTTTCCTCGAAGTCATGTCCCAGGGCGATCGCGACGGGCGAATCTTCACCTTCCCGATTCCGACCTACAACGTGACCAAGGATTTCAACTGGGATAGCGACAATGCGAAATTGCTCTTTGAAGTGACCGGCAAATACGGTCTGCCCTATTTCCAGAACTTTATCAACAGCGACCTCAGCCCCGGCGATGTACGCAGCATGTGCTGCCGTTTGCAGATGGATATGCGCGAATTGCGCAACAAAACCGGCGGGCTTTTCGGCGCGGGCGAGCAGACCGGGTCAATCGGCGTGGTGACGATCAATATGCCGCGTCTGGGCTATCTTGCCAAGGATAAGGCCGGGTTCTTCCGTCAGCTTGACCGCCTGATGACGTTGGCGATGGATTCGCTGGAAATCAAGCGCAAAGTCGTGCAAAAATATCTCGAAGGCGATCTCTTGCCCTACACCAAGACCTATTTGCCCAACCTTGAACACCATTTCAGCACCATCGGTTTGGTCGGAATGAACGAGTGTTGTCTGAACTTTTTGGGTTGCTCGATTTGCGACCCCCAAGGGGCGGAATTCGCAAGAGAGGTACTCATTCACATGGCGGAGAAAATCAAGGATTTCCAAGAAGAGACCGGGCATATCTACAACCTCGAAGCGACCCCGGCGGAAGGCACCAGCTTCCGGCTCGCCCGGCTTGACCGCAAACGTTATCCCGAGATCATCTGCGCCGGAACCGACAACCCGTATTAC
>JAISIP010000005.1 GCA_031261965.1 Victivallales bacterium | reverse complement strand
CCCCAAAATAACCGGGTATAAAACAGAAAAAACGCGACAAAAAACTGGTAAAATTCAAAAAAACGGAACTATGTTTAATACAAAACCTCTAAAAAATGGTTTTTAGAGGTTGCCTAAAGTGTGAAAGCCATTTTTCCCAAATCTCCCCTGCCCCGACCGCATCGGGAGGAATTTCCACTCCGGGGCAAACTCCCCACGCTGAGGCGATAAAAATATCCACCCACATAAACTGTTCTTCATTAAGATATTTCATCGCTTCGCTAAAGCTCTTCCAGTCACGTACTTTATTCAGAAATTTTAAACTCATCGCATCGCGACGCGCTGTTAAAACCCTGATTGAATTATCGTCGGGGTCATGTATCAAGGTGTAGCGGTCTTTTTTGCGTAGATCCGAATCGGGATTGAAAAGCCCGGGATCATCGACATAACCGCCCTCAAAAATAAGCTCCACTTTTCGTCCGATCGCAATAGCTCCCGTGCGTACTTTTTCCTGCAAAATTCCGGCTTCAACTGCCGGGTAAAAAGTGTGCCAACCCCACGAATCATCCATCAATAATCGTCTGCCCTTTTTAGTCGGGTAAACTTTTTTCAGTGCAGGGTCAAGCCCTTTGGCAAGGTAGAGTCCGCATCTAATCTCCTTGCGGCTCTTTTCATCCCAGCTGAAAAAATATTTGCCGAACTTAAAAAAAGGCAATTCAAGCGACGGAACTATCCACCAGTCAGTCAACGCCGGTGAGTAGTGATTGAACGGGCGACGCACCATTCTGCCATCATTGACGGGAATACACTCTTCGATTTTTTCGCACATTCGGCGCGGAGATTGATACAATGAATACAACACGCTCACAATGATATACCCTTGAGCTTCTGATAGAGACCAACCGCGTAAGAATCGGTCATGCCGGAAATATAGTCAAGCACCTTGAGCAATCTCAAATATCCGCTTGTACACCACGCTTCGTCGGCTAAATTCCACTGCATATCCGGCAACAGTGCCGACAGGCGTTTACTGCGAAATGATGCCCGTTTGCCGGTGACTTTTTCTGAAGCCATCTCATTTACGCACGGCACAAAAATATCCAGCATACCTGAAACCATCTCGAACCCTGCCCCGACAATTTCGGCGACTTCGCGATGCTGATAAATATCGTTCAAACTGCGTTCCTCAATAAGGGACAACGGTGCTTGACAATCGACATATGCCAAAAGCGGCTTCTCCAATGTACCGTTTAGCAACTCATCGTGGTGATCGAGAAAAACTTGCGTACACTTGCCGACCAATTTACCGATCACCTGCGCCCGCAAAAACTCCGCCTTGCGCAACGGTGACTGAATTGAAGCGACATACTCGGCCGAACGCTCCGAATCGATAATCTCCAAAAAAAGTCGTTCCAACTCCAAATAAGCCACCAGCCCAAGTCGGCTGCCGTCTTCAAAATCGACAATGCGATACGCAATGTCATCGGCGGCTTCAACCAGATAAGCAAGCGGGTGTCGCTGCCACGCGTCAACCCCCACCGAGATCATGCCGGTCGTCTCCGCTACCTCGTGAAACAGCTCCGCCTCGGATCGGAAAAAGTTGAACTTCTTGCCCGCCACACCGTGCGGTTTCTCCGTTACACGCGACGCGCAAGGATACTTTGCAAACGCCGCTAAAGTCGCACAAGTAAGCTGCATACCGCCGGTTTGATCCGGCATTTCCAATCGGGATAAAACCCTGAACCCCTGGGCGTTACCCTCGTATAACTCAAAATCCGCCGCCTGATTGTCGCTCATCGCTGTTCGCATGGCTTGCCCGACTTCGGAATGGGTAAACCAGTGCCGGATCGCCTCTTCCCCGGCATGTCCGAGCGGTGGATTGCCGATGTCATGCGCTAACGCCGCCGCCGCTACCGCCGCTCCAATATCACTGGGTTGTGCCCCGCCAAGGTCGCATTCTTTGCACAAAACGTCTCCTACCGCACTGCCGAGCGAACGACCGATTGAGCTGGTCTCGATACTGTGCGTAAGCCTGGTGCGGACATAATCGGTTTTTGACAACGGGTAGACTTGCGTTTTGTCTTGCAAACGGCGAAACGATCCGGAAAAAACAATCCGATCGAAATCGCGCTGAAACGGCGAACGCGCCTGCGAAATCTCACCGGGGCGGGAACTGCCGACCCGATGAGGTGACAAAAGGGTTTTCCATTGCATCATGGCAAAAAGTCTCCGTAACAAAGTAAAATTGCAATATACGGAATATAACGCTCCAAGGGCGGATTGCAAGTGATTTTTTAGGGTTGCAACGGATCATTGCCGTTTTCGTACCGCTCGCGGGTAAGATTTAGAATCGTGTAAATCACCGGTTCGCGTCCAGTGACAATCGCGAATTTCGCGCTGGAACCCAGCTTCAGTGGCCGCCCCTGACTGTCGATGGTAACTTCAACCGGGTAGCGCATTAAATTCACCCCGGGTTCCTGAATCGGCGTGTCAAAAACCCGCTCAACCCGACCGGGAAACGAGCCGTATTCCAACCGGTTAAAAACTTCGCTGGAAATTCTAACCGGTTGCCCTACACGAACTTTGCGCACCACGTTTTCATCGACATACGCAATTCCCCTTAGGCTCGTACCTGATGACATTTTGGCGGCAAGCTGACCTTTTTGAACGTACGTGGAGTATTTGCACGGAATTTCCACTAACTTGCCGTCTGCCGGAGCAACAATCCGGCACTCTTTAATTCGTTGTGCCATAAGTTTTTCTGCCGCTTTACGCCCGGTGATTTTAGCACGAACCAAATCGATGTCGCGTTCGGCTTTTTTGATATTTCGCTCGCCGATACCGCTTTTTACTTTGTCCAGATTTTCCTTGGCGCGGGCAAGCTCGCCCTGAGCTTTGATATTTTCTATCTCGGCATCTTCAAATTCCCGCTTGGAAATCGCGTTGTTGCTCGACAGCTGAAGCGAACGGTTCAGACGGGATTGAGTTCTTTGGGCCTTGTCGGCACTCTCCTTTAAGTTTGTTTCGGCATACCACAACTCTTTGGGCAACGGGTTGACCTTTAATGCTTCAAGTTCGGCTTTTTTTACCTCAAGCTCCGCTTCGCTCTCGCGAATTTCCGACTCGATGCGAACGAGTTCCTCTTCGTATTCAAGTGCGTCGATTTGTACGACCGTATCACCTTTCTTTACGGTATCGCCTTCCTCAAAATTCAGTTTGACTACCCGACCGTCGATGTGGCTTATTATATCATAGGTTATTTCGGAGGCGATTTTTCCCTGCGAATAAATAATATCTTCGATTTCAAACAAAAACAGCGAAACAAATCCGCTTACGATCAGAAGCATCAGGGCAAATCCGACTAAGCTCATCACACGAATTTTGGCGTTCAACCCGCCGTTTTGATGCTTCTTCATTCTTCCGGGTCCTCCCCGAGATCAACGTGACTATTTGCGTAATTCGGTGAATTTTGCTCGTTGCTCGACTTGAGTTGCATGGCATAGAGTTGACGGTACGGTCCGTCTTGATCAAGCAACTCTTCGTGGCGACCGCGCTGAGCGATGCGTCCATCTTTGAGTACGATAATCAAATCGGCGTTGCGCACAGTCGAAAGCCGGTGTGCGATAATAATCGTGGTGCGATTTGCCATAAGTTTGTCGAGTGCCTGTTGCACCACCGACTCGGACACTGTGTCCAATGCGCTGGTCGCCTCATCGAGAATCAATACCGCCGGGTTGTGCAACACGGTTCGGGCGATGGCAATGCGCTGTTTTTGACCGCCGGAGAGAGAAACGCCGTTTTCGCCAACCTCGCTTTTGAACCCGAGCGGCAATTCGCGGATAAAGTCATATGCGTTCGCCATTTTCGCCGCGGCGATAATCTCCTCAAAAGTCGTTTCTTGCTTGCCGTATCTGATATTTTCCTCGATTGTCCCGGAAAACAAAAAAGACTCTTGTAAAACAATTCCGATGTTGTGATGCAATGAATCCAGTGCAAGATCGCGAATATCAATCCCGTCGAGCAAAATCCGCCCGGAAGTCACGTCAAAAAAACGCATAAGTAAGCTTGCGATAGTCGATTTGCCCGAGCCGGAAGGTCCGACCAGTGCGATTTTCAACCCCGGCTCGACCGCGAGGGTGAAATCGTGCAACACCATGCGATCGGGAGCATAGCCAAACGAAACCGATTCAAAATTCACCTGACCTTTTGCCGGGTAAAGATGAATCGCGTGTTCCCGCTCTTTGATCTCCGGCACGGAAGACATCAGCATCGATAACCGTTCGGCACTGACCGCCCCTTCGCTGATTGTCGGAGCAAAGTTGGTCAACATCATCAAAGGACCAAAGAGCATATTCATATAGGTGTAAAACGCCACTAATTCGCCTAACGTCATTTTTCCTTGTGAAACCAGATAACCGCCGAAACCAAGCACCGAAATCAAGGTGTAGTTTGAAATTTGATCCATGACGATACTTTGCATAAAACCACGCATGGACAACGAGAGGGACATATCAAAAGTCGGCTTCATGCGTTCCATAAAATTACGATTTTCAAAACGCTCTTTGCCAAACGACTTCACCACTTTTACCCCGTTGATTACCTCGGCTAAATTGGCGGAAACTTCGGACATGTGTTCGCGCAAGCGCATCGAAAGAATCCGCAACACTTTGCGGAAATGCGAAAAGACCAGATAGACCAACGGCAGCACCACAAGACAAATCAAAGACAAAGTCGGACTCAGAACCACTAATATGATCACTGTAAAAATAATTGCGAACATGTTCGAGGCGATTCCGACGATCACAGTCGAAAACATCGCCTGCAACGCCGCCACGTCAGTGAGAATATTTGAGATCAGTTTGCCGGTCCGATACTCCTGATAAAAACGCAACGACAAACTTTGCAGATGTTTGAAAAGCTTAACGCGCAAATCCAAGAGTATCCGGTGAATCGGATAGTAGGTAAGATAATTACAGGTGTAATAAAAGAATGCCCGAGTCCAGCAAAGCAACAACATTCCGGCAAGCAAGACGTAAAGCAAGCTTAAATCCGTGCCGCTCAATGCTTTGTCAATCACCACCTTGAGCATCAGTGGCATTAGCAACGCCAAAACGGTGCAGACACTGTGAAAGACTGCCGCGACTCCGAGTATCGTCTGATACGGTTTTATAAAACGGTAAAGTTCCTTGAACCTTCGCGTTTCCTGAGTAAACATCGTTTACAGACTCTTACGAGTCTCCTCATAACGGGTTTTCGATATTATCCAAACTTCTTTCACGGGATCAGGTACACCAAACCGATTCCGAAGCATATCGTCTCGGAATCGGTTCTCATATAAAAAATACACGCTTAAAAAGTAAAAGCAAATAAATTTTTGTACTTTTTTTATCGTCGTTTGCGAGTGGCGGAACGACCGCGAAAACCGCCACGCTGACCGCCGGATCCGCCTCCGACTCCGCGCCGAAATACCTGTTTCGCCGGTTTCGCGCCGGGAATAGGTTCGGGCATTTGCAACATTTCGTCAGTAGGCTGAGTACTGGGAAATTGCACATTGAGCAACTTTTCGATGTCCGGCAAAAAATACGCGCCGTATTCACAAAGAAAACTGATCGATTTGCCCAAGTTCCCGGCACGCCCGGTTCGTCCGATGCGATGAACGTAATCTTCGGCCCGCTCCGGCAAATCATAGTTGATTACCAGCGAAACATCGTCCACGTGAATTCCACGGGCGGCGACATCGGTGGCAATAACAATCTTCTCAGCACCGGAACGGAATTTTTCGAGAATCTTAATGCGTTTATCTTGAGGAATGTCGCCGGAAAGCACCGGGACGCTGTAGCCAAATCGCGACAAGTCGTATTGCAAGCGCAAATTCACATCTTTACGGTTGCCGAAAATAAGAACTCGGTCGTACTTTTCGCTACGCAAAATATGGAGTAAAAGAGATAGCTTTTCATCGCGCAATACTGAAAAAAAGGTCTGCTCGATATTTTCGCTGACCATTTTCTCCGGCTCGCTTTCAAAAATCACCGGCTCAGCCAGCCAATCGGCGGTGAAGCGCAAAATGTGATCTTCAAGCGTAGCCGAAAACAGCAAAGTCTGCCGTTTGCCTTTTTTGGGGAGTTGTGCGACAATCCGCTTCACATCCGGGATAAAACCCATATCGAGCATCCTGTCCGCCTCATCGATAACCAATACCTCAACTTTAGATAAATCAAGGTCGCCACCCCGCGAATAATCGATAATCCGCCCCGGCGTGCCGATCACCAGATCAACCGGTCGGGTCAACGTCCGGCGTTGCTTTTCGTGATCCATACCGCCAAAAACCACCACGCTGTTCAATCCGGTAAAAACGCCGAGCAATTCTGCATCTTTGTGAATTTGCATGGCAAGTTCGCGGGTCGGGGCAAGCACCAGTGCCCGGGGTTGCCCGGCTTTGCGCTCACCTTCCAAAGGATTATTGAGAAAACGGGTAAAGGTCGCCAATAAAAATGCCGCGGTTGTGCCCGTTCCGGTCTGCGCTTTGCCGGCAAGGTCGCGATTTTCCAGCAACGCCGGAAGTGCCAGCGCTTGAATCGGCGTACAATATTCAAAACCGGCGTGTTGTATACCAAACTGAACTTCCTCATGCAACGGAAGATCGAGAAAACGCAACTTTCCCTCCACGACCGGGACATCTTTCAGTGTGGCGGGGTGTTCCAACTTGGGTGCTTTGGGAGTATCGGGTGTTTCGACTTGAACCGGGCGTTCGGAACGTTCGCGTTTGGGTTTTTCCCGTTTTGCCGAGCGATTTTCGCAATTTCGCGATTTGTCGCAAACATGCTCTTTGCTTTTTTCGCGGCTTTTACGTTGCGAAGTTGTTTTAGCGGGGTGGTTTTTTCTTTTTTCTTCCGGCTTTGCCGCCGGAGTAATTTTCACAATCACCTTGTGTTTTTCATCGACTCCAAGCAGCGTTTTCAACGCTTTCTTCAATTTCTTCAGCATTTTTTCTTCTTTCGTGGCAAGCCCATTAAAATATCTTGATAATATACTGTTTATGTGCGTTTTTTTCAAATAAAACAATTGTAAAAGCAAATTTTGACGATATATTAGCTCACCTTAAAGTAGGTGCATCATGATCAGCAACATGACGACGGGATCGCCCGCCGGACAAATTATCCGCTTTTCGATTCCGCTCTTGATCGGCAACGTCCTTCAGCAAATATATTTCATGACCGATATGGCGATCGTCAGCCGTACCATTAACCCACATGCGATGGCGGCGGTAGGAGCTACCGGGGCGATAGGATTTTTGATTTTCGGCTTCTATTTCGGGTTGACCAACGGATTTGCGGTCATTACCGCCCAACGCTTTGGCGCGCAGGATTTTAATGGGGTAAGGCGTTCGTTTGTCGTTTCCATAGAGCTGGGAATAATTACAACCATTGCCGGAACAATGCTCTCTTTGCCGATAGCTGATGCCCTGCTGAAACTCATGCACACACCGGCGGACATTCATGACAACGCGGTGATTTATCTGACCACGTTCTTTTACGGCACCGGGGCGATAGTCTTTTACAATCTGCTCGCGTGTTGCATTCGGGCTCTCGGCGACAGCTGGACACCACTCTGCTTTCTCGCATTTGCGACTGTATTGAACATTGTGCTGGATTATATTTTTATTCTGGTTTTTGATATGGGCATTGCCGGAGCGGCATGGGCGACAATCGCTTCTCAGGTGATTTCCGTTTTGCTCTGTTTTGTCTATATGTACAGATTTTTCCCTATGTTGCGGCCAAAATGGCGCGACTGGAAATTTGACCCCGCATGGGCTTGGCAACATTTGCGAATCGCATTGCCGATGGGATTTCAATTTTCGGTGACAGCGATTGGCGTTATGGTTATGCAACAGCAGATCAATGAGTTTGGCACTGTTACGGTCACGGCGTTCACCGTGGGTACGCGAATTGAGCAGTTGGCGGTTCAACCCATGTTCACTATTGGAATTGCGATTGCGACGTTTGCCGCGCAAAATTACGGGGCAAAACAGTTTAATCGAATTCGCCGGGGGGTATTTCAAGCAAGTTTGATTTGCACGATCTGGTGCGTAATCAGCGGAGCAGCATTGATCGTTTTCAGTCGTGCTTTGGTCGGGATTTTTCTCGACACCGAAGCCATGCCGAGCGTGACCGAACAGGCACAATACTACATTTGCATAGTTTCAACGCTTTTTATTGTGCTTGCTCAACTTTTTATCTTTCGCAATGTGCTGCAAGGAGTCGGTCACTCGTTCATACCGTTTATGGCAGGAGTGATCGAATTGATAATTCGCATTGCAGCATCAATCGCGCTTGCACCCCGCTTTGGTTATTCCGGGGTATTTTGGGCAACTCCGGCGGCATGGATCGGAGCAACAGTGCTGCTGGCTTGTGCTTATTTTTGGGTCTTTCGCGGCAAGGAATTTCGTGAAGATGCCGGATTGGGTCGCAAAAAAGGCGAACTGGGCATAGAACTGTAAGTCGGGCGGGTCGGACGGGCAACCGGGGTTGGTCGATTCGCCGTGGCAGCCGGATTCGGGTTGTGAACTATCGGTTTTGTCGCCGGAGCCGGAGTCAGTTGAACTACCCTGCCTTTGCTGTCCTGGATATATTGCGGGATCTTGCCCTTGGGTGTCGCAACCAAAGTGGACGCGCCGTTTTTCTGATAGATCACCGTATCCCCGCTGCGGGTTAACGTTTCGGGTTTGCCGTCCGTCCCGATCTTGCTTAATGCATCACCGACTTTGACCGCACCGGGCAGAACCGGCGATACCGGAGTTGCGGAACTCTTGTCAACTTCCGCACCCGCGGCAACGCAAAACAACAAAGCCGCAGATAATGTTGCAAGATAGTACTTCACAGCAGATACCTCTTTTAATTTTGTCGCTGACGACGGCGGGGAATACGACGGAAACAAACCTTTCGGTTGCGGCAATCCACCCCCTCCATAAAAAGCACCGCATTGGTTGCCGCCACGGCGATATTTTGCGCAAATAGTTGACGGTTTTTCGCACTTATCGCATCCTGTAACTCCGCATCGCGAATCAGTGTAAAAGTTCGATCGTCATTGAGATAGACCAACCCCCAGTCATTGGCGATTTCATCGGGAGCGATCAACCCGGCAGGTACAGCAAGAAAGCAAAGATCGGCGACCGCCGCCCGGCGAATGCGTTCAAGGCGGTTGCCCCGATGTAAGGCGCGTTGCAACTTTTCCAGTTTGCGCAGCAACTTTAAGTAAGCGGGATTTTTACTTGAAGCGTAATCCCACGAGCGAAATTCGCCAAAAAGATCGTCAGTGGCGGCGAGTTCCGGCTCGGCGTCGCGAATTTCCGCTTCCAAACGCTCTTTGTCGTTCCGCATAGCGTGAATCGCATCAAGCAATTTTTGGGGCTCGGCACAGTCACAGAAGCAATTATCGAGCCGATCGAGAAAGACTATCACCGCAGTGCGAACTACTTCCCGGTTTCGGCTTAAGTTATTGCGCCAAAAACCGGCGGCGGCAGTTTTATATTTGTATCGGCGAGCCGGGACATCGGTCGCGATTGCATCAGGGGAAAGTGAAGCGAGAAAACCGACACAAAGCTGATAAAAGTCTCGGCGGGTTAATTTTTTCTTTTCGCTTTTTTCTTTTTTTGGGGCGGATTTATTGTAATCTAAAAAATCGAAATTATCGCCAAAGCCGAAAAAATCGAAATCTTCGCCGGATTTACTCATGACATGTCCCGTTGTTTATTGAGAATACTCTTGAATAAAATAATCCCCATTCGCAAATTTGTCCAGTTGCAATATCAAAAAAAAGCTCCACAACCACATGGTTGAGGAGCTTGATTGGCTTTATAAAGACCTTTAGAGTTCTTCGCCGACTTCCCAGCGTACAAAGCGCGTGACTTTGCAGTTCGGACGCAACTTGCCCAAAGTGGTTTTGTCGTCGCGAACCCACGGCTGATCCATCAAGCAGACTTCGCTGAAGAACTTGCGGATTTTCCCGGCAAGAATTTTGTCGAGCATCTCCGCCGGTTTGCCTTGAAGCTTCGGGTCGGCGGCTGCGGCGATCTCTTTCTCCTTGGCGATAACCTCGGCGGGAACGTCGCTCTCAGTGATGAAACGCGGGCGAAACGCCGCGATATGAAGACATATATTGTTCAAAATCTCGGGGTCGCTTTCGCCGGAAACTTCAACCAGCACCGAAACGCGCCCGCCATCGTGATGATAGCTGACATAGCGTTCCGCACCTTCCCACTTCTGAGCGCGGCGAATCTGCATATTTTCGCCAATCACACCAATATTGTCGGTAAGCACGGTCTTTTCGGCTTCCTGCACTGCGGAAGTAATATCGCCGTTGCCCGGAATGGCAAGCATGTCGGAGGCAAATTTTTCGACCATATTCGCAAATTTATCGGTCTTGGCGGCAAAGTCGGTCTCGCAAAGGACTTCGACAATCGAAGCTTTGTTGCCGGAAATCGCGGTCAAAACTTTACCCTGATTGGTACTGCGTCCGGATTTCTTCTCCGCCTTGGCAACGCCTGATTTGCGCAAATTCTCAATTGCAAGCTCCATATCGCCGTCAGCGGCGACGAGAGCTTTTTTGCAGTCCATCATCCCGGCTCCGGTTTTCTCCCGGAGATCCTGCACCATTTTTGCAGTTATTGCAGCCATTATAATAAATCTCCTAACAAATTCAATGTATAAAATTACTCTGCTTTGGCTTCTTCTACTTTGGTTTCTTCAACCTTAGCTTCGGCTTTAGCTTCGGCTTTTTCAGCTTTGGCAGCGGGCTTCTCAGCTTTGGCGACGGGCTTTTCGACACCGGCGTCATCCTTACGCGGAGCGCGACGACGCGGCTTAGCGTCTTTCTCTGCCTTTTCTTTGTCGTCAGCTTTCTCTTGAGCGAGTTTCTTGGCGGCCTCGGCGGCATCGCGTTCTTCGGCTACCTTCTTTTTGTGGATTTCTTTGGCAATTTTTACCGCTTCGGTAAAAAGCCCGGTGATGATTTGCACCGACTTAACCGCGTCATCATTAGCGGCAACGGGGTATTCCACCAACGACGGGTCGCCATTGGTGTCAACCAGTGCGACAATCGGAATATTGAGCTTGTTCGCCTCGCGGACAGCGTTCAATTCATTGCAGACATCGACCACCACCAGAGCCGCCGGAAGGCGTTTCATCCCGACAATACCATCGAGATCGCGATGAAGTTTCTCGGCGCGACGCACGAGCGAGGCGACCTCTTTCTTTTTCATCCCCTTGGCGGAATCTGATTCAAGCATCTTGTCGATTTCCGCCATCTTGGTAATGCTCTTGCGGATCGTGACGTTGTTGGTCAAAGTTCCGCCCAGCCAACGCTCGGAGACGTGAAACATCCCGGTTTCGTCCGCAATTTCCTTGATGAGGTCACGGATTTGACGCTTGGTACCGACAAAAAGAATGTCGCCGCCGTTTGCCACCACGCGTTGCAGAAAGTTGCAAGCTGCCGCAATCTGGTACATCGTCTTGGTCAGATCGATAATCGAAATACCGTTTTTCGCCCCGTAGACGTATTCCTTCATTTTCGGGTTCCAGCGACGGGTCTGGTGACCAAAGTGACACCCGGCTTCCAAAAGATCGTTGATCGAAATCTTTGCCATGTTGCGGCTCCTTCTTTCTGCGGCGCTTATATTTATTGCAAGACGCCATTGGTTAAGTTGTTTTTCGCGATTTTACGCGATTATTCTATTAAAATAGCACAGTAACAACTAAAAATCAAGAGTTTTTTTCCAAAAATCCAACTGCTTTGAAACTTGTTCAAAACCGGTTCCGCCGACGATGTCGCGCTTGGCGATACTTTCGATCGGGTCAAAGAGAGCAAGAAACTCCAACGTCGCCTCGGGAATGGAGATTTTCATCTCTTCGAGTGAGACTTCATTGAGTGCCTTGCCCTGCTCCCGGCAATACTTCACCAACGCCCCTACCCTATGATGGGCGGTGCGAAACGGAACGCCAAGCTCAACCAGCTTTTCGGCAAGGTCGGTCGCCATAAGTGACGGGTCGCCCGCCGCCGCAAGCATGTGATCTTTTTTGAGTTTCATCGTCTCTATCATCGGCGGATAGACTTGCAGAATCATCTTGACAGTGTCCAGCGCGTCGAAAATCGCAACTTTATCTTCTTGCAAATCACGGTTGTAAGTAAGCGGCAAGCCTTTGCACATTGTCAGCAACGCGGTCAAGGCACCGTAAACCCGGGCGGTTTTCCCCCGAGTAAGCTCGCAAACATCTGGATTCTTCTTTTGCGGCATTAAAGATGAACCGGTGCAAAACGCGTCGTCAAGCTCGATAAAGTCAAACTCCTGACTGCACCAGAGAATCAAATCCTCGGAGAGTCGGCTGCTGTGCATGGCGAATATCGCAAGTGCGGAAACCAGCTCAATGGCGAAATCGCGATCCGCCACTGCGTCCATACTGTTCCGGCTGACCCGGCTGAATTTCAGCTCCCGCGCAACAGCTTCACGGTCGATCGGCAAAGTGCTGCCCGCGATCGCGCCGGAACCCAACGGCATGACGTTGATCCGCCGCCGGCAATCAGCGAGACGCTCGGCATCGCGATCGAGCATTTCGACATATGCGAGCATATGGTGGGCAAAGAGTACAGCCTGAGCATGTTGTAAATGGGTGAATCCCGGCATGACTGCGGTTTTATTGGCATGGGATTGCGCGACTAACGCACGCTGAAAGTCGCGGATTCCCCCGATGAGTTTATCAACTTCATCGCGCAAATAAAGCCTTATATCCAACGCGATTTGGTCGTTGCGGCTACGGGCGGAATGGACACGGGCTCCCTCTGCACCGAGTGCGTCAATCAACGCGCTTTCGATATGCATGTGAATATCTTCGAGGGCAATATCGTACTTGAAGTCGCCCGACTCAATGCGTTGCTCGATTTTATCCAACTCGCTGCAAATTGCCTCCGCTGTTGCCGCCGGAATAATCTTTTGAGTTGCGAGCATAGTTACATGCGCCTTGCTGCCGACAATATCAAAGTGATAAAGCCGCCGGTCAAATGAGATCGATTCGGAGTATTGAGCCACCTCGTTCCGGGTTTCGGAACTGAATCTACCGCCCCAAAGTGCCATTGTTGTTATATCTCCCTAAAAAAGTAAAAAAATAGCTTTTAGAAGTACCTTATTGTATTTAAAATAACCGTTCGGCACTGGATTTTCAACCAAAACGGGCTATATTATTGTTATTATGAATAAGATTACTCTCAATACGCCGTTTAGCGGCATGATTCGATGCCCGAATTGCGGCGAGTGCCTGACACCCGCCGACCTTGAAGCATTTGCGATGTGTCCATTTTGCGACTGGAAATTCCCGCGTGATGCCAAATTCGAGGATTTTGTCATCGAGCCGGTGGTAAACCACTGGATGGCGCGAAGTCACAAGTGCTTTCCCGGCGAATAGCGCCAAAGGCTACTTCTAAAATTTCTTGGCGAAATCGGCTTGGCGATACTTGACAACTCGCCCTTTTGGCTGTAATTTGCCAATACGAACAGATAATTAAACTCAAAAAGCGGCGAATTCTTAAAAGAATATTTTTACCGGGAACGCCGTAGAGGTAAACCCATGCAAAAAAAGACCGTTGAATCCGTCACTCCGGAACTGAGAGAAATCTATCACAAAGCCTTGAAACTCGCCAATGAGTCCGAACGGATGGAAGCACTTAAAAACTTGCTCCAACAAGAGCCGGGTTTTATCGAAGCTCGCGCCAAACTGCGCGATCTGGAGCGAAAAAAGGTCATGCGCGATTCGGGGTTAGCCAGGTTCTTTGCGCGACTCAGCAATCCGACCGGCAAAATCAAAGGTCTGGTCAAAAAAAATCCGGTGCAGGCAATGAATCTATGCGAAGATGCCCTGCTCAAAACGCTGGACAATGTTCCGATTTTACTTTTATTATCAGAGGCAGCCGACAATGCCGGAGCACCGTTTATCTCGGCGGAGGCGATGGAACGCGCCTCGGAGGTGCGACCGTTCGATCACAGTTTTGTCCTGAAAATCGCCACCTATCTGCAAAAATCGGGACGATCCGCCGAGGCTCTTAAACGTCTGCACGTGCTTGCGACCAACAACCCCAATGACAAAGAGATTCAAAACGTATACCGCCAGGCGATCAATTTCGATGCAAAACAGCGCGATCAAGCGAAAAATGTCGGCATGGCGCAAATTGAAGAGGGCGGCGGCTCAAACGCCATGGGCAGCCGGGCGGCGGCGATTCTTCAGCTGCTGGAAAACACCATTCACGATGCCGCGCAGGCAAAATTGGTCGCCAACGAGCTTTTGAAATTACTCGCTACCGGGGACTCGATGGATGTGCGTCGCAAGCTTGCAAGTGCCTACGTCATTATGGGGGATTTTGACAAGGCGGTTGCCGAGCTCAACAAAGTTATCGCCGCCACTGCCGCCTACGACCCCATGCTCGACAAACGCCTCGAAGAGGCGGAGGTCGGCAAAATCGACAAGGAAATCGCCCAGATCAAGCGGCGTCCGCCCAAAGAACTTGCCGACCCGGCCGGTCGCATCGCGGAGTTGACCGAAATGCGCAAACAACTTCAGCTGGATCACGCGCTTTCACGTATTGAACACTATCCCAACGATGTTGGTCTGATCTACGATTTAGGCAAACTTCGGCTTGAACGCGGGGAATACGAGCTTGCTATTGAACAATTTATGATCTCACGCCAATCGGCACGCAACGAAGTTATTTCACATATCGGTCTGGCGGAGTGTTACGAAAAACAGGAAAATTATCCGGCGGCGATCGAAGAGCTTGAAACCGTTTTATCAATTATTCCGCGCCTGGACAAAGATCGGTTGACCACGGCTTATTCGCTCGCCCGAATTATGGAGAAAATCGGAGATTTCGCCAAGGCATTGGCGTATTACAAAGAATTGTACGAGCTTGAACCGCGTTTCCGCGATGTCAAGGCAAAAATCGACATGCTGGAATCCGGCAACGCCGAGGCGACTCCACCTGAAGCACCTCAACAATAATACCAAAATTTAAAGGTTGCCTTACAGGGTATCTCAAAAGCGAAAGTCGCGCTTGCCGTCGTGCAGCTCTTTGAGATACCCGGCGGCGATGGATTGAACCTTGGAATCGGTGATGTTGCCCAACTCGCGATTGATCACAACTTCGCCTTTTTGCCGGGTTTCCGCCGAGGCATAATCCTCCAAGTACTCCTTGAGCGTCATCAGCGCGTTCGGCAAACAACAGTTGGCGATTTGCCCGCTTTTGACCAGCGACATAAAGCGATCGCCGGTGCGTCCCTCGCGGTAGCAGGCAGTGCAAAAACTCGGGATATACCCGAGTCCAAGCAGCCAGTTTACGACTTCATCGAGCGTGCGGGTATCGTTTACGTCAAATTGGGCGGAATTTTCCTCCTCGGTTTCCTCCTGAACATAACCACCGACACTGGTACGCGACCCCCCGGAAATCTGCGAAACTCCGAGATTGAGTACACGTTCGCGGGCGGCTTTCGACTCCCGCGTCGAGATGATAATCCCGGTATACGGCACGGCAATGCGCAACACCGCAACAATCTTGGCAAAAATATCATCGGATATGGCGTTGGAGAACGTCCCGGCATCAATGTCGTCCGCCGGGCGGATACGAGGCACACTAATAGTGTGCGGTCCGACGCCTTTCGCCGCTTCAAGATGTTCGGCGTGCATCAATAGCCCGACAAAATCATAGCGATAAAGATTCAACCCGAACAGCACGCCGCAACCCACATCGTCTATGCCGCCGTCCATGGCGCGATCCATCGCTTCGGTGTGATAGGCGTAATTATGCTTTGGTCCGGTCGGATGCAACTCCTCGTAAGCTTTTTTGTTGTAAGTTTCTTGAAATAAAATATATGTGCCGATCCCTGCATCCTTCAATCGGCGATAATTTTCTACCGTGGTCGCGGCGATATTTACGTTGACCCGCCGGATCGCTCCGTTTTTGTGCTTAATCGAGTAGATGGTTTTGATGCTCTCAAGAACATATTCCAGCGGATTGTTGACCGGGTCTTCGCCGGTTTCAAGCGCGAGACGTTTGTGACCCATATCTTGCAAGGCGATGACCTCGGAGCGGATTTCTGCCTGAGTAAGTTTTTTGCGCCTGATATGCTTGTTTTGATAATGGTAAGGGCAATAAGTGCAACCGTTTACGCAATAATTCGACAAATAAAGCGGAGCGAACATCACAATGCGATTGCCGTAAAATTTTTGCTTGATTTCGCGGGCGAGCGAAAAAATCTTCTCGTTTTCATCGGGCAAATCGCATTCGAGCAAAAGCAGTGCCTCGCGATGAGTTAAACCTTGGCAATTTTTCGCCTTTTCGATAATCGAATCGATGAGTTCAAAATTATGTTTATTTTCGTCGGCAAAACGGATAGTTGCCTGAATTTCTCCGTCGTCGATAAAATCCTCTGCTTTGGATGATTTGGGGTCGTACATTATATCGTTCTCCTATTTCTTGGAATAGACGGTTTTGACACTGATTCCGGGCAACATGCCGAGCTTACCGGCAAGCGAACTGGTAATGTCGGCGGGAGCGTCCAAAACGACACTGATAATCGCGACGTTTTGCGCCTTGTAAGGGATTCCCATGCGCCCGACCAGATACTCCCGGTATTCGTGTAAAATCCGATTGATTTCGACGCTGGACTCGATGTCTTCAACAATTATACCGATTAGTGCAATACGTTTTTCCATAAAACTCTCCATAAAGCCTACCTATAAAAACTGGAAATGAGGTAGCCTAAAAAGTATTTTTACTTTTTTCCAAAACCCGCTACAAAAACACCAAAGCGACCAAAAAACGGACAAAATATTTTCGTAATCAGCTCGATAATAAAAAAACTCCGTGTTACCCGGTAAAAGGAGAACACGGAGGTGACAAGACTTCACTATCGCGACCTGCCTCTTAAGCCCGGGGCGAACCCTCGCTTTCAGAATGACGCTTTTAGGGTATCTCTAAAAACTGTCTCCAGTTTTTAGAGGTAGCCTTTATTTAATCCTCGACCTCGGACACTTATCCTTGGTGTTGGATCGTATACTCAATATAACATAAAAATGATTTTTTTCAATGAAAAATAGTTTCGGGATCAGGTTTATTTTACGGTGGTTTGAAAACCGAAACGGTGGCTGTTCAGCAAATAGGTGATCGCCTCCTCCGCCGAATCGACCAGATGAAACAGTTCTAAATCTTCGGGGGCGATTTTGTCTTTTTTGCATAACGTATTTTTGAACCAATGCAACAATCCACCCCAGAACTCCTTGTCAACCAAAATGATCGGAATTCGATTTATTTTTTTGGTTTGCACCATAGTCAAAACTTCACTAAGCTCGTCGATAGTGCCAAAACCGCCGGGATAGACGATAATCGCGGTGGAATATTTCAAAAAACAGACCTTACGGACAAAGAAATAGCGAAACGAAAGCGAGTTGTTTTGAAAGTGGTTGGGGTGCTGCTCCATCGGCAACTCGATGTTCAAGCCGATTGATTTACCCCCGGCCTCAAACGCTCCCTTGGAGGCTGCTCCCATAATGCCGGGTCCCCCGCCGGTAATAACGCCGTACCCACTCTCCACTAAAAGTCTACCCAATGTGCAGGCAGATTGGAAGTCAGGGGAATTCTCAGGGGTGCGTGCCGAGCCGAATACCGAAACCAGACGCTCCGGCATCTGACTCATGGTGTCGAATGAATCGACGAATTCCGCCATAATCCGCAAAATTCGCCACGAGTCTGCCGGCATAAAATCTTGATTGTTAAAATTTCCGCCGCACATCTGCTTGTCAAAACGTGGTTCCATAAATTACGTTCTCCGCGATAAAGAGCTAAATCAATATATAAGCCCAATATACCATTTCTCAAGATAGATGTCAAATGCGGTTTTTACAAATGCATACCACCGGTGACGGGCAGTTCAATCCCGGTGATATAACGTCCGGCATCGGAAGCGAGCAACAACGCCGCACCGGCACAGTCTTCGACTTCGCCAAAATTACCGCCGGGAACAAGTGCAAGCACTTTTTGCCGATAGGAATCGTCTTTGAGCGGTTCGATATTGCGATCGGTCAAAATTACGCCTGGAACGAGGCAATTGACCGTAATTCCGTAAGGAGCAAGAGTTTTAGCAAAGTTTGCGGTGAGATTCATTTGCGCCGCTTTGGTCGCCGAATACAGCGTAAGCCGCGGTGACGGGCGTTGCTGATTCACGCTGCCCAGCGTGATAATCCGCCCCCACTTCCGCTCGCACATCGCCGGTGAAAACGCCTCAACCAATTGAAATGTAGCACCGACGTTGGTCTGAAACTCTTTTTGGAATTCCGTTTCATCGAACTCGCCAAGGGTCATATATTTTTGCGCCGAGGCGTTTAAGACAAGTATATCGATCGATGAAACGGCTTTTTGACACGATTCGATAAGAGATTTAACTCCTTCTTCTGTAGTCAAATCGCCGACAACAAACACTCCTCCGCACTCGGCGGCCGCCTCGCGAAGTGCCTCGCTCTCGCAACTGCCGTGAAACACTACCCGCGCTCCCGCCATCGCTAAAGTGCGGGCGATCTCGCGACCGATTCCCCGCGATGAGCCGGTCACCAACGCGGTACGCCCGGCAAGACTGAACATCGATTCGATCGATTTACCCATGATTTACCCCGTTTCCGTCTTAGAAGTATCCGCCTTTTTCGATGATTTCCGCGATCGAGTCGCCCTGGTGAACCCACGAAAAAATATCAACTTCGTTGCGTTCAATCCCCTCCGCCCGCAAAAGAACATCGTAGGCAATTTCACGCGGAATACACAACACTCCGTCAATGTCGCCAAAAATAATGTCGCCGGGGCGAATTGTCACTTGCCCGACCTTAATCGGAACTTGATAGTGAGTGATCATACACCGCCCGAGTGAACCGTTGCTGGTACGATATTTGTAGAACACCGGGAATTTTTGCTCCAAAATCTGCTTGGTGTCGCGGATTCCCCCGGCAATCACCGCGCCGCGTATCCCCTTGGTGATCGCCGTGGCAGTCATAACCCCGCCCCATAGCGAGGCATCGGCATCGCCGGAGGTGTCCCATACAATCAAGCCGCCGGGAGCCATTTCATCGAGCATTTGTGCCCGAAAAGTCATTTCACCTTCGATCATCACATTGGGGGCACTCTTCACGGTGAATGCCTCACCGCAAACAGTCATTTCGTCACGCAACGGCATAATGTCCGTCGGCAAGGTCTGATTCAGCAGACAAAGTTCGCGCATAACGTCGTTGATGCACCCGGTGTAGAGTTTCTCGTAACGTTCGCAAAGCTCTTTAACCGAAATCGGCAACTCGTTGGTCGGAATGTGCTGACGGTTGGCGATCAACCGATCAAGTTTCATCAATCCGGCTTCCTTGGCTTTTTGTTTCATATCTTGAAGTGAGGGCATTTTTTTATCCTTATTTTAGATGACAAACTTGTGATTCTTCTTGACCGTCCGCGCCGACCCAGCTCAAGCGGTAGTTTCCGCGAAATCCCCGGAATTGCGCTTTCGCATCTTTGTCGGCGTTGCAAACCGTATTGGTACGCCATTCGTGGTTGATAAGCTCGTCAAGCGCATAATAGGCAAGCTTGGGTTGCATATCCCGGGTAAAAAGCCCGGAAATCGCCGGCTCGCCGAGTGCTCCGCAACCGTCTACTACATTCCACCATGTAATACCCATCATCGGCTCAAGGCTGAACCAGAGCCGATAAAGATTGCGGGCGATTCCCGCCTGTATAATCTGACCGCGCCGATCGGTGGTGGGCGAAACAATAGTGATTTCAGAGAGATGAAGCGGCAATCCCGGCTTACTGATAATGTCCATAGTCTCTCTAACCCGTACCGGGGATTGAGTATCACCGCTATCATGATTTTTTCCTTCGGCGATGGATAAACACGCCTTGGGGTCAAAAAGGTGCATTTGCGCACCCATAATGTCGATTTTACAGCCGCGCTTGAGCAAGTCATCCACTTGATTGGCGTAAGATTCATTCAAAAAATAGTCGTTGATATTGAGCTTTGCCTTGGCTGGGAAAACTCCCTCGGCGATCTTGAATCCGCGGAACGTGTAGTCCCCGGGCATCGGTCCGTAAGTGCTTTTGCAAAGTTTTGAATCGGGAAACATAGCGCCAACATGGAAATCTTTGGCACTCTCGTTGACGACATCCCAACTATCGACCTTGTCACCGTAACGCATCGCGATTTCGATGATGCGTTTCGCCATATGCGTATTGATCAATGTGGTGTACTCTCCAAGAGCCTCTTCCATCTGCTCAACACTCATATCCGTGAAAGCAAATTCGGTTGCATTGGAACGTAACTTATCGTGAGTATAAAAATCAAAATTAGCCTTTTTCAGACTTTGCAACGGGATTTTAGCGATAAGCCAATCCGGGATCTGCCATGTATTATTCCCCCAAACCAAGGTATGTCCGTGCAACCGTACACCTTTGGAGCGACAAAACTCCACTACCGGGTCAACCGCCGGTCTTCGCCAGTGCAGCTCTTTTTGCGGCTCGGCACAATGATTCCAAAAATCCGCAGTGTCGCGATACTCCGCCTCGTAACGGGGATGACCTTCTTTCATCTCCATAGTCTTCCAATAAAAGGAGATCGTCGCCGAATTAAAGAGCGTGCCAAAAATCTCCTTGTACCGGGCGTTGCGTTCATCGGTACCAAGTTGATCAAAATTGAATATATGTGAACCAAAGACGAAGTCGTGCGTCAATTGTTCGACTTTAATTTCCCGTCCCGCCGCCGAGTTCGGGAGCTGAAACAAACCGTCCGCTTTGCGGTTTTTCTCAATGTCCGCGTCGATCCGCCGTTGTTCCGCCTCGTTCCACTGCTCCCGGTAAACATCGGAAAACACTTCGTTGATTTCCGACTCCGACACCTGAAAATGACCTTTTTGCTGCATCTTTATTATGTACCTTCTATAAAATCAGCTCCATTGCCGATCGTTTGCCCATTCTTTGTCCCACTCTTCGGTTGAAGCCCACGCAACCGGAAAGTCGGGATGCAATTTTTCTTCAATAAGTTTCTCGTTCAGCGACTCAATTCCAAGCCCCGGCGCATCGGGAACGGCGATATAACCGTCTTGAATTTTAAGACGCGGCGCGACCAAATCCGCCCACCACGGCACATCGACCGAGTGAACCTCAAGCGCCATAAAATTCCGGGTTGCCGCCGCGACGTGAACCGCCGCAAGACAGGCGATCGGGCTTTCCGCCATATGAATCGACATCTGCACGCCGTAGTCTTCAGCCATATCGCCGATTTTGTGAGTTTCAAGAATACCGCCCGCCGTCAAAATATCGGGGTGAACTACTGCCAATGCTCCCGATTCCAGTAGCGGCTTGAAGTTTTCTTTGAGGTAAATATCTTCGCCCGTTCCCAGGGGAACTGTGGTCGCCTGTGCAATGCGTTTGTACTGGTCGGTAAGTTGCCACGGAACAGGGTCTTCCATCCAGGCAAGATTGTATTTTTCGAGCCGTTTCGCCAATTTTATGCAATCCTCCACCGGGATATGACCGAGGTGGTCTATTGCAATCGGAATCTCGTAGCCGATCTCGGAACGGACATCGTGCATATATTTGTCAAGATAATCCAACCCCTTCTCGGTCAAATGGATGCCCGTTAGACCGTGAGGCGTGTTAAATAGATCGTACGCTTCTCCGCGCATAGCCCGCGGGTCGATTGAACCGTGCGGAGTGACAAAAACGGTTTTGTATTCGCGCATTTTCTCAAGGAATCCGAGCGGGGCGGAAAGACAATTTTTCTGTTTCATCAAAAGCTCGATGCCAAGATCCATCTTCAAATAGGTGTAGCCCTGCTTCATGCGTTCAACCAACGCTTTGCCCATATCGCGACCGCCGCCCTCGGAATCGGTGTCGCAATAGATGCGGACTTGGTCACGAAACTTACCGCCCAACAGTTGCCAGACCGGGACTCCCCACGCCTTGCCCGCCAAGTCCCATAACGCAACTTCAATACCGCAAACTCCGCCGGCTTGCCGGGAATGACCGCCGAACTGTTTGATTCGGCGAAAAATCTTATCGATGTTGCACGGGTTTTCGCCGATAATACGACTCTTTAACATCGCGGCATAAGTGCGGCTTGACGCATCGCGGACTTCGCCGTAACCTACCAGCCCCTGATTGGTAAAAATCTTAATCAGGGTACAACGTTTCGGTGCTCCGTCGATGTCGGCGAAACGCATGTCGGTGATCTTTAAAGTTGCGGGATCGATTTTTTTACTCATATTGAAATCCTTAAATTTTATCTACAGGGTATCTCTAAAAACTGGGTTGCGCTGAAAATTAGCAGATTCATGATTTGGAGGTGCGATTTTGCAAGTGTCCGGCTAACAGATAGTTAACCAGACACGCGCAAGCAGTGCGCATACGAATATGAGCTGCAATTTTTAGCCAAATTTCCAGTTTTTAGAGGTATCCTACAGTTCTTTCACATTTTTTTACACTCGCGAGCAAGGCACAGGAAAGTAACGGCATACGCTCGTCACTGAAATCCTCATCGTATCCTAAGAGCGTCAACGCCGCGATCACATCGCCTTGGGCGTTTTTTATCGGAGCGGACATGGCATCCACTTTCCAGCGGTTGCGTCCGCGATTGAAGCAGTAACCATCGCTTTTGAGCATCGCAATGCCGTCGCACAATTGTTGCAAAGCGTCTTTGATCAACGTTTCTTTGGCGCAGGAAGCGGCAAATTTTTTGATTTCAGCTTCCGGGCTGTTTAGCAACAGTGCCGCGCCGACCGACCCTTCGGCTACCGGAAAACGTGCGCCGATTTTGCCGGAAATAGCCACCGGGCGGGGTGATTCCGCCCGCAAAAGAGTGACCTGAAAATCACCCTGCCGAATCGAAAGTTTACAACCCAATTGGGTATTTTGCGCAAGTTCTTCGAGTATCGGAGTCATTTCGGCAAATCGCGCCGTGCTGTCAGTCAACTTGCGAACGGCACCGAGAATGCCAAACGAAAGATCATATCGTGTGCCGTTGACTTTGCGGACATAGTCCGACTCAAGCAAAGTTTGCAATATGCGATAACAGCTGCTTGAAGTAATATCGAGTTCGGCGGCAAGTTCCGCTTGAGTCATCCCTTCGGAGGATTCTCCGAGCCGATTCAAAATCGCCACGGTTTTTTCCACCGCCGGAATTGTATGTTCACTTGGCATTTTTATTATTCACATTTGAATATAATATTTTCTAATTTGAATATATTATACAATGCTTATAATGCTTTGTCAAGTTTTTTTTAGGAACTAATTGCAAAATTTTTTATCTGCTTTTTTGTTGACAAAACGCAATATTGTTAATCTTCAAGGAGTTCCGACTGGTAGTTTTTTTGTGTTTTTTGAATGCCGATACGGTAAATCATTGGCAATTAGGCTGTTAATAACTTTTTGCGTTTTTTGAGCATATTTTTGTTTTAAAAAAACACAGTTATTAACAAAAAGGGGCAGGTTATTAACAACCCTTCGGAAGGCTGTCTGTATAAACCGGAAATTTTGAGGATAAGAAACTAAAGAGTATCTCTAAAAGCTACCTCTAAAAAAATTACTCGCCGATAATCTTAATCAAGATTCGTTTCGGGCGTTTGCCATCGAACTCGCCGTAAAAGATCTGTTCCCATGGACCGAAATCCAGCCGCCCGGCAGTTACGGCGACGACGACTTCACGCCCCATGATCTGCCGCTTCATATGCGCGTCGGCATTGTCCTCATAACCGTTGTGAGCATATTGACTGTGCGGTTTCTCCGGGGCAAGTTTCTCCAGCCAAGTTTCAAAGTCACCGTGCAAGCCGGATTCATCGTCATTGATAAAAACCGACGCGGTTATGTGCATTGCGTTGCAAAGCAACACTCCTTCACGAATTCCGGACTCGGCGAGTGCCGCTTCAACTTGGGAAGTGATGTTCACAAATTGACGGCGGCGCGGTAAAGTTAAAGTAAGCACCCGGCGAAATGATTTCATCTTGTCCTCTTTGGTTGGATGAGATACCCTACAACTTGTACGGCAATTACAATAGCTATATTTCAGGCAAAAATCAAGCGTTGCGACGAATTGTTTTCCCCAAGTTGGGTAATTGCCCAGACCAAGGCATCCAGCCGATCCGGGCTGATGGTACTTCCGGGGGTGAAGCCGGTCATCTCTTCTTCCAACTCCGTAAAACGCCCGACATGATGTACCCGGTTTTGTTCGTACAATGCGGCGATCGGCTCGGCTCGCGCAATCTTTCCCCGGGTGGCACGTACGGCGCGATAGCTCAAATTCAAATTTAAAGAGCGAAGAACCGTTTCCACAAGCTCCCCGCCATTGTTTACTTCACCCACCACGCGATCTGCTCTAAAACGCTCATATTCAGAACTTACCGCCGCCGCCCACTCCAACGGCCTGCCCCGGCAACTGGCATCCGAAAGCACATAATAGTGATCGTCCCGCGAACGACCGACCGTGACGATTCCGGTAGTATCACTGTTGGCGTTTCCGGTCACTGCCGGGTCAACCCCGACAATAATTCTGACCAATTCCGGCGCGATTGCAACCCGATTTCGATCGATCAGGCGTTGCGTCCAAAGTGCTCCGGCAATATCGTCCAGCCAGACACCTTCGAGAAAGCGTGCCCGTTGCCGCTCCGAGAGTCCCGCCAAGGTCTCCTCTAAATAGCCCGCCGGAAGATTCTCGGCGTTTGCCGCCGGGTTGAGCAACATCGCGGCATATTGCCGTGGAAAAACCACCGGCAAAGTCGTTTCCGGGTCGATTTTCTCCATAAAAAGCCGATAGCTCCAGTGCGATTTGCCGGCGGGATTGCAGTCAAAATACGCCCGATTTGCCAAAATCGTTTTTTGCGCCAACCTGGTGAGTGCGGTATTAACCGCAGTGTAATCGATTTCGGAACACTCGTTAAAGTAAATCGTGCTGAACTCTTTGCCGAGAATCTTATCGGCGCGTTCCCCGGCATCAAGTCCGCCAAACCAGATTTCCGACCCGTTGGGTAATCGCACCAACTGGTCACGCGAAGACTCCTTTAGCTTGAGTTGGGGGAACGCCAGACGAATCACCTTGGGCAAGGTATCCATAAGCACCGACTGGCGAACCGCATTGGAATGCAGACGCAAAATCGCGTGCCGGCTGCCCGGAGCGCGAATCGCCCGCACCAAAAGCGCATACACCAAAATAAAGGTCTTACCCGAACGCGAACCGCCAAACAACAATACATACCGGCTTTTGCCTCCGAGCAATTTAAGTGCTTCACGCTGGGCGGAGGTCTTTTGAAAAATCGCCTCCATATCAGTGGCTTGCCCAATAATTGGTGTTCCAAACATATTCCCGGGGAGCTTTTTGATAACTGCGCGTTATGCGGGTATAAAGTTCACCCGAATCGTCAAAAACTTCTTGGCAGGTTTGTCGGATTCGCAAAAACGACCCGTCAATCCCCTCTACATATGAATTAGTAACTCTCGTATTAACCCAATTGACCAGTTCGTCAATCCGCGACATTGCATCGCCGGAAAAATATCGGCTTGAGGTGATAACCAAACAACGCAACGTCTGATCGATCATATTATTCGGTAATTTGTCACTGCATATAAACGGGCAAGCGACAAAATTTTCCCAGTTTGGAATCGGCATATATTGCCCGCTGGGCTGTTTCTGATAACCCGCCATTTCGGCAGTCACGTGAAAATCCGCCATATCCACCGAAATATCGACGCGGTGCGACAGATCAGATCGGTCTTCCCGGGAATAGCGCACCAGCAAATCCGGGTTGTTGCGATGTTGCACCTCAAGGTCAACTTCATACTCCATGTCGGTCAACTGCTTGGGCTTTACGCTTGTGACCATGCAGTTTAGCTCCGGCCATTCGGCAGGGAAAGTCCCGGTCTGCCCAAAGAAAGTTGCGATTTCCGTCGCCGCGACCCGATAACGGGCGTTCCATATTATTTCACGGCGAAT
>JAISIP010000169.1 GCA_031261965.1 Victivallales bacterium | reverse complement strand
TGGCGGATAACGCACCGGCCAATCGATCAGCGTAGATTGTCGCATCACAGGTTTGTAGTGAGTAAACGTGTCAAAACTGTATTTGCCGTGATAACAACCAATACCGCTTGAGCCAACTCCGCCGAACGGCAAATTCGGGTTGATAAAGTGCATTACCACATCATCGAACAATACAGCCCCTGAACTGCTTGATTCAAGCAGTTTTTTCCGAAATGTCCGACCGCCGCCGAAGCAGTAGAGTGCCAACGGTTTCGGCAGTCCTTTGAGCATTGTAAACAAATTATCTTCGGAATCAAACTCAAGCACCGGCAGAACCGGCCCGAAAATCTCCTGCTTCATCAGCCGATCATCCCAGCTTATTCCGTCGATCACAGTTGGAGCAATGCAAAAACGATCCGGGTTGCGTTCGCCGCCTGCCACCAAACGCCCATGCTCAATTAGCTTTGCGAGCCGCTCATACTGTTGCTCGCCGACCAGCCAGGGGTAATCCGGGTTGTCAACCGGAGTGTCGCCGTAAAATTTGCTTATAACCCGACGCAACTCAATTAAAAACGGCTCTTTGATTTCGCGTTGAATCAAAAGATAGTCCGGCGCAAGGCAAGTTTGCCCGGCGTTGGTAAATTTACCCCACGCAATGCGTTTCGCAGATAGTGCCAAATCGGAACCCTTAGTGACGATGCAGGGGTTTTTGCCCCCTAATTCCAGAGTGACCGGGGTCAATTGTTTGGCGGCGTACTCATAGACTTGCCGTCCGCCGAGTTCCCCGCCGGTGAAGAAAATATAATCGAATTTTTCCTTTAGAACTTCTTCAAACGTCAAATCATCGTGAATTGCAATTACTTCGCCTGCCGGGAAACATTCGCCGATCATCCAGAGTAAAAACCGGGTGGTGCGTTGCGCTTTGTCCGACAACTTCAGCACCACGCGATTGCCCGCTGCAAGTGCTCCGATTACCGGCTCCAACGCCAGCAACAGCGGATAATTCCACGTGGAACACACCAACACCTGCCCATACGGTTCCGGCATAATTCCTGCACTTGCCGGGAAATTCAGAAGTGAAAACTTCGCCCGCTGTGTTTTCGCAAAGCGCGGCAAGTGGCGAATCATATATTTGATCGCGTCGCATAGGGGTAAATATTCGGTTAAAGTCGCCTCAAACGCCGATTTATGCAAATCGGCGTTCAGTGCAGTCAGCGCCTTGTCGCGGTTAGCCCGTAAAAAAACGAGCATATTCTTGAGCATCTCCCGGCGACGGCTCACCGAGTCCCGCCCCCCGGAGCGAAAAAATTCCCGATTTGCCTCAATTGCGGTAAAAATTTTTTCCCGCTCGGTTTGTACTATTTTGGTTTTCATTTCAGATAATTTCTCTTAACCCGGCTTCCGATTGAACAAAGAATATCATAAGCGTGCGTACCTTTGAGTTGCGCCCAATCGTCAACCGAGATCGCCTGATCGCCTTGCGTGCCGAAACACACCACCTCATCGCCGGGTTGTGCATCAGGTGCGTTCTCCAGCGAAATTGTCGTATAATCCATCGAAATACGCCCGAGGATGGGACAAAGCTGACCGCTTATTAACACATAACCGCGATTGGACAACGCCAGCGGCAACCCGTCGGCGTATCCGGCTCCGATCGTGCCGACCAGGGTATCACGCTGCAATCGGTGCATACGCCCGTAGCCGAGCGAAGAACCCGCCGGTAGCATTCGCACCGCCGCTAATTTTGTCTTAAGTTCGACCACAGGGGACAGTCGCATGGAGGGACTGACTTCGGGGTCGTAATAACCGTATAGGTTTATGCCGCAACGCGCCAGATTGAATGGCGATTTTGTGCTTTCCGGGAAGTTGTTCAACGCGTCCGACGCGGCGATATGAACTTCCTGAAAGGTCAAGTTTTCACATGATAACTCATTCAATAAAGTCTTAAATTTCGACAATTGCTTGAGCGTATAGTCGTCGTGACGCTGAAACGCATTGGAAAAGTGAGAGTAAATCGCATACAGCTCAAGATTCGGCAAATTGCGCATCGCAAGAATCTCTTTTGCGGCGGATTCGGCAATCATGCCCAATCGCCCCATGCCGGAGTCAATTGTGACCGCCCCGCGAACAGTTTGATTTTGCCTCACCGCTTCGGCACTGATTTTTTTTGCCATAGCAAGATCGTTTAACGGGCAAATCAGATTATTTTTCACTGCCGGAGCGATTTCGTTGGGTAGCAAATTGCCGAGAATCTGAATCGGCAAGCCGAGTTGGACAAGTTCAAGTGCCTCGTTGATTTCCGCCACACCGAAACAACTCGCTCCGGCATCGCGCACAACTTCAGCCACCGGCAAAACGCCAAGTCCGTATGCGTTGGCTTTTAGCACCGCCATAAGCTTCGCCGGGGCGACCCGTCGCCGTATCTCGTGAACATTGTTCGCCAGTTTCGGCAAACTGATTTCGAGATTGACTCGACTTTCCTGCATATTATTTTGTACTCCGAACTGTTAGTTCTACATACTATAACCGAAAAACGGCAGAAAAACAAATGTTTTCTGCCGTATAATATTCGATTATCGTTATTTTGCGTACTCCACAGAACGGGTTTCGCGAATGATCGTAACTTTGATCTGCCCCGGATAGGTCATCTCTTTTTCAATCCGCTCACAGATTTCGCGGGCAAGCATCTGCGCTTCGCCCTCGCTGATCTTTTCGGGAGTTACCACAACTCGAATTTCACGCCCGGCCTGCAAGGCAAAGCAAGACTCCACACCGGGAAATTCATGTGCGATCGTCTCAAGTTGTTCCAGCCGTTTCAAATACAGCTCCGTCGTTTCGCTGCGGGCACCGGGACGCGATGCGCTTAACGTGTCGCAAGCACCAATTAGAATATCGTAGAGACTGTCCGGCTCAATTTCACCATGGTGTGCCGCCACGGCGTGAATCACGTCTTTGGTTTCGTTGTGTTTGCGCAATAAATCCGCACCGATCTGGGCGTGCGGACCTTCCACTTCGTGGTCGATCGCCTTGCCGAGGTCGTGGAAGAGACCGATTCGCTTTGCCTTTTGCTCGTCCAAACCGAGTTCCGCCGCGATCATGCCCATAAAATAGGCGGTTTCGAGCGAATGCTGCAACACATTTTGCGAAAAGCTGTAACGATACTTTAACCGCCCGAGCAGCTTCATAATTTGCGGAGAAACGCCCTGAATGCCGGTTTCAAGCACGGCGGCTTCGCCTACCTGGTAAAGCTCTTCTTCCAACTCTTTGCCGATCTTCTTGGCCAACTCTTCGACTCGGGTGGGGTGAATTCGCCCGTCGCCGATCAAACGCTCCATAAGTTGCCGTGCAATTTCTTTGCGAACCGGGTCAAAACAGCTGATGACCACCGCTTCCGGCGTGTCATCGATTAGAATGCTGACCCCGGTAGCAGCTTCAATCGCTCTGATATTGCGGCCTTCCCTGCCGATAATCCGCCCTTTCATCTCATCGTTCGGCAACGGTATCGTCGCGGTGGTACGTTCATAGGTGCAGTCGCTCGCGTAACGCTGAATCGCGTATGTCAAGATGCGCCGTGCTTCGCGTTCGCCTTTGGCTTTTGCTTCTTCGAGCT
The DNA here is from genome assembly GCA_031261965.1 of Victivallales bacterium. Taxonomy (GTDB): domain Bacteria; phylum Verrucomicrobiota; class Lentisphaeria; order Victivallales; family Victivallaceae; genus Victivallis. Next base: position 2,172 of record JAISIP010000169.1, on the reverse strand, counting down.
CGTTACGAACTAAAATTCCGGCTTCGTTTTTGATCTCGTTTTTGAGTTTTTCCAGCAAAATACCCTGTGCTTCATCGCGTCCAAGCTGGGCGATACGCTCCAACTCATCGATTTGCCGGGAAATGCTTTTAGAAAGTTCCTGCTCGCGATTTGAAAGGCGTTCGCGCAAAACTTCGGTCTCTTTTTCCTGTTTCTCCAGATTTTTCACCTTGGCGTCCATAGAGTCGGCGCGACGGTCGAGCAGCTCTTCACGCTGAACCAAACGCCGTTCGTTGTTCGTCTGTTCGCGCCGGCGTTCCTTAAGCTCCTGCTCGCAATCTTCGCGCATTTTTAACGTCTCGCCCTTGGCGGAAACGCGGGCATCGCGCAAAATGTGCTCGGCCTCGCGTTGCGCGTCCTGCCGAATTCTCTCGGCGGTTCTGCCTGCCGATCCTTTTTGCATTCTTTGAATCCAGTTGCTCAATACAATGCCGACGGCGATACCGGTCGCGCCAAAAATGCACGATGCCGCAATCAACGCCCAGTACGAGACAAATCCTCCGCCGCTTACTAAATCCGGCTCCACAACTCCAAGAGGTGTACTTGCCAGTGCCAATAATAGATTATTCATTCCAACTTCCTTTTTTCATTGTGGGTGCTTCCCGCAGAAGACACCGCTCTTCATAGTCGATTAAAATTTCAGAATTCCTTTTTCGGTCACTGCAAAATCTACTTTGCGATCATGCGCTTCCCGAGGCAAATTCTCCGTCAACTGACAGTCGTAGACAATCGCCGCGACCGCCATAGCACCCCGGTTCAGCATCCGGTCATAAAAACCGCCGCCGCGACCGAGTCTTACTCCGTGTCGATCGCAAGCGACCGCCGGAGTCAAAAACAACATTTTTTCGCCGAGTCCAACCGCCGTTGCCGGCAATTCCGATCGGGGTTCAAGCAGTCCGAACTTCGCCCGGACGAGATCCCTTTTTAGATCACAAACCTCGATCAGCTCATAATCATGCTCTTTTGCAACGTAACGCGGAAAATAAAACCGCTTTTCTGCATCGCCAAACAATGAACTCAAGTCCGGCTCTTCACCGTCCGTGGCGTAAAGTGCCACCTGATCGGCATCGCGATAAATTTCCCATTGCCTGATGTTTTGACAAATCGCATTATCGGCGTTGCTCCGCTCGGTTTGCCCGAAATTACGTCGCAAAGCTAAAAATCGATCTCTATACATCTGCTTATCGGTTTGCGTTGACACGATTCAACTTTCCATTTCAAAAACAATGGAATCAGGAAGAAGTATTGTGAAGATAGTTTCAAATCTACGGCAAAGCAACGCAAATCCTTGATCAGGTGGCGTTTGCCTTGATTTGGCAGATTCGATCACACACTTAATTTTCCCAATTCTCCGCGAGAATTTTTGGGCAGTGTTGACCGATCAAAACACGATTGTATTGCAGAGAGAAGAGTCCGATTTTGTCATTTTTTTGCAATCTGGCAAATTCGCACTTTTCCCACCTATTCTCGAAAATCCCCACCTTGCCGATATAGCAAAAGTGTCTATCGCGAAATCGAATGCAGAAAAAACTTTCCACATCGTAGCACTACATATCACGTCCCGATCGCGCTTGTCCGCAATCCTCACATCCCTGATTCGCCGCAACGAACCGTTATTACAAAAGTGCATCAATCTTGCACTAAAATGTAGTATAGCATGTTTTATCGCAGAATAAAGCGATTTTTTTGTATTTTTTGAGTATTTTTTGAAAAAAATCTAAAAAAACTCCAATTCCCGTGGCATTCTCGTGGCAAAAAAAGCTTTTTTGCGAAAAGGAAAATCAGTTTAAGTTTTTTGCGAGAAAGAAATACCTTTTAAGGAAAGGTTATTTCCTTCTCGCGCTCTTCCTTTTCCAAACCTTTTTGTGTGTCATTTTTGCAAAACAGCCAAAAACAAACTGGTGAAAGAATCATGGTAATTCTTTTACGGAATTAGGAATTTGACAAAACGTGGAATTATGCTAAATTCTATTCAACTCAAAAGGGGGCATATGAAACGTATATTTTTAGTTGATTTTGAAAACGTCCACAGTGGCGGATTGATCGGCTCGAAAAAATTGACCAGTGAAGATGAGATTATCCTGTTCTATTCCGATAATCACGATACAATTGCCTTTATAAGAGAACACCTCA
>JAISIP010000149.1 GCA_031261965.1 Victivallales bacterium | reverse complement strand
TGATGGTCGGCGTAATGATCTTTCAGCACCAATTCCGCCCCAAACTGTTCGAGAAAACGCTCAAAACTCTCCGGCTTGGCGATGGCGGAGAGCGCGGCGACTTTGGCGTTTTTCAATTTTTCCAACGACTCCTGCTCCGCCCCGGAGAACATCTTAACCAAATGTTTGGGCTTGTGACAGCACTCGATAATCTCGGCCCGGCGCGTGTGACGCCGCAAAAAATTCTTAAGATGACGCAATTTGTGACTGCCGTCGGACTTGGTCAAAAAAATGTAGTCCGCCCGGCGGATGTTTTTGATCGGCTCGCGCAAAATCCCGCGCGGCAAGGTGTTGCCGTTGCCAAACGGGTCGGTGGAGTCCACCAAAACGATATTGATATGCGGTTTAAGCATAAGATATTGAAATCCGTCATCGAGAATAATCACGTCGCTTTGATACTGCTCCACGGCGTAAAGCCCGGATTTGACCCGATCTTTGTCCACTAATACCGCTACATCGCGCAAATTGGAAGCAAGCATATACGGCTCGTCGCCGGCGTAATCCGACTCCAGGAGCAGATTGTGACCGTCGGAAACGATCTTGGGCGGCAATTCGATCTTTTGTGAGCGGAAACGCTGCATCAGCCGAAAAAGGAACGAACGTTTTTTACTGCGGTATCCCCGTGAAAGAATCGCAACTCTACGCCCTTTTTCGCTCAAAGTTCGGGCGAACACCTCCACCACCGGGGTCTTACCGGTACCGCCGCAAGAGAGGTTGCCGATACTGACCACCAGACAACCGAGAGCGCGGTTGCGAATCACCCGTTTGTCGTACATCCAGATCCGAAACTGGGTGACCATACGGTAGAAACGCGAGGCGATAAAGAGGATGTCGATCAAAATTCGGTCGTACCACTCTTTGCGCCGCCCGTCCATAAGTTCGAGGAAGTACTGTTCAAAGTCTTCCCCTTTAAATTTAAAATGAGAATGCATCTCATCTCCCAAGTTGATTTCAGGGTATCTCTAAAAACTGGGTTGTGTTAAAATTTAGCAGATTCACAACTTGGAGGTGCGATCAGTATCTATCTAACATAGAGTTAACCAGATACGCGCAAGACCTCACATACAATTGTGAGCTGCAATTTTTAGCCGAATTTCCAGTTTTTAGAGATAGCCAGTATAAAATAATGCCGATTTGCCTTGTATTCAAGCTGGAACTCCGATTTTCCCGGATTATATTATACAGTAATCGAGGTAAAAAATGTTATCCGCTTTAGAACAGAATTTTATCGCTTACGCGCAAAGCTTTTACACCAATGATAAATCCATTGACCGAAATTTGCAACTTAAGCTCGCCCACAGCTTCAGAGTTCGCAATGAAATGGAGAAATTGGCGCAACATGAGAACTTTGCACCGAATTTAATCAAATTGGCGTTACGCACGGCGTTGTTGCACGATTTGAGTCGTTTTGAGCAATTCAGTTGCTTTCACACCTTTAATGATGCGGAGAGTTTCGACCACGGCGACCGCTCCGCCGAATTGGCGACGGAGTCGAACTTTTTGACCGACCTGTCTGACGGCGAACAGCAAGATGTTTTAACCGCGATTAGAGTTCACAATAAGCTGGCGATTCCCGATGAGCTTTCCGGGCAGGCTCGAACACTTGCGCAGGCGATTCGCGACACGGACAAGCTCGACATTATCCCGATTTTGCTCGAACACCTCGCCAACCCCGAAAATAAATCGATAGTCTTTGAACTCTCCCAAACGCCGGAACTCTCGCCCTTGGTCCGCGAATCGATCGCCAGAGGCGAATGTCCCCGTCATTGCGATATGCGTACGGTTACAGACTTTATCGCCTCAAAAATAGTGTGGGTCAACGATCTGAATTTCAACTGGAGCAAACGAGAGTTCCGGCGACGCAAATATATCGAACAGATTATGAAATTTTTACCCGATATACCAGAGCTAATTGAAAAACTATCTTTTTCCTGATTCCGTAAAAAAATTATGGCAATTGGTTTTACATCGCGCTTTTGACGGATGCCAGCCAAGCTGACACGCCGGAAAGAATCATTTGAACCGCCACGGTGGCGACAATCAGCCCGGTAATACCAATCAACGGTCCGACTAAATGCACCCGGTGCAGGACTTTGCCCAGCGGCAGCGAAAAGAGCATTATAATAAAATTGATCGTCAACGCCAAAACCAGCGCGCTAAGGCACGCGCTGTGACCCGCCTCGGCGGCGAACGAAATCGCAATAGTGATCGTACCCGGACCGGCGATAAGCGGCGTTGCCAACGGCACAATCGATATTTCGTTGAAGTCGTCACGTATATCGTGATCGCGTTTCTGAAAAAACCGCCCCTGTTGAATCGCCGTCCAGCCGACGAAAAACAGTACAAATCCCCCCGTAATATTGAGCGAATACATATCGATTCTAAAGACGTCCTTGAGTACAATCTGCCCGATGATCGCAAAGGTCGCAAGAATCGCCAACGCGGCGAGCGACGATTTCCACGAGAGTTCAAAGACCTGCCGGGTGGTAAGCGGCGGCTCGTAGGTGGACAAAAACAGCAACTTGCTCGCCGGATTCAACAACGCGAGCATATACAGCGCGTTTTTTAAAACCTCTTCCCACTCCATATACCCTCCCCAGTTTTTAGAGATACCATATAGAGATACCCTATAGGCTAATTTCTAACGATTCAACGCTTTCTTCACCGCCTCAACAGTCGCATCGACCAGTTGCGGGCGGTTGGCGTAAGTGCCGCGAATTCCGTAATGTTCAAAGAGTTCGTCCTTGTGGTAGCCGATCACCGCATCGGGGTCTTTCAGCACATTGCCGGTTAAAATGCCGACCACGTGAGCTTCGGGGTCGATAATGCCGGATGCCTGCAACTTTTTTGCTCCGGCAACCGAGCAACAGCTCGCCGGCTCCGCACCAATCCCGGCGGCGTCAACCATCGCTTTGGCATCCATAATCTCCTGCTCGGTGACCGACTCGACCACACCGTTGCACCATGATAGTCCGCGCAACGACTTCTCCCACGAAACCGGGTTGCCGATCTTAATCGCCGTAGCGATCGTTTCGGGGTTTTTCACCGCCTCGTAAGGTGCGTGATTTTTCCACATCTTATAAAGCGGAGCCGAACCCGCCGCCTGAATGACCGCGATACGGGGAATCTTGTTGATAATGCCCAAATCGTACAACTCTTTTAACCCCTTTGACAGC
>JAISIP010000036.1 GCA_031261965.1 Victivallales bacterium | reverse complement strand
ATGTGGTTGATCCCGGCGATATGAGCGTGGATATTTTTTTCGCGCTCTTCGGGATTCTCCTCGCCGAGAGTTTCAAGCAAACTCCTGACGCAACATTGCACCGAGTGGCAAAGCCCGACTGTCTTGACCGAAGTACCTTGCAACATCGCCCCGGTGAGCATCGCCATCGGGTTGGTGTAATTCAGAAACCACGCGTTGGGGGCGACTTTTTCGATGTCAGCGGCAAAGTCAAGCATCACCGGGATCGTTCTCAATGCCCGAAAAATTCCGCCAATGCCGAGCGTATCGGCGATAGTCTGGCGCAAGCCGAATTTTTTCGGAATCTCAAAGTCGATCACCGTAGAGGGTTCATAACCGCCGACCTGAATCGCGTTGACCACAAAATCCGAGTTGCGCAACGCCTCTTTGCGATTTTCCACCCCGTGATGAGTGGTAATTGTGGCACGATTATCGTTGATGTTCGCATTTAAGGTGTCAAGCAACAATTTCGATTCCTTGAGTCGCTGAGCGTCAATGTCGTACAGCGCGAAATGGGAATCTTTGAGCGGCTCACGGCACATACAATCGCCTAAAACATTGCGGACGAACACCGTACTGCCGGCACCCATAAAGGTTATCTTTGCCATAATCAAACTCCTTTTTTGTTGAGGAAAAATTATTGTATTCTTCTATACAATACTTTGTTTGCATTAAAAGTAAATAGGAAAAACATGATAACAATGGTAATTTTGTGATATTATTTTGTGATTATTACGTTGAAATTTATTTTATAAATAGTAAATTATAGCAAAATGAAAAATTTATCAAACAGCAAAAATCAATCTTTTGAGGGATTCGCCCCTTTTTTTACGGAGCGAACCGAGCAACTGCACTCAATGTTGTTAAATTGCGGTCATGAATTGACCAGAAGTCATGAATATCGCTGGGACGGTCGCAAACGCGGCAATTCCGATTTGCTGATTTGGCAATACACTCTCAGCGGTGCGGGAGAAGTTTTTTTCAACGGTCAGAGCTACCCGGTTTTGCCCGGCAACGCATTCTTCCTTATGGTTCCGGAAAGTCACATCTACTTTTTACCCCCGGAGTCGAAGTCATGGGAATTTATCTATATCTCGCTCAGCGGTTCCGAGCTGGTGCGTTTGGGCTCGGAGTTTCGTCGGCGCAACGGGGTTGTGCGACCTTTCGCGCCGGACTCTCCGGCAGTACAAACCGCGTGGAATATTTTTGCGACTTGTCACGAAAAGCGTTTGACCAACCGTTACGATGCCAGTGCTATGGGCTACTCGTTTATGATGTCACTTATGGCGGAGCCGCCGGTTGGTCAATTTTCCGTCAACCACGATTTTATGGCAAAAATTCACGATTTTTGCAACCACAATCTCCATCGCCCGATTACGGTGGATGAACTCGCTCAAGTCGCAAGATGCAGTCGCGGATACTTTACCCGAAAATTCCATGAGATAGAGGGGATTTCGCCTCACGAATTTGTCATGCGCCAAAAAATGCGCCTCGCGGTGCGAATGCTTCAAACCACGATCTCTTCGGTCAAGGAGATTTCAGACGCATGCGGTTTTGAAGACCCCAGCTACTTTTGCAAAGTCTTTAAACACTATCACGGCGTTACCCCCGGCGGGTATCGCCACGGGGGAAAATCTTCTCAGTAACAGTTGCAACCGATTGCATCTCCTCGGGCGTGCCAATGGTAATGCGTACATATTTGCCGGTTATTTTTCCAGGGAAATAACGCACTAAAATTCCGTTTTCGCGCAGCATTCTAAAATAACGTTCACCATCGCCGTCAGGTGGCGCGGCAAACAAAAAGTTCGCTTGCGACGGCACGACTTTGAAACCGAGTTTTTGAAGTTGCCCGGCGAAATCATCGCGAATCGCCTTAATTTGTCCGCAACGCTCTTTCAGGTATTTTTGATCGCAAAAAGCGGCAAGCCCGACAACTTGAGTAAGCATATCCAGATTGTAGGAGTCTTTTACCTTAAAAAGCCCCTCAATGAGTTTTGCATTGCCGACCGCGAAACCGAGTCGCAACCCGGCAAGTGCGTAACTCTTAGAAAAAGTCCGCGACACAATCACATTGTCGAACTCCTTGGCGAACTCCATGCAGTTGTCGTCGGCGAAATCCGCATATGCTTCGTCAAAAAGCACCACCCCATCGAACATTTGGCATACCTCGCGCATAGTCGATAACGGGAATGAATTCCCGGTCGGCGCGTTCGGACGGGTGATAATCAGTAAATTCGCCGCTTTCGCCTGCTCAAGCAAGTCGCCCGGCAGCGCGAAATCATGCTCAAAATCCAACCCGATCGGGATAATTTTCGCCCCTTGCATTTTTGCCAATTCCGGGTACAAAGAGTAGGTCGGATCCAAACACGCCACCGCCAACTCCGGCGAGGTAAAACTGCGAAAAATCAGGGTTAAAAGATCGTCCGAACCGTTACACGCGATGACGTTTTTCCGTTCAACGTCAAAGCTTTCGGCAATTCTATCGCGCAACGCATCGGCGGTCGGGTCGGGATAGCGGCGCAAACGTTCCCAATCCAATGACTCAAGCGCGTTTTTTACCGCCGAAGATGGGGCAAAGGCGTTCTCGTTGGTATTGAGCTTGCAGAGCAAAGCTTGTTTCGGCTGTTCGCCCGGAACATAGCCCGCCATTGCGTCAATCTCTTTTCGGAAATATGATCTCATAATTGGTTGATTTTTATTTTACTTCTTTATCGGCTCAATTCGGTCAAAACCGCACAAAGGCCGGAGGACTTCCGGCACAACTACGCTGCCGTCGCTCTCTTGAAAATTCTCTATAATCGCAATTAACACCCGGTCGGTCACCGCCGTGGCACTGATCGTGTGGACAAAGTCCCGCGTATCGCCGTCCTTGTAACGGATATTCAACCGACGGCTCTGAAAAGAGGTCAGATTGGTGTTGCTGGTAACTTCGCGATAGTTGCCGAACCCGGCGAAATAAGCCTCAATGTCGTATTTTTTGTAGCCCGGTGCACCGAGGTCGCCCACACAGACGTTGACCACATGGTACGGGATGCCGAGTTGTTGCAGCAAATACTCCTCATTCTCAAGGCACATTTCGTGGTATTTTACCGAGTCTTCCGGCTTGCAAAAGACAATCTGCTCAACTTTGTGAAACTGGTGTACCCGAAAAATTCCGCGTGAAGCTTTGCCGTAACTGCCCGCCTCCGTCCGAAAACAGGGGGTGAATGCGGTGTAACAGAGCGGCAACTCCGCGCCGTCAATCACATCGTCGGCATGATAGCCCACTAAAGTCTGCTCGGAAGTACCGATCAGCGCCAAGTCCTCCCCCTCTAAATTGTAGGTCTGGTCAGCGAAAAACGGCAGATAACCCGTGCCGAAAAGTGTACGCTCTTTGGCAACGCACGGGGTCATAAACATTGTAAATCCCCGCTCGATTAGCACGCGTTGCACCCAAAAATAGAGTGCCTGAGCCAACATCGCGCCTTTGCCTTTCCAGTAGTAATATCCCGCCCCGGCAACCTTAGTCCCACGTGGAATATCCAGAATATCAAGCAGTTCGCCAAGCTCCTGATGGTCACGAACCTTAAAGTCAAAAGTCGGAATGACACCCACTTTGCGGATTTCGACATTGCCGGTATCGTCCAACCCGTCCGGCACATCCGGCGCGAGCATATTGGGCATACGCGACACGACTTCGCGCATTTTATGCTGAATTTTGTTCAGCATCTCCTCTTTGGACGCGAGAACTTCTTTGAGTTGCTTGACTTTTTCACGGGCGGATGGGTCACTGACACACTCTTTGCTCAAGCGATTACGGTCGGCGCGAAGTGCCTCAGACTCTTGCGAAAGCTGCCGGGAGTCGGCATCTAATCTCAAAAGACCATCCACATCGATCGGGAAACCGCGCCGGGCGCAATTTGCCTTTACTTCGTCGGCGTGTTCGCGGATAAATTTTATATCGATCATTTTTAAATCCTTACCCTGATTCAAAATTGCGGCATGGGGAATGCCGTCATAAATTCTTTTACTTCATCGCCTAACTTGCGCAATTCCGCCTCGTCTTCGCGCATGGCGACACCGCGTTCGATGAAATCCGCGATGCGAATCATCTCGGATTCCTTGAGTCCGCGGGTGGTAATCGCCGGAGTCCCGACCCGAATCCCGCTGGTGATAAACGGTTTCTCCGGGTCAAACGGGATCATGTTTTTATTGCAGGTAATCCGCGCCAGATCAAGTGCATTGGCGACCGCTTTGCCGGTGGCGTTCTTGGGACGCAAGTCAATAAGCATTAAGTGATTGTCCGTTCCGCCGGAGACGATGCGAAATCCGCGTTTGGATAGTTCGCCTGCCAAACACGCCGCATTGAGCTTAACCTGGTGCTGATAGGCTTTGAATCCCGGTGTGAGTGCCTCGCCGAAACAGACCGCTTTGCCCGCGATAACATGCTCCAGCGGTCCGCCCTGCATACCGGGGAACACCTTGGAGTTGATCGCTTTGATATACTCCTCACGGCAGAGAATCAGCCCTCCCCGCGGTCCGCGCAAAGTTTTGTGGGTCGTACTGGTAACCACATCGCAATACGGCACCGGGTTGGGATGTTCCCCAGCCGCCACGAGTCCGGCGATATGCGCCATATCGACGAAAAGTTTCGCCCCTACTTGATCGGCGATAGCGCGAAATCTGGCAAAATCCAAAGTTCTCGGATAAGCTGACGCGCCGACTAAAAGCATTTTGGGCTTATGCTCCAAAGCAAGACGCTCGACTTCATCGTAGTCGATTTGTTCGGTTTGGCGATTCACGCCATACGGCACAATGTTGTAAAACATCCCGGAGAAATTCAACGGATGCCCATGCGTGAGATGACCGCCGTGATCAAGGCTCATCGCCAACACGGTGTCCCCCGGATTGACCAACGCCATGTAGACCGCCTGATTCGCACTGGAGCCGGAGTGGGGCTGCACGTTTGCCGCTTCCGCCCCAAAAAGTTTCTTCACCCGTTCAATCGCCAAACTTTCCATCTCATCGACAAACTCGCAACCGTTGTAATAGCGTTTGCCGGGATAGCCCTCAGCGTATTTGTTGGTCAACACCGACCCCTGTGCCGAACGAACCGCGCAAGAGGCGAAATTCTCGCTGGC
>JAISIP010000167.1 GCA_031261965.1 Victivallales bacterium | reverse complement strand
GATTGACCCTTCATGGTAACGGCATTAAAACGAAGGCGGTTTTTGGAGTTATCCATCCATTGCAAGGTTTTGGGGATTTTCTTTTGAATGTCCTCGCCGGATTGCGTCCAAAGTTGCGAGGGATTTTTTAACAACGGGTCAAGTTCCGCTGCCCGCGCCGTCGATCCGAACCAAAACAGCGTCAAAAGCAAAATCAGTTTCATAGATAACTCCTAAAAAAGGGTTGCAATATAGCACAAGAAACAATGTAGCACCAAATTCAAAAAAAAACAGTTACAATTTTGCCAAAACAGTTACATTTGGCACTTTTTGATTTTTTTTACTTACAACAGGCGTTGAAAATTTCTTCAAAACGAAGTATTTTATAACTTGAGGAAACCTCTAAAAAAACTGGAAATTTGATAAAATATATGAACTCTTTGCAACGCAAGCTTTCGGAGTCGCTGACTATTTTCGACGGCGCGATCGGAACCGAGATTTATCGGCGTAACTTTTTTGTAAACGCCTCGTTTGAACAGTTGTCGGTTTCAAATCCGGAAGTGATTCTCGATATTCATCGCCAATATCTTGATGCCGGGGCAGAAGTGCTTACAACTAATACTTTTAACGCCAATGCACGGCGATTGGGCAAATTCGGTCTTACCGACCAAGTTACCGCGATCAACCGCGCCGGGGCGGAACTCGCCAGACGTGCTATCGATGAGGCGGATTTGTCCGGCAAAATTTTGATCGCCGGGTCGATCGGTCCGATTGGCGAACCCGAGTCGGTTGCCGACACACGCGATCGCGCTACACTTATTGCCGAACAGCTCGAAGCACTCGTGCCGGTGACAGATTTTATCATTTTCGAGTCGTTGCGAACGGTTATTGATCTCGGTGCCGCACTTGAGGCGATAAAGAAATTTCCCGATCTGGTTTACATTTTAAGTTTCGCCATTGATCGCCATGCGGAAAACTGTTGCGGCGACGGGCTTGATGAGTTTAAACAACTGATTTCCACTTTTCCCGGTTCACGCCCGAGTGCGATCGGGTTAAATTGCGGAGGCGGTCCGGAGTCAACGCTCGCCGAGCTCGAATTGCTCGTCAATAAAACCGCCTTGCCGATCGTCGTTCAGCCCAATGCCGGGCAACCGCGTGGTATCGACGGGCGTATGATCTATATGACTAGTGCCGAATATTTCAGCACCTACGCCAAGCGTTACGCCATGCTCGGTGCTGCCGCGATCGGCGGTTGTTGCGGTATTTCACCGGCACATATTCAGGAGCTTGCCCGTACTATTAAACCGCTCTCGATGGCGGAGAAACGCGATTTGCCCAAAGTGGAGATTGTTGAAAGTGACCTCCCCTCCCCCGTTCCGATTTCGGAAAGATCAAAACTTGGCTCAAAGCTCGCCGCAAAAAAGTTCGTCACTTCGATTGAAATTACTCCGCCACGCGGATTCGATTTGTCCGCGACTATCGCCGGGGCGCGTAAATGCCTGGACTTTGGAATCGACGCGGTGAATCTCCCCGACGGTCCGCGGGCATCGTCGCGGATTTCGCCTTTGGTGACAGCCATAGCCATTGAGCAACAAGTCGGTATCGAAACCGTGTTACACTGCTGTTGCCGCGACAAAAGCTTGCTCGGGCTGCAAGCCGATCTGCTCGGTTGCGCCGGAATGGGAATAAATAATATTCTTTTTATCACCGGCGACCCCCCGAAACTTGGGGATTATCCGTATAGTTCCGGGGTGTTCGATGTGGATTCGATCGGTTTGGTAAAGATTCAGTCGCGCTTGAATCGCGGAGTTGACCTCGGCGGCAAGCCGATCAACGCGCCAACCAAAGCACTTATCGGCGTGGGTGCCGACCCCAATGCGATCGACCCCGAGCGGGAATATCGCCGAATTTGCGAAAAAATCGAAGCTGGTGCGGATTTTATCATCACGCAACCGGTCTTTGCGCCGGAGACGCTTTTTGCTTTTATCGACCGAATTGAACAACTAAAAATTCCGCTTATCGCCGGAATTTGGCCGTTGGTAAGCTACCGCAACGCCGAGTTTATGAAAACCGAGGTTCCCGGCGTGGTCGTTCCCGATGCAATTATGGAGCGTATGGCAAGTGCCGCGACCCGTGAAGCTCAGCGCGATGCCGGGATTGAAATCGCCAAAGAGAGCATTAGAGAAATTCGCTCCCGCGTGCAAGGCTTGCAAATCAGTGCGCCGTTCGGCAATGTCGAACTCGCCTTAAAAGTGCTGAAATAATGCGTTTGCTTATTTACAATATCGCTTACGGTACCGGCTGCCCCGGAGGTGAAGCGAAGCGGTTGCTCACCATGCACCGTTACTTACGTACCGGCGCATGGCATTTTGAGCAGATTGCCGGTTTGGTCAGCGACCTTCGACCAGATATGCTCGGTTTGGTGGAGGCCGACTCCGGCAGTTGGCGTACCGCAGGAAAAAGCCACCCTGAGTTGGTGGCAAAATTGTTGAATGAAGTTGCGCAAAAGGAGTTGCCGACCGGGTCGAAATACGCGCCGAAATCGCTCTTTAACCGGTTTCCCTATCTTAAAAATCAGACCAACGCACTTTTGGGACGTACTGAAGCGGAGGTAAAAGCCCACTATTTCCCCTGGGGTACAAAGCGGCTGATTCTTGAACGGGAATTCGACAATATTACCGTTTTTTTGGTGCATCTTGGGCTTACCCGCCGAACCCGGACGCGTCAGATCGCGTTCCTCGGCGAACATCTGCCTCAAGACCGTCCGATCGTTCTTGCCGGGGACTTCAATACCTTTAACGGCGAGTCGGAACTTGCCGACTTAAAAGAAAAATTGCAATTAGTCAGCGCTGGAGTCGGAGCGACCTACCCGGCATGGAAGCCGCAAAAACAGCTGGACTATATTTTAGTCTCCCGTCAAATCAAGATCGAGCGTTGCGAAATTTTGCCGGTGCTTTACTCCGACCATTTGCCGATCATTGCCGACCTTTCACTGTAGATCCTGATTCTATTTGAAGAATAAGACGACACAAAAATTGTAATGTCCCCCGTTTTGCCAAGTGCGGCATTACAATCTTTGTTATATAACTTTGTAAGTCCTATCAATTTCTATAGTAATTTCGTTGCCTGTCATTTTGATTACACCATGAGGCTTTGCGATAGATATTGTTAACGACAGCTTATCTTTTTCTGTGGATATATCTACTCCCACAATTTCTATTTTCAGAGCAGTTATAATTTTTAATGTCTTTAAAATAGAGTCAACAATTGAAACCGGGTCTTTGGATTTATGTGCAACAAGTTGCAATTTGATAAGCTCTGATTTAACCAGACAAAGCAGCGTTCCATCGTAATACGCGAGATATGTTTTATTTTTATCAAGTTCATCGGTAAAAGTAAATGAAATGGGTTCTGCGGAAAAATCTGGCAGATATTCGACTAATATATTAAAATATTTTTGCTTTTTTTCCATGTCTTGTGCATTGATAAAGTCTAATAATTTAATCAAATACGGCGTGCATCCCGGACCAGTTCGAATAAGTTTTGCCAATAATGCGAACTTTTCAGGTTGATAATCTTTTGGGGATTCAAGCTGAGAGAATAAAAGTTTGAAAACCTTCCCTTGTTGATTTACAAAAAGTTGTTTTTGCTCTTCTTTGGCATCGTTCCACTTTTTTATAAAATATGAAACGTCACAGCGTTCAAGTTCTTTCAAAAATTTGGAATTAGCCTCCATACCGAATAAAGGCGCAGTGATACTAAATAATAATGATAACAATACCCACGCTAAATGCAAGAAGTTTAATTTCATATTATTCACACTTATGTGTATATGTTACAGTTTTTGTCGGCGCGGCCAAAGCTTTATTGTCTTGCATTCGTGAAATTGACAAATTAGCAGCTATTTCTTTAGAAAGAAGATCATCCAATAACGTCGCCAAAAATTCAGTAAATAATGTTGGCAATGTTTGCGGCGTTGGAATAGACAATCCCAATCCTCCCACCGGAGCTGCCCAAACAACATCATCATTTGAGTAACTGGTTGTAGTGTAAAATGTTTCACTTCCTCCCCCTTTACATGTTGTACATGTCCATACAACCGTATTTTTCCAAACAATGGTAACACTGTTACCGTATACGTATCCCGAAGCTTTTTGGGTTACAATTCCTATTATCTGTTGAATCTGCCATCCGCTCCAGATATAAGTCACAGCAGCACCATAGATGTCAATGGCATCAAAAATCAGATTATTGACGTAGGCTAAGTTGTTCCAACCGTCGGGGTAACCCAAGGGGTCGGCGGTCTGCCATTTGCCTTGTTCCGGGCGGTAGTTCCTGAACAAAAACGCGTAGCCAAGTTCGCCGAT
>JAISIP010000131.1 GCA_031261965.1 Victivallales bacterium | reverse complement strand
GTTGGATTGGAAGGCGACTTTATTCTGAAGCCGCAAACCCCGCTGTGGAAATGTCTTCCCGAAGCGGAACATTTTACCATGCTATTTGCTCGACTATGTAAAATCACCACCGCCGAATTTGGTTTGATTACCTTGAAATCCGGCGAATTTGCTTATATTACCAGACGTATGGATCGTACCTCAAACGGTTCGTTGCACATGGAAGATTTTTGCCAGCTTACTAACAAATTGACCAGCCAAAAATACAATGGTTCTATGGAGCAAATCGGTAAAGCACTTCGCAAGTATTCCGATTTGCCCGGTCTGGATGTAGCGCGTTTATATGAATTAACGCTCTTTAATTTTTTAACCGGCAACTCCGACATGCACCTGAAAAATTTCGCAATGATTCGTCAAAAAAACGGTCAATATACCTTGACTCCTGCTTTTGACTTAGTTCCAGTTGGCATCATACTCTCAGCGGACAAAGAAGAGTCTGCTCTAACGATATGCGGTAAAAAGTCCAGCCTAAAAAAAATCGACTTTTGCAATTTTGCCGAAACTCTCGGCTTGACCTCCGCTCAACAATCAAAAATCACTAAAAAGCTTTTGAATAACGCCGAAAAATACCACTCTGAGGCACTGCAACGCTCTTTTTTGCCGTCAGATATGCAAAAGCATTTTGCCGATTTATATAAAATTCGTATTTCCCGGCTTTTGAACTAATTTCAAAATCAGAAAAATATTTTGTAATTAGACAAAAGGTGATTTATATTAGGCTACCTCTAAACAAAAAGGATTGAAAAATGGATTTTAACCAAGGTTGTGTTTCGTACCGTTCGATGCCGTTTTGGTGTGTGGGAAGTCCGTTGAGCGACCCGTTCGGCGGTGCTGTGCTTGACCGTATCGATTCGCTTGAAGTCGCCAAACTTATCGCCTGGGCGGGGAAAGCAGGTTACGTCGAGGCAACGAGTTTCCACGATGACGATCTTGTGCCGTGGAATCCTGAGCAACCCGAAGACGATCTTGACCCCGACAGCGACGTCAGCAAAAAACTGCACGCGATCAAAGCCGTACTTGACCAGGCCGGAATAAAATTTCACGCCGCGACCTGTAGCTTGCACGGGAATAAGATTTTTCGCGATGGCGGACTGTGCAACCCCGACCCTGCCATTCGCCGTCTTGCCGCCAAAAAGGTCGAACGCACACTCCGCATCGGACAATTCTTTGGCGCAAAGTATTATGTTTACTGGGTAGCCCGCGATGGTTTTGAAGTCCCGGTCATCACCAAGTGGGGTCATGTTTACGATTTTCTCGCCGACGGCCTTAATCATGTAACCGATTACATCGCCGAAAAAAAGATGACCAATTATATCGGCGCAACGATTGAACCCAAGCCGAACGAGCCACGCGGTCAGATGTTTTTGCCGACCAGCGGACATGCGGCGGGATTTATTTTTGGCCGCTTGAAAAAGCCGGACTTCTGGGGAGTTAACCCGGAACTTTTGCAACACGAGTCCATGGCGTTGATGAACGCCTCTATGACGGTGGCATATCTTTGCAGCATGAACAAACTTAAATTCCTGCACTTCGGCTCGCAAATCAAAGCACAATTTGACAACGATTTCCCGCCGCTTATCGGACCGGAAGGTCTCAAAGAGACGGTCATGATGTTCAAAACGCTCAATGACATCGGCTGGAAAGGGGTTATTGAATACGACTGCCATATGTTGCGTGCCGAAGGAAATCCCGAAGACGACATCGCTTGCCGTAAACAGTTTATCATCAATTGTGTAACTGCGCTGTCCATGGTGCTTAAACTGGCGGAACGGGTCGAAACCCCGACCGGGTATACGTCGCAATCCTCCGCCGATTTGTTAAGCATTCGCCAGATGTGTGCGCTTGGCGATATTGACCCGCGCAGGTAGTGCCATGGCACTCTATCTGGGAATTGATCTAAGCACCCAAGGTGTTAAAGCTGAACTGATTGACCCGGATAATCCCGAAATTAAATTCGGCGGTTTTTCGGTCAATTTCGGCGCGGATTTGCCGGAATACGGAGCGCCGGACGGGTTTGTATCCAACCCGGATCCACTTATTCGGGTGGCTGACCCGGCAATGTGGCTCGACGCGATTGAGCTGTTGTTTGCGAGAATGCACGATTCCGGTGCTCCGCTTGGGGAAATTGCCGGGATCTCCGGCTCCGCCCAGCAACATGCGACAGTCTATCTAAAAAAATCTTTCCCGCAAGTTTTGGAAAAACTGGATAAGGCAAAGACGCTTTCGGAACAGATTGTCCCGTGTCTGTCGCGCCGATTCTCTCCGATTTGGATGGATCGTTCCACTACTTGTGAATGCAAGGAGCTTGAATCACGGTTCGGCGATCGGCTTCGGCTCGAAACCGGCAGCCCCGCGGTCGAACGCTTCGGAGCTGCGCAAATTCGCAAATTTGCCAAAGAATCCTCCGACATCTGGCGCGATACGGCGACGGTGCATCTGGCAAGTTCGTTTTTTACTTCGGTGCTATGCGGTGTCCCCTCGCCTATCGATTACGGCGACGGAGCCGGGATGAATCTCCTGAATTTAAAGACTCTGACTTGGGATGCCGAAATTGCAGAATTTTCCGCGCCGGGATTGCTCGATAAGTTGCCCAAAGCAGCTCCGTCCGCCACGGTCGCCGGGAATTTATCACCATACTTCACTAAATACGGATTCCGTGCCGGAACGCCGGTAGCGGTATGGTCGGGGGACAATCCGAATAGTTTGATCGGTGTCGGTGCGGGCGAACCCGGAATTGCCGTCGTCAGTCTCGGTACGAGCGATACATTTTTTGCGGCAATGCGCGATTTCCGGACCGACCCGGACGGATACGGACATGTGTTCGGAGATCCGGCGGGTGGCTTTATGAGCTTGATTTGCTTTACCAACGGCTCTTTGGCGCGTGAGGAGATCCGCAAAAAATGCGGTATATCCTACGCCGAATTTGATCAAATCACTCCGATACCCGAGAATGAAAATTTGATGCTGCCCTATTTTGTGCCGGAATCCACCCCGCTGGTGTTAAGACCCCAAGTTCAATGCAATTTCGACTGGGAAAAAGCTTCGGCGAATGAGCGGGTTCGGGCGTTGCTCGAATCGCAAATTCTCTCCATGCGATTGCACAGCACCTGGCAAAACGAGAAAATCCGGCGCATTAGAGTTACCGGCGGGGCATCGAAAAGCGCGGCGTTGTTGCGAATCATTGCGGACGTATTTCAGTCGGAGGTAGAAACTATCGCAGTTGCGAATTCCGCCGGATTGGGTGCGGCAATACGCGCTGCCAACGCCATTGATTCGATGCCGTTTGAGGCTTTGTATCGAAACTTTTGCGCCCCGATTGCGACCACGTACCCGAACTCAAAACAAAAGAGTCGCTATATGCGTATGCTCGAAGCTTACCGCAAACTCGAAACTGCAACCTGATATTCGCGAATAATAACAAAAAAAACGGCAGTCTACTGACTGTCGTTTTTTTATTGGTCAGGAAGAGTTTCGGAAGTTTTTCAAACCCACTCTAAAGAGTAACTCTAAAGGGTATTTCTAAAAACTGGTTGAGTTAAAAATCGACAGATTCGCAACTTGAAGGTGCGATTTTGCAAGTAGCTGGCTAACATAGAGTTAACCAGCTATGAGCAAGACCGCACATACAATTGTGAGCTGCAATTTTTAGCCAAACTTCCTGTTTTTAGAGGTAGCCTAAAGTTCCAGCTTTTTCCCGCCTTGCTTTTGGGCGATTCGATACTTGGCGTAAAACGGATTACCCCAGCCGATCAATTTGCCGTCTTCAAACACCAAAGGCATACACTCGTCCATGGTGGTTAAACCGTCGGTCCAGACCGATCGGACAAAGTAAAACCAAACATCGGGAGTCGAAAACAGCTCTTCGGATACCGGGTCGCCCATCACTTCAAGTGCTTCAGATTTGGTCATTCCGACCCTGAGTCGCTTGGAATTTTCGATGTTTCGCGAAGCTTCGTTCCACGGCATTGAAGCACAACCTAAGCCTGCACCCCAAAGCATGAACACCGCCATCGATACCAAAACCATCCTGCGGAAATCAGCCATTTCTAACCTCTTGCTCCGATCGGTTCTATTCCGCCGGGGAAAATTCGCTCTTGCTTGCTCCGCACTCCGGGCAAACCCAATCTTCCGGCAACGCGTCAAATGCAGTACCGGGCTTAACCCCATTATCCGGGTCGCCTTTTGCCGGGTCGTAAACATAACCACAAACGTCACATACATACTTTTTCATTGCATTTTCTCCTTCTTATGTTGGACTATTTCTTTATTTTGGCAAGCAAAGTTTGCCCCAACTTTTCGCCGATTTCGTGAATCTTTTTGAGATCTTCCGCCGTCGGCATATATTTAACTTGAAACATTTCGCAAGGTTGCTCCACGCCCATCTCATCCAGCACGGCTTTGATCTGCTTGCCGCCCTCGCCGCTCCAACCGTACGACCCGAACGCGAAACCGAGCTTATTTTTGGGCTTCAACCCCTTTAGATAGCAGAGAATATCCGCCATAGCCGGGAACACCTGATTGTTCATGGTCGGAGCACCCAATGCGATTAACCCGCTATTGGCGGCTTCGTTCATAACGTTGCTGCGATCGTTTACGTGCAAATCCATGACCTTGACC
>JAISIP010000060.1 GCA_031261965.1 Victivallales bacterium | reverse complement strand
TATCATAGCACTTCCTGCCGCTTCGAGAATCAGACGGTAAAGATCGGTGACGACCTCTGCCGAAGTGCGACTCCGATCGGCGAAACTCCAATCACCCGATGCCAACCATGGATTGGCTTCAAAGCCCCATTTGCCGAAGAGGTCATAGGTGGTGAAATCGTGTTTTAAAAGTTGGAATCCCCAACGGGAAATGCGTTGAATATCGGCAAAAATCCACTCCCGCACGTCGGGAATGGTCGGATCGAGAATCCACCGGCGCAATTGCCATTCGCCGGGAATTTCCGGCGCGGCGTTTTGCAATGGTCGCAACCAGATTCCGGGACGAACACCGAGGGAAAGCATTTCTTTCGGCAAAGTCTCCATATTCGGGAAACGGTCATTGCCCCGATCCCACGGACCGCCGTTGAAGTCCATGCTTCGTTCACCCGGCTGCCAACCGTCGTCGATCACCATAAAAGGAGGATTTTTGAGATTTTCGCAAAACGCGGCAAGACGGCGGCAGTCATCTAAAATTTCGCGGCGCGATGAATTACCATATGCGTAATACCAGTTATTTCCGCCGTAAACCGGGGTGGTGACTTGGAGCGGACGGTCGCACATTTTTGTGCAGAACGCCCGGCAGGCTTCGGTAAAAGAATCAGTCGGAAACGTCTGAAAAATTATCGTCGCAGCTTCAATAATTCGACCGTTGAGGATTACGCCTTCCGTACCGCACCGCAGATCCAAATAGAGAGTTACGCCTGCCGGGTCGGCACTCCATAAAGCGAAGGCACCACCACCGGTTTTTACCCCGAAGCCATGAAATGCATCTTCTTGGCGCATAAAAAAATACCACGGCATAAATCGACCGGAATCCATGCTTCTGAATTGCAAATCGCCGTAAGAGCGTTCCCATGCATCGCCGAGAAACAAAGCAGTGTCGGGCAGGCGAAAATTCCAGCGGAGTTTCAAAAAACGGATCGGGGTATAATCCCCGGTGACGGCGATACGCAAAGAGTCGGAGTTGTTTTCGCAAGTGACAATTACGTCGTTTGCCCGGCAATGTGTTCCCGGATTGCGAAAAATTTGTTCGCATTTTGCGTAGTACAGCGTCAGGGAAGAGAGCATGTCAGTGGAGAAGGCTGAATTGTTCATTTTTATCCAAATTTTCTTTCACGAAATCAGGGTATTCTTAAGATACCGCAAGGCGACTAAGAAATCAACTTAGAAGTAGCCGTAAACAGCGGAAAGTTTTTTATCGAACCATATTTAGGCTTCGGTTGCGGTCCAGCCGATCATAAAATCCTTGATCAATCCGATCGATGTCGAATACCACTTCCCCATTTTGCAAAGGCAATTGCACGATGATCGAATTCCGACGATCCATCAACTTGATTTCAATCGGAAGATCGTAAAACACTCCGGAAAATCTCTTAGGAGTAAAGCTTAATTCAGCGGAAACCGTATTCCAGAATTTCGCCGACATTTGACACTCGGAGTTGCCTTCCGAATTCCACTCCTCCGGCAACAAAAGTTTTACGGAAACTACATTTTCAATAAAATGCACCCCGGACATGCGGACGGTCAAACGTTTTGGAATCCCGAAAGTTACATACGGTCCGGAGTCATATTCCACAGTAAAAACACCGTAAGGGAGATCAAAAGTCAATTCGTAAGGCGATCGATTCCAAATACGTTTTGCCACAGCATCGGAGTTTTCATACTTTTGCAGATATTCGGCGGTAAACACTGTCGCTGTATTGCCGAACTCCGGCAGTGTACGCGTCTTGTGCGTCGTTCGCCGGGCAAGGGCAATGACCCGCTCGGTCAACTCCTGTACAGTACGCGGAATCGAAGATTGATAATTTTGCGGGAATGTGTTAATAGAACAACTTTCGATGGAGTTCCCGATCGGAGTGATCCATTTTTTCGGAATTCCTTTGCGACCGTGGATGATACCGAGAATCGCACCTACAGTACCGGCGGTACAATCGGTATCGTCGCCGCAATTAACCGCAAGACAGATTGACCGCTCAAAATCTCCCTCGCCATAGAGTAATGCAAGAGTAATGAACCCCAAATTGCCGGGTGCTTGAAACCAGCCGAGATCTTCGCTGTCTTTGACGATTCTATCGCGTGCTTCCCTGAAAGGTACTCCATTGTCATAGCAAAAACATGCCAGCTTTACCGCTTGAGTTACTCGGCAATTTTGCGGAATCCGCAGTATGGCCAAGTCAATGAGCTTTCGGATATTTTGTATTGCAAACGCCATGGATTCGATACTTGCGGTAAAAAGTTCTGCATAAATTCCTTCTCCGGCGTGATCGCAACAGGCGTCGCAATAGGCGAGCTGTGCCGCCTCATCCGGCGACGCTGGAAATAGGCAAGCCCAAATTTCCGAGCGAATCCACGCTCCGTTGCTGAATTTCCAGCGATCATTGTTGCAAGAACCTGACAGTGGCGGGATAAGACCGTTGCGCATATTGCTTTTGCACACGCCGTATTCGTTCCAGTGACCGGTAATATAAGTGAGCCAGAACTCACCTAATATGCGTTCATTGAGGCGATATAATCCGTATTCTTCCGCGGCGATCAGCCAGATTAACTGAAGGTCAAGATCGTCGTTGGGAGCAGGTTTGCCGTTTAATTTTTGAGTATAAAAAGTGACATCGTTGAATTCCCGTCGTCCTTCCAGCGGACCGCCGAGGGTTCCTCCGATGTTTTTACCGGTCCAGCAGCCAAGCACCCGATCGCGGTATTCGGCAAGATTGATTTTTTGCATAGAGGGGATTGATGTATCAAGCACGTTTAACCTCATTCAAATATAATTTCAAAAAAAGGAGTTGCATATTTCAATTTTTCGGTATTAAGTTTTAAAACCAACTCATCATCGGAGAGTTGAGCGGGAATTTGCTCCGCACGGGAACCATCGAGATTAAGAGCGTAAACTGCCGCTTTTGCACTTTGTGCGGTCTTTAGGTGCAGTTCGGCTTGAACGGTCTGCATTAGAATCGGGAAATAACCGGGGTCGAGACAACGGATCATCGAGCTATTCTCAAAAATCATATCGTTATTCAGCGCATTGGTTGAAATAATCAGCAGAAGTCTGTTTGCATTTTGCAACGATTGTCTATTTTCGAGAGAAGCAACGACAATGCTTGCGGGAACGGAACAATTGCGAATGGAAAGAGTATTGAGATTAACCTCCTGATTTTTCTTCAGAATAGCTCCCTCCAGTCTGTCTGTGACAACCTGCATTGTCTTATTTTTTGCATCCAGCAAAAGTTCTTCGGTGTCGCTTTGATAAATCCTGTCAGTGAAATCGGTTTTATTTTTTGCGGATAGTATGCCGTTATTACGGAGTTGGCGGATTAAGTCGGCGGTTTTTTCCGAATCGGTGGTATCGACAGAAACCCACCAGGAATTGACATCCAACCGCGAAAATCCGTCCGGTTTGATACTCAAAGTCGGCTTGACTTGGGCGAGAGGAAAAGGTACTTTTGACTCGGGATAAAGGATTCCTATTTTCGTTAACATGGCAAGTTTGGAGTAATCGTCCCCCACCGCCGCAAGATAATTGTCAGGAAACAGACGCGTGGAATCCAGTTCCAGCACCACTCTTTGAGTCGATTCTTGTACGTCTTTTCGCAGAAAAATCAATGCGGTGATTGCTTCCGAGGCGCGGACAATCGGATCGGACGCGCTGTCGAACCAGGTGATCGGGTCGGGTTTGCGCCACACCATATCGGCATGGGCGGTCAGCATATCCCAACCTTGAAGGGCGGCGTAAGACGCGAAGAACAATCCGCGTTCATGTCTAAATTTGTTGTAGGCGGAATGGGAATATTCGGTGATAAAAAAGGGACGATCCAAAAAACGGGCAACCGAAGCGGCGCGAAAAAAATTTGAATCAAGTGAACTGTTTTGGTCACACATCGAATCTTTGTCTCGTGAACCCCAATATATCGGATACTCTTTGGTTGCAATTTTTTTCTCTTTGGGAACGTGCCACGGATGGGCGAAATAGATATGCTGGGCGATGGCGGGAAGCTGCGACCGTACAGGTATTTCCATGGTGCGGACGATCATGTCGAAGTGGTTGACTATTCCGGGATAACCGATTTCCCGGATGGTGCGGGTATAATAGTCGGTCATTTCCGTCATGGTGGAAATCAGGAATTTCCCGGCATCGCGACCTGCTGTTTTCCCTGAGCGTAAGATATTTTCGTTAATATCGCCAACTGTATTAAAAGTGATGGTTTGTTCCCACGCCGCCGATAAAGCAGCATCGGTTTTATATTTTTCTTGCAAATATTTGCGAAAAGGGGCGGTTAGTTTAGCCACACCCGCTTTTTGAAGAAGTACCATATCTTGTTCGTTCATGAAATTTACGACTGCCAGGATGGGGTCGTCTTTTAAGCGGGTCTTAGTATATCGATTTTCGCGGTTGAGCAAAAACGAGGCGGCGGCTTTCCAATGGTTTCGATAACGTTCATCGACAAACATTGACCAGCGGAAAGAGTCGCCAGCATCGTAAATTCTCGCCGTCGTATAACCGCTGCCACCGCCCATGATGTCTAAATTTATGTAAATGCCATGCTTTTTCAGGCAGTATAACAAATAGTCAAAGCGATCGAGGCTTTTGGGATCCCAGGCGATCTCTTCTGCCGTCTGCGGAATTCCTGTCTGGGTCATATTTTTGAACGGGCGGTTATGGATTTTCCAGCCCAGCAAAAAAGACTCCGGGCGATGAATGCGGATCATATTATAACCCATATTGGCGGCGGTTTGGGCAAATGTTTCCAGATCCTGATTCGACCAGTCTTCAACTCTTTGTCGCCAGTTTGCGATGTCAAAATTGAAGCTCAAAAAACGAACCGACTTTTCTTTAGTCGACTCAAACGCTATTTTACCCTCCGAATTGCAGAGCAACCGCCCCCGGGAACTAATGTCAGGTCTGGAACCATTGACCTCGGAGAAATCCAATGCACTTCCCGATTTGACCGCAAGCGAATCCAAATTGACGGCTTTATATTCCGCCGACGGGACAATGGTCAGAAGCTTAGACCCGGAGGGGTCTTCCACAAAAGGGACTTTGCCGACGGCAAACCTCCAACCTCCGCTACCGCTGTAGACTTTTACCGCAATTAAATTGTCGCCTTTTTTTACCGGAAAGTTGAAAACGTGATCAGTCGGCAAAAATTGGTTGGACTGATTGCCGTTTTTCATGGTGTCGAACACTTTGACTCCATTGACGAAACACTCAAACCACCAATCCGCCGCCATTCCGATTTGCATTGTGCCGTCGGAGGCAGCGGTAAAATTTTGATAAAGAACCGCGCAGCTTTTTGCCGGAAATTTTTTGTCTGGAGAAAGCTCGCAACCGTTTTCACCTACTTCGATCTCCTCGGTGCCGGCGGGAATCGCGTCAATCGCAGCATCGCCTAAAACTCTTTTCCATTTCGTTCCGACACTCAGAGCCATAACGGAACTGACTTTTTCGATCTTCACCGGTCCGATATAGAGGGTTTCGCCCACAGGATAGTGACCAATCATCAACCGGGGGGTTGCCAATGGCGGCGCGAACGCATCGGATGCATGAAATTTGATTTCCGCAGTTTGCCATTCCTTGCTTACACGCAACTCCCGACCGACGTATTTACCGATTGCTTTATACGGAGCGTCCATCTGGGCAACGGTAAGTGATATATTCCCTGGGGCGGTACCTTTGTAAACGAAACTGATTTTATATTGTTCGTCCTTTTCCACCGCTTGTCTATAGCGAAAATTCACTTGCTTGAAATGCGGCAGGGCATTTTCTTTTTTTGAAATGATTTTAAGCGCGAGGGTGTTTTCCTCGTTCGCGGTTTTCACGTCGGTGCAACATTGCCGGGTAAAGGCATTTTCTTTGGAGTCCGTAAACGAGATTCGATCGGCCAACAAGTCGCGGGGCGTATTGTAGACCCATACGTTATCTGCGGCAAGATTAAAAACGGCGCAGACCAGTAGAACGCCAAACCCGATTTTTTTGTACAATTCAGCCATTTTATAAATCCTGTTATTTCTTGTAAGGTTCCCAATTGTTATTTGTGTGATACACTCCGTAAAGAGCGTTATATCTCTGCCCGTCGACGTGCCCGTCAAAGTACAGGACATTTGCGGTTTCATTGTGAGCGTAGGATACCCCTTTGGCTCCATACAGTACCGCATCATTGCGCGTAACATTCCAAAGACCTTTGTTGGAATTGGCGGTGGTTCCAGGGCCGAAACTTTCGAGGTGCAACAGTTTTGAGGACGGATTGTACACTTTTTTGAAATTATGTACAAACCAATCACCGTTTTTCATGCCGGTATTTTCCGGCTGAGAGTTCATTCCATAAAATCCTATGTTGACATAGTTTGAATAACCTGAAAGTGTGGGATGCCAAACATTGGGAAAACTCGGAACTTTGGGACACATCAATGCCGGCGGTACGCCACCGTAAAGATTGTAAGGCAACGATGAATTTCCGGCAAAGAGCCGGTAATATTCTCCGCCGCTGGAGGCGTACGCTCCACTTGTTTCATTCCAGGGTTGTGTCCAACCGCTATCCCGCAACGGCACTAATAACCCGGCGTAAAGGTCGGCATAGGCGATGGCCGCCATTCCCAGGGTTTTCATATTTCCCGTGCATTGGGTTTTGTGGGCGGCTTCACGTGCTCTTGACAAAGCCGGCAAGAGCATTCCCGCTAAGATAGCGATAATCGCGATCACCACTAACAACTCTATCAAGGTAAATTTACTTGGATTCCTTCTTCGAGATTTTGCCTTTTTGATGTAACAGCGCATTTGTAACCTCCTGTGGTTGTGTTTACCAAAGTAAACTTCCGCGTGAGCAAGAAGTTTTTGATTTCTACAAAATATTATAGCAAAAATAAAGCAAAAAACAATAGTCGGCTCTCAGTTCGGATTGCAAATTTTTGCAAATCGGATTTGAAAAATAAAAAATATCTGTATATATTGAGGGTATCTCTAAAAACTGGAAACTTGGCTAAAATTTGCATCTCGCATTCGTATGCACGACTTTGCGCACATCTGGTTAACTCCATGTTAGCCGGATGCTTGCAAAATCGCGCCTCCAAATTGCGAATCTGGCAATTTTGTAACTCAAGCCAGTTTTTAGAGATACCCTTGAGCTAATTGCATAGGAGACATAAGATGGCAGGAAAAGTTTTGCTGAAAGATTTAGCTGCGGCGGAGGGTATTTCGCTTTCTCAGGTGTCACGCGCATTGCGTCAACAGTCGGGGGTGGCACCTGAAATCCGGGAACGGTTGCTTAAGCGTGCGAGAGAAATGAATTATCGGAACTGTTCTTCACATCATGTCAACAAAATCGCGGTTTTATATGACGGTCTCAGCAATTTTATCTCGCTGGTTTCTTTGCTGGAGCGTGAAGTGGCGGCAAAAGGCTGGAAAATGTTTGCCGTATCTTGCGACAATGTCGAAGTCCTCTCCGAATTGTTCGCCGACGGTATTTTCTTTCTCGGCTATAATAAATTGAGCAGTAAACTTCCTGACATTATAAAAAGTTCTGCGGTGGTCGCCATCAACGATTATCCCGACACGCTCGAACACATCGGCTCGGTGTTGCCTGATGCGGACGGGGAATCCGAAATAGCTTTGCAACATTTGTTTTCGCTGGGACATCGAAAAATAGCCCGGCTTCGTCTTGAATCTCCCGGAGAATCCTTACGCTGGGAGAACCGTGGACTCAAACGCTTTTATGAAGTTGCCGAAGAGTACGGGATTCGGGATTCCGTAATTTACGAACGCTACAGAGAAGACTCTATCGACGAGTGTATAGGCAATCTTCTGAAATCGGGAATCACCGCGATTATCGATGTCAACCATGAACCGGCTCATTTGCTGTATACATTGCGAAAATATGGGAAAAGAATTCCCGAAGACATATCCTTAATCACCTACGAGAATCCGAATCAGTCCCGCTGGCAACATCCCACACTGACCACTCTGGCATTTGACACCGAGGCGATTGTCCGAAATGCAATTCGATTGATGGGTGCAAGCTTGCGGCAACAGGATGTTGAAAGCGTGATAATCCCAACCAAACTGATCATTCGCGAGAGTACCGGTCGCCCTCCTTTGTGCGAATGAGCGATATTCCAATGTTGCGATGCGGGTTTATCGCGTTTTTTTACATGCACTTGACTTGAATTTTTTCTCAACTCAAGTTAGATTATATCAAGGCTACCTCTAAAAACTGGAAATTTGGCTAAAAATTGCATCTCGCATTCGTATGCACGACCTTGCACACATCTGGTTAACTCCATGTTAGCCAGATGCTTGCAAAATCGCGCCTCCAAATTGCGAATCTGCCAATTTTGTAACTCAAGCCAGTTTTTAGTGATACCCTCAATGTTTTTTATACCGAAATTACTCGGAGTAACTCACAATAAGTTAAGGAGTCTTTCTATGGCGGTCAGTTACAAAGATCTCGGATTGGTGAACACCAAAGATATGTTTGCCAAGGCGATGAAAGGTCAATACGCGATTCCCGCGTACAACTTCAACAATATGGAACAGCTCCAGGCGATTATCCAGGCCTGTGTCGAAACCGAATCACCGGTGATTCTTCAGGTTTCCAAGGGTGCCCGCGAATACGCCAACCAGACGCTGTTGCGTTATATGGCGCAAGGCGCGGTCGAGTACGCCAAGGAGATCTCCGGCGGTAAAGGTATTCCGATTTGTTTGCACCTCGACCACGGTCCGGATTTTGAGACCTGCAAAAGCTGTATCGATATGGGGTTCTCGTCGGTGATGATCGA
>JAISIP010000048.1 GCA_031261965.1 Victivallales bacterium | reverse complement strand
AAAGTCCGCTATAAACACACCGAGAATTTTCTCAATCACGTCAATCCCTATACCAAAAAACGTTACGCCGAAGAAGAGGCGATCGCCGTCTTTGAAGTCTACAACGAAAACGGCTATCTTAAATGGTCACTCGAACAAGGCTATGCCAAATGGCCCGCCTACTTCCGCAATAAATTGCAAAAACTCTGGAATGAGTATCTAAAGAAAAAATATACCGATGACTCCGGGTTGCTCGCGGCTTGGGGCAAACTCGACGACGGCGAATCCCTGGCGAAAAACAGCGTAAAACTCGGTCCGATTATCGGAGAACGCACCAAATATCCCGAAATACGCGGCAACGATTATGTCACGTTTAATATCGGATTGATTCGCGATTTTAACGAAAAGTTTGTCGCCTACTGCCGAGGATTCGCCCCCAAAGGGGTGGGAATCAACGTCGTTCCTTTTGTCCACGACACCTATTATCGCAACTGCGTGCCATGGGGATACGTTGACTCCTTCGGTGATGTCAACAGCTTTGGTATGTACCAAAGCACGCTCACGAGTTCGCTGAGCATTCCGCCATCGCTTTATATCGTTGACAATAATACACTTGCCGACAAACCTAACATGATCTACGAGATCAACACCCATCGCCCGATGCCGACCCGGGCGGAATTCCCTTACCGCGTCGCGGCATTGGCATCTTATCAGGATTGGGACGCGGTTTTTTGGCATTACGGCGATGAGCTGACCGCCGAAGGCGATGCCCGCTTTATGAAAGCACAACGCATTCCGGACGAATTATTTACGATTGCTCCGATGCGTTACATGACTAAATTCTCCCCCGACAGCGCGATCTGCCACTCCAACGACCCGATAATGAGTGCGTCCATGGCGACGGCAGGGCATATTTTTCGCCACAACTTGCTCGCTCCCGCCGAAAAACCCAAGGTTTATGTGGTCGGCAAACGCGATATTTTTAGCTACAACGGCTTCAACGGCGCGATGATCAATAAGTCCACTTTTAGAGAAGGTTCGCGCATTAAATTTGACGATAAAGGCGATTTCGGGTTTAAAACCGAAGACGGCTCCCCCCTTCCCGGCAATTTGCCCGCCCCCTCGCCGTTCTTGACCGGCAAGGAACAGATCTACGACTGGGCAAACAGCCGAATGATGCTCGATACCCCGACCCTGAAAGCCTATGTCGGAGAAACCAAAAATCTTTTGCCGTGGCGGTTCAAGGACGGAATTGCGATCTCGAATCTGAATCAACCATTTGTCGCATGGAGCGTCAGTTCCGACGACGGTAAAGCGCTTACCGGCGAAAACGCCTCAAGGCGATTGCTGATCTCGGTGTTGAGCGATGCACGCAACTTCGGATTCGACATGGATTGGTCAATCGCCCTACCCGGCGGAGGATTCGTCGGTCCGCGAATTCAGGCGGAAAAAATCCGCAACAAAGGTCGCGCCCCGGTGGTCTATAACGAGGTCGGATTCACCTTGTATTTGCCGCGCAAAATCAGCGGCACATTGAGGAGTTACGACTTTGCTTTGCGTGAATTTGCCACCCAAAAGATCACAAATTCCGCCGAAATTACAGCACCGAATGGTCACGCCTTTTGCTATCGCTTGGACATCGACTCTTTTGGCGAGGCTTCTGCCACTCCGGCATCGGCTGTGCCGCAGAAGGTAAAGGCAAATAGCACAACTTCAAACAACAGCGATAAAACCATAGTCAATGCCGAACAATTTTGGAGTCCCGTGTCGGTGATCAACTGGAGCCTTGACTCGGAAACCGCCCACCGCTATTTGCGCGAATCGACCTTGCTTTTTAGCAATATCGCCCCGATCAAACGGCTGGACGACGGCGGAACTCAAATTATTGTAAATGAGTTGGAAGTTCTTTTCGGCAGCCCGGCTACACTGGAGTTGCGTTTCGACATGCACCACCGGATGCGTCGGCTCTCGCTATCCAACTTCCCCAAGGCGCCCTCGTTTGAATCGTCGGTGGCGGCGTTGACCAAGGTTTTGGGTAAACCGTTCAGCAGTGATGTCAAGCCCGAGGCGTTCGCCCACAATAAAGTGGTTTGGAAACAACAGCACGGAAATAGTGTTTTAACTGTGACGCTCTCCGAGTTTCAGGCCTATATGAGTCTGGTCGCCGAGCTTAAAACGGAGAAATAACCATGAAAAAATATCTTGCTTTTATTACAGCATTCCTTCCTCTTGTGCTGTTTGCATGGGGAGCAGGTCACAACAACATGGCGGAGTATTCACTTAAATATCTGTCCGAAGAGATCCGCAACTTTTGGACACCTGCCCAACAGGAGGAAATCCATACCCATTACACCCACTACCCCGATGAGTTCAACAAAGGCAAAATTCCGCCGGAAATGCTCGACCCCGACGACGCGGCTTTGCTTGAGAGTTACAATATAACCCGTCAACAACTGCATCAGCCCATCGGCGAAGCACTCGCGTTTTATCTGCTCGTCAAAGCTTTTCGCGAGGAAAATCGCGAACGCGCCGCTTTATTCGCGGGGACGATAATGCATGTATCTGCCGACGGCAGCGCGTACAATCACAGCCCTGTAACTCATTATATGACTTTTGCCCGCTATCGCCATGTCAAGTATCCGCCGACGTTTTTCTTCGATCTTTCGGTCATAGACCGTTATCCCCAGGCAAAGGAGATGATGGACGAAGAGTTAAAGAATTACAAGCCCACGCCGGTGGCGGACAATTTAGATGATGCGATGATTTATATTATGCTCAACGACTATCGCAGCGACACTTTTATCAACACTCGCGAAGACGCACTCGCCCGGGTCAAGGAAAACGGTCCGGAATTGCAAGCCGCGCTTAAAGCGATGGCGGAAACCGGGGTTTATCAGGTCAAAGAGGCGGACAATCTTATTTTGACCGCATGGCAGTTGGCAAAAAGCGACAAGCCGATAGTTTTCGCCAAAAGCATTTACAATCGTTACGCCAAAGAGCGGGAAATTCTGCTGTCGAAAAAAACACCGCAAGAGGCGGTGGTCTATGCAGGACTCTTCGACTGCAATCTGCCCGGTCCGAAGGTCGGATTGCTCGCCGAAACCACCCGGCCGACCGGAGACAGCAAACTCGGATTCAGCTCGAAATTCATCATCTCCTGCTTGGGGCGTACGCTTATCGCCAATCAAATCGCCATCGAAGTTGTGCCGTTTGACAAAGTTTCGGTGCTTGACCCGGCGAAAACCCCGGTATTGGCACTCTCGGGCGGACACTTCACTATCCCCAACGATTTGGACAAGGCGATTCGCGCCTATGTCGCGAAAGGGGGTAAACTCCTCTTTATCGGCGGACTGCGCGATGGCGGGTTAAATGGCGAACTCTCCAAGCATATGAAAAAGCGCGATAACGATGAAGTCCCAGTTTCCGCCAAATACGGGGTGCAAAATCAAAAGATCATTCAAGATATGGCTGTCACATTCGTCGGACCTCTGGCAAAGGATTTTGACTCAACACCTTACAAGTTCAAAGCCAACCCCAACACTCCGGCGGGGTGGCATAAGCCGGCAAGCATACTGTCGATCAACCTTGACGACCCTCATATCGAACCATGGGTAATGCTCAACAACGGCAAAGAGAGTTTTTGCGTCGGAGCGGCATGGGTTGATAACGGCAAGTATCGCAATATTTATCTGCCGGAATATGTAATTGCGCCGTTTCTGCTCTCCAATGACACATCCATGCCCGATTGGGGGCGGCCGACGCTCGATTCATTCGCAACTAAAATCGCGCTTTGCGCGGTAAAGGCACTGTTGCAGTAGGCAAAATTATGAGAATTTATTTGATACTGTTAGGCTTTTGCGTTCCCGGCGTTATTTTCGCATGGGGTGTAGGTCACAACAATATGGCGGAATACTCGCTGAAATGCCTGCCACGGGAGATACGGGATTTTTGGACACCCGCTCAACAGGAGGAAATTCACACTCATTACACCCACTATCCCGACGGGTATAACAAAGAGGAAATTCCGCTTGACATGCTCGACCCCGAAGACCGGCAACTGATTAAACAATATCGAATAAATCGGCAACGGTTGCACCAGCCAATAGGTGAAGCAATCGCGTTTTATCTGCTTACTAAAGCATTTCGCGAGGGAAATCGCGAACGCGCCGCCATGTTTGCCGGTTCGGTAATGCACGTCACTGCCGACGGCAGCGCGTACAATCATACGTCGCTTACCCACTTTATGACCTTTGCCCGCTATAAGCATCTTAAACTGCCGCCGGCGTACTTTTTCGACCTTTCAGTCATGAACCGTTACCCCGAAGTGCGAACGATTATGGATTCCGCGCTAAAGGATTACAAACCTAAAGCTGTGGCGAATAATTTAAACGACGCGTTGTTGTATATCATGCTCAACGACTTTCGCAGCGACTATTTCAGCAACGCCAACGAAGATCGGCTTGCCCGGGTCAAAGAGAGCGGTCCGGCACTTCACGAAGCCTTAAAAGCGATGGCGGAAACCGGGATTTATCAGGTCAAAGAGGCGGATAATCTTATTTTGACCGCCTGGCAACTTGCCCACGGCAACCAACCGATAGTTTTCCCGGCGGGGATTTATGACCAATATGCCAAAGCGCGAATGGAGTTGCTCGCCAAGCGAACCCCGCAGGATGCCGCGGTTTTCGCCGGACTCTTCGACTGCAACTTACCCGGTCCGAAAATCGGATTGCTCGCCGAAACCACTCGACCGACCGGGGAGAGCAAGTTTGGCGGCGGCTCAAAATTTCTCATGGGGTCATTGGGACGCACATTGATCGCCCACAATATCGCAGAAGAGGTCGTACCGCTGAATAAAGTCTCCGCGCTGAATCCGCAAATCACTCCGATTTTGGCGTTGTCGGCGGGGCATTTCGGCATTTCTCCTGAGTTGGAAAACGCCCTAAGAGAGTATGTCGCCAGAGGCGGAAAACTCCTCTTTATCGGCGGACACCGCGATCGCGGCTTAAACGGCGAACTCTCCAAACATATGAAAATACGCAATAACGACGAAGTTCCGGTCTCAGCCAAATACGGGCTTCAAAACGAGAAGATCATTCAAAATATGGCTGTCTCGTTCGTCGGACCTCTGGCAAAACTATTAGGCTCAAGTCCGTACAAGTTCAAAGACAACCCCAACACTCCGGCAGGGTGGCAAAAGCCGTGCAGCATGATCTCAATCGAACTTGACGACCCCCATATCGAACCGTGGGTAATGCTCGACAACGACAAAGAGAAATTTTGCGTCGGGGCGGCATGGGTTGACAACGGCAAGTACAACGCAATTTATCTGCCGGAATATGTAATTTCTCCTTTTCTGTTATCCGACGACACGTCCATGCCCGACTGGGGGCGACCGACGCTTGACTCGTTCGCAACTAAAATCGCGCTTTGCGCGGTAAAGGCTTTGTTACAATGAAAACTGCAATTATCCATTTAGACCAGACTCATCCGCTTGAGAATGTTTTGCTCAAACGTGCGGCTATCCGACTCAACGAGTTGGAGAAACCCGATTCTATTATTTTTTCGGGTCGCGCCAGGGAGTTGCCAAAAGAGTTAAAGTGCCTGTTTTCCATGCCGGAGTCACCCGATTTTTTGGGAGTACACCCCTCCCCGCTTACCGAAGTGCCTTTTCAAATTTTAATTGTTGAAAATGGAGTCATTGACCAAATCACGCTTCAAACTCCGCCGGAACTATGTTTGTCCGACTTTCATATTCATACCTCTTTGGCATATTGCAACGTCGATATGAATAGCGCAACAGCGGTTCAGTTGGGGAAATTTTTCGGACTGAAATCAATGGCGTTCACCGAACACTCCGGGCAACTTTACGTCTCCGCCGACGATTACTGGCACGACCGTTACAACCCGAATGGACTTGCCTCATGCAAGATAATTTCCCGCACCGCCGAATACCGGCAACTGCTCGATAAATTCACCTCGGACGTTGTTTTGCCGGGCTACGAGCTGGATTCCGACCAATATGGCAGACCAATCATTCTACCCGAAGACTTCAAATATAGCGAAATCCGTCTGGCGGCGATTCACCAGGTAATGAACCCCAAGGATTTAGCCGACGGCAAACGGGAGTTTATGTTGCGGGCGGAAAATCTTTGCGCGTGGGGATTGGATATTTTAGCCCACCCTTTCCGGGTTTTCCAGTGGAATAAACACTCTGCCCCCAAGGAACTCTATCGCCCGTTGGCGAAGTTGTTGCACGACGCCAACGTGGCGGCGGAACTCAATTTTCACGCCAACACTCCCGACCCGGATTTTTATCGCATTTGTTTAGAAGAGGGTACTATGATCGCTTTGGGTTCGGATTCACATCAAATGGCGGAAATCGGCAATTTTCATCAACATTTAAATCTACTTAAAACGTTAAATAACTGCAAGTTGCCTACTGAACAAATTTTCCGCCACAACAATTTACGCTTTCGCAAAAACAAGGAAATTTTATCATGCTGAATGTGGTGAGCTTGCCTCAAATCGACTTCCCAAAAGGTTTCCTGTGGGGAACCGCTACCGCCGCCCATCAGGTGGAGGGGAACGATATTTTCAGTGCCAATCATTATCGCGAAATCACTCAGGATTATCCCGAAAAGGCAGGAATCGCCTGCGACCACTATGAGCGGTATCCCGAAGACTTCAAATTGATGAAAGAACTCAAACATACCGCCTACCGCATGTCGATTGCGTGGAGTCGGATTGAACCTGCCGAAGGAGTTCACGATGAAGAAGCGTTAGCTCATTACATCGCCATGCTTAACATGCTTAAAGAGCTGGGGATAAAAACCTTCGTCACTCTAAGCCACGGCAGTAAACCGCAATGGTTCTCCGCCAAAGGGGATTTCAAAATCCGTGAGAATATCAAATATTTTGAGCGTCATGTCCAATACTTAGTGCCCGGAATCGCTGATTTAGTGGATTTCTGGTTGGTTATCAACGAGTTCAATATCGGCGGCGGACCGGCTTTGGAGGACGTTGGCAACTTTCGCGCCAATTCACTAATCGCCCACGCCAAAGGTTATCACATCATCAAGCAGTACAGCGATCGCCCGATCAGCAGCGCACACGCGCTTAGAGCGTGTCTGCCTGAGGACGCCTTTGACCGATTCGACCGGCAATTCGCCGATTTGGACGACTGGCTGAGCAACGAGTTTTTCTTTCATGCCATTCGTACCGGGGAGATCGTCTTGCCTTTCCGCGACGGTGAATTCGTATCGGAACTAAAGGATTCTCTCGACTACTGGGCGATAAATTACTATTGCAAACGAATCATTTCCGCCCGCAAAGCCAAAGTTGACGGCAAATGGCCGACCGCGACCCATTTACGGATGATCGACAAGGAGTTTTATTTGGAAGACTTTTACCCCGAAGGGCTTACCGCCGGACTTTGCCGTTTGAAGGACAAGCCGGTTTTTCTCACCGAAAACGGAGTCTGTGCCGATGACGACCGCTGGCGGATTGTCAAACTCGC
>JAISIP010000025.1 GCA_031261965.1 Victivallales bacterium | reverse complement strand
TGTCACCGTGACCAGTACGGTTGAAACTCCCGGCGACAACCAGACGCTTTATGTTGCCAAAGGGGCGGCGAATTCGAGCATTACAATTACCGCCACGCCCGAACCCGGGAGCAGTTGGCTTAATGATTCCGAATGGAATTATGAAGGATATAGTGAACATAGAAGTGATAGAACAAGAACAACAAAATATTTTTTGCAGGTAGGGGTAAGCTTTGAAGATGTTCAGTTGCAGCAAAAACAGTTAACTGTCCATAGAGTATTCAGATGGCTTGTTGATTTCGATAATGACCACAATAAAGCCTGGAGATATGCACAGTGGAAATACGACATAAAGACTCCAAATTTATCTAATATTTATTATAATTCTAACTTGCAATATATCGCTCTGACCGATATGAGTTCGTCAAAATTTTCGAGAAATGTGCAGTTAGGATCAGAGGCATTTGAAAATGAGAATATATGCGCAAGCACTCTTCTTCATGAAAATGTTCATGGAGGCCAAGATGCGGCGTATACCCCATGGGGACAACGCGCGAATGAAGTTTCAGCATACTGGGCAGAGTTAACAAATGCAGCTAAGACAAATATTGATGCAGCATACTTCAATCTGACATACGAATTTTATGTTGCAAAAGGTGGGCAGGAGCAAAAACCGAATTTTCCCAACTAAGAAATTGGAGTCACAAATAATGAAAAAAATACTATTATGCTTATCGCTTCTGTGCATTCATTCTTATGGACAGGTGAAAGTCGATATCTACAACGAGAAAACGATCAATACTATGTTGAATATTGATCACATCAGTTCACCCAACTCAATGAAATATATGAATGCGCTTATCGCTGAGTGTCTGAACAGCAGGAATGATGCTAAGTTAAATGAATTTATCAGTGACATAGACAGCAAGATCAACTATACGCTGTGGCGAGATTACACAAAAATTGCCATGAATGATCCTGATCAACAAAAGACTAATGATTTCAGAAAAAACAATTTTACTGCAATCTCTCAACTGGAAGGTATCTTAAATTTTCTCGCCGCCGCACGTTTGGCAGGACAGACCGCCGCGATTAAATTTGAAAAAACTTTACAGGAAAAGAGCAATCAATCTAATGATTTGGCAATAAAGGCGTATGAAGATTGGTGGAATTTTTATTTAGATGGTATTTACAGAAATGTTTTCTATGGTATTTATGTCGATTTTATTGCGCAAAAATATCAGCATAACATCCGATTGGAAAATGCTTCTCAGATATTACATTTGCTGAAACAATTTAAAAATAATTACAAATTTCCCGACGATAATTTAATGATTTTGATGCTTTGGACAAGGAAATTTAATGGATATTCCGAATTAAGCGAAAAAATATCCAATGAAATCATCAAGGAAATCGAAGATAATTATCTAAATTATGGCTATAGTTTGAACGAATATCATCAAAAATTTTTAGAAGTCTCAACCGTAATTTTATGCAAAATTGCGTCTAAAGAACGGGTTGAAATATTTAGAAAAGAGATGGCGCGTGTTGCAAAAGAAAAGCAGATTTTCTCCGTGGAATACATGATAAGTCGAAACTGGGATAATTTAATAAAACTATATTGAAGAAAGTACTTTTAAAACTTGGCGGGCGAAAGATATAACTATTCTAGCAAACATTATATCAAAAATAAACGACTTACCTGAAGGAATATGTTGAAAAAAATATTAGCTTTTACTTCTGTGATTTTATTATCATACTCAAATTTTGTTATTGCAAAAGAAAAGAATAATGTTGGTGTCAGCGTGAAAGAACAATATTCAGTTGCAGAGAAAAAAATAAAAATGTGGTCAACACGCAAAGATCTTAATGAACTTTTAGAAATTTGCGATTCTATCCGTTTTTTATCGGACAAAGACGGAAAACTGTCTTTGCAACAAAATAAAATGGCATTAATTTTTAATACTCTTAACCTGATAGATAAATATCATAACAAAAATCATGAAACTCCATACGTCAATATCGCACCGCCTCCAGAAACAGGACTACCTTCTGGAGTTGCGCCTTCTGCAATAAAAGATGTAAAATTAAGAGAAAAGTATGAACAAGCGATAAAAAAGAATAATGAAATTGCCGAGACGGTTCGATTTCAAGTAACGCTTGGACGGATAAGAAATAACTGGCTGGAATACATGGCAAATTACATTTTAAAAAATTGCACTGTCAAGCAAATAAATGATTTAATTGATAATAAAACATCAAACGGCGCGAGCAGGACAGAACTGAAAATACAAATCCAAGAATTGCTCACCTCTGTTCGGTAAAAGTTTATATTGTGGCAATCGATATTAGGCTATCGCTAAAGAACGGTAGCCTCGGGATTAGTTCAATATGGCGAAGTCGGCTCCGAGCTTTTGAAAGTCGGGGATGAACTCAGGGTAAGTGACGCTCGCCGCTTCGGCGTGATCAATGACGGTTTCGCCTCGGGCAGACAGCCCGGCTACCGACAGCGCCATGGCGATACGGTGGTCAAAGTGACTGGAAACTTCTGCTCCACAGAGCGAACCGCCCTGAATTATCATGCCGTCGGGCAACTCTTCAATGACTGCTCCCATCTTCCTTAGTTCGGAGGTCATCACCGCGATTCGGTCGGTCTCTTTAACCCGTGCCTGAGGCACGTTCAGCAAACGGGTTTCTCCCTCCGCCAATGCCGCCGCCACCGCCATAATCGGCAAAGCGTCCGGCGTGGCGTTCAGGTCGATCGAACGTCCCTGAAGTTTCCGTGTCGCCGGAGCAATAGTCAACTCCGTACCGTGGACGATTTTTGCCCCCATCTGCTCAAAAAAGTCAAAAACCTTTTTGTCGCCTTGCGCATCGGAGAAATCAAGATTGCGAATTGTAACCTCGTCTCCGGCAATCGCCGCCGCGCAAAGCGGAAACGCCGCCGTCGAAAAGTCCGCAGGAATTACCTTGCGAAACGGCGGAAAAGTTTGCCCTCCCGGAATGCTCCAATGCAGATAATCGTCGCTCTTTTGATAGGAGATTCCGAGCGAATCAAGCCAGGAGAGCGTGACATCGATATACGGTTTTTCGTTGAGAAAATCAAGCTCAATCGTCGAATCTTCGGTCAGTGTCGGAAGCATAAACAGCAAAGAGGTGAGAAATTGCGAAGTAGTCCCGTCAACACGGGTTTTGCCACCCCGGAGCGGCCCCTCGACCGAAAACGGGCATTTCCCGTTGGTGGACTCTATCTCGCAACCCAATAAAGTCAACGCGTCAAAAAGTCCCGCCATAAGGCGACTTCGCAAACTCTCGTCTCCGTCAAAGCGGATCGGAAAATTTTGTCTGGCGCAAAAACTTGTCAGCATCCGCAACCCCGTTCCTGAATTGCCCAAGTCGAGCGTATGCCCCGGATTGGTGAAGACCCCGCCAGTACCGGTGATCTCCCAAAATTCGTCAGCTTCGGTAATTTTTGCTCCCAAAGCTTTTGCTGCATTAAGTGCGGAGCAAGTATCGTCGGACTTTAAAGGTGCGATCAACCGGCTTGTCCCTGACGAGGCAAGCGCGGCGATAATGCCCCTGATAGTGTGCGATTTTGAGCCGGAGACGGCGAT
This sequence comes from Victivallales bacterium, assembly GCA_031261965.1. GTDB lineage: Bacteria > Verrucomicrobiota > Lentisphaeria > Victivallales > Victivallaceae > Victivallis. The sequence continues at coordinate 11,748 of JAISIP010000025.1, read as the reverse complement.
TTCACCGCGAATCCGGGACGGTCGAACTCGGAGCTTCATGTCTTACTCCATAATTATGGCGGTATAATCGCCACCGGGAGGAATCATCGGCAAAACGTGTTCATCGTAGCCGGTGTAGACGTCGAGTAAAAACGGTCCGTCGCAGGCGAGCATCTCTTCGATAGCCGTTGCGAGTTCTTCGCGACGCTCAACCCGGCGACCGGGAATGCCGTAACCCGATGCGATAGTGACGAAGTCGGGATAAGCTTGCCCGGTGCAACTTGTCCCGCTGCACTTTTCGCAATTGGTGTTTGACCCCTTGCCGTTCGCGCCTTTGCAACGGCCCAAAACCGTGTTGCCGCGATTGCAGTTGTAAAAACGGTCTTCCCATTGCGCCACCATACCGAGGTGCTGGTTGTTTAAAATGATCATTTTTACATTGATCTCTTCGACAAACAAAGTTCCAAGTTCCTGAATGTTCATCTGGAAACTGCCGTCACCGTCGATGTTGATGACCGTTTTCTCCGGGCAGGCGACTTTTGCCCCCATTGCCGCCGGAAGACCGAACCCCATCGCTCCAAGTCCGCCGGAGGTTAGCAGCTGGCGCGGAAAATTGTAATTGTAATATTGCGCCGCCCACATTTGATGTTGACCGACACCGGGGACGATCACCGCTTTGCCGTCGGTCAGGCGCGAAAGCTCCTGAATGACGAACTGGGGCTGAACGCGGTCGGGTTTGACTTTATAACTGTTGTAGGGGTATTTTTTTTTCCACTGCTCGATTTTGGAAAACCAGTCGGCGTATTCTTGCCGCAACGGTTTTTGGTTCAACGCGCATAGAGCCTCTTTGATGTCGGCGACCACCCCGAGAGTTACCGGCTTGCTCTTGTTGATTTCGGAGTCGTCAATATCGATGTGGACGATCTTGGCGCGGGTCGCAAACGTCTGCGGATTGCCGGTGACGCGGTCGTCGAAACGGGCACCGAACGCGAGCAACAGATCGCACTCGTTGGCGGCATAGTTGCCGAAAACCGAGCCGTGCATACCCAGCCAACGCAACGATAGCGGGTGTTTTTCGGGAATCGCGCCGATACCCATAAGGGTGGTCACCACCGGAATATTGTAGCTCTCGGCGAATTTCAGAAGCTCCGCCGACGCTCCGGCAGAGATGATTCCGCCGCCGGCGTAAATGCAGGGACGCTTTGAAGTGGCGATCAAAGACTTGACCTTTTCGGCATCGCTCGAAGTGAACGCCGATTGCGGATTATAATAATCAAGGTTAACCGGAACATCGAAATTGAATTCGACGCGCTGTTGCTGAATGTTTTTGGGAATATCGACCACCACCGGCCCGGGTCTTCCCGAACCGGCGATATGGAACGCCGATTTGATGATTTGTACAATATCATTGGCATCGAGAACCAAAAAACTGTGCTTTACAATCGGGCGGGTGACTCCGATAATATCGGTCTCCTGAAAAACGTTTTTACCGATCATATGACTGGGAACCTGCCCGGTGATAAAGACTGTCGGAATCGAGTCCATATAAGCGTCGGCTATGCCCGAAACTAAATTGGTCGCCCCCGGCCCGCTGGTCGCCATGCATACTCCGACTTTGCCCGAAGCACGGGCGTAGCCGCCGGCGGCAAAAGCTCCGCCTTGCTCATGACGCGGCAAGACCACGCGCATTTTTGATTTGGACAGTGCCTGATGCAACTCAATCGCCTGCCCGCCGGGATACGCGAAAACGACATCAACTCCGAGCAGCTCCAAACATTTGACAGTAATTTCGCTACCTTTTAACAGAGTTGTCTTTTGAGTTTCCATAACGTTTATATTCCTTGAGCAAACAGTAATGCACGAATTGAGAATATACCGCTGTTTCTGTTAAAAATCAAATTATCGCGTTGAAAAACCAATGATATTGGACTATATTATTCCTGTTTGGATATTTCGTTGGTAGAACCTTAAGGGCAAAATAAGGTATGGCGAGAGTCAGTTACGATTTTGATCGGGTGGAGAAAAAAAAGGGCAAAAAGAATATTTATATTCGACTTGCGCTGATTTTTATTGTCGTTGGCGCGATAACGACGCTTGCGCTTTATTGGTTAATTCCGAAGTCGGACGCAGATTCCTCCTCCGAGACCAAGACTCCTCCGGTTGAAACACAGTCAACTCCAGCCCAAGCCGATGAAGAACAGGAAGCTGAGCCTGAAACCAGTTTGCCCGAAAATGCCGAATCCGCCGGCGATGAGAGCGACGAAGAGGCTAAACTACCCGAACCGATCGCCCCGCCGGAAGATGCGACGCTCGTTCCTGAAAAAGGAAAACCTTGGGTGGGCGACCCGGCGGTTGATGCGCCTGAAATTCCCGCCGACGGGGCAAAAGGGTTTGATTCCGAGTTGCTTGAGGGTGAGAAGAGCCTTGAAACTAAGAATTATCAAGTTGCCATCGATATTGCGTTGAAAGCACTCAAATCAACGCAAATGGTTCCGTATTCCGCCGAATGGCGACGCGCCGGAGCGATATTGACCGGGGCGAATCTCGCTTTGTTCAAAAGCCGAAGCGCGATTGAAAAAGCAAGCGTGTTTCACACCGTAAAACCAGGGGAAAGCTACAGCCGGTTGGCGACGAAATATAAAGTCACTATTGACGCGATTAAGTATTACAATAAAGTAGCCTCAAATGACAATAAACTTTTGGTGGGTAAGAAGTTGTTGATTTACCCCGGTCCGTGGAAGATTGTCATTTACAAAAATTCCCGATTGCTTGAACTCTATAATCGCGATCGGCTCTACGCTTTTTTTGATATTGGAATCGGGCGGTTGGGCAAAACTCCGGCGGCGAAATTTGTCATCTCAAGCAAGCTGAAAAATCCCGACTGGTACGCACCGGGTGGCGGAGTGGTGAAGTACGGCGAGCCGGATAATCCGCTGGGGAACTATTTTCTCAAGTTGGCACCAAGCGGATCGCCGGATCGGCCGTTGCTCGGCTACGGGATTCACGGAACGCAGGACGAAACGGATATAACCCGTTCGCTCAGCAATGGTTGCATACGTATGCGCGACGCTGATGTCGCAATGTTATATACGATTGTTCCGGCGGGAACGCCGGTTGAAATTGTCGAATAATCCTTGACACGATATAGGAGTTGAAATTATGGCGGAAATTTATTTGGAATTCGAGAAGCCGCTGGTAGAATTGCGCAAGAAGCTTCAGGAGCTTCAGGAACTTTCGGAAAATAACAAGGTTGATCTTTCGCTTGAGATTGAATCTTTGACCGGGCGCATAAATGAGACGATGAAAGAGATTTACAGCTCGCTTACCCCGTGGCAGCGGGTTCAGTTGGCGCGTCACCCCGAGCGTCCTTACACGCTGGATTACATCGAGCATATCTTTACAAACTTTATCGAACTTGCCGGAGATCGTCGGTTTCGCGACGACAAGGCGATCATTGGCGGATTTGCGAAATTTCAGGGCAAACCCATTATGGTGATCGGTACTCAAAAAGGTCGCGATATGAAATCCAATCTCTATCGCAACTTCGGCTGGCCAAGCCCGGAGGGGTATCGCAAGGCGATGCGCTTAATGCAGCTTGCCGACAAGGCGGGAGTTCCGATTGTCACGTTTATCGATACTCCGGGAGCTTTCCCCGGCATCGCCAGCGAGGAGCGTCATATCGCCGAAGCGATCGCGGTGAATTTGCGCGATATGTTCGCTTTGCGCGTGCCGGTAATTTCAATTGTCATCGGTGAAGGCGGTTCCGGCGGCGCGATCGGCATCGGGGTGGGCAATCGGATTTTGATTATGGAAAACGCCTATTATTCAGTCATCACCCCGGAGGGATGTGCCGCGATCCTTTGGAAGGATCGCAAATTTGCCCCGCAAGCCGCCGATGCATTGCAACTCACGGCGGAGAAACTGCTTGAGCTTGGTATCGCCGACGGCATTATTCCTGAGCCGTTCGGCGGAGCTCAACGCGACCATGCCGAGGCGGCGAAGCTGTTGGGCGAGGCACTATCCAAGCAACTTGCCGAGTTGCGCAAACTTTCGGGCAACAAATTGCGCGAACAGCGTTACGATAAATTCCGGGCGATGGGTAAGTTTACCGAAGTTTTGCCGGTTCAAAACAGCGAAGAAACAACGGAAAAAGAGGTTTCCGAGTGAAGAGTCTTGTGACGATTCGCGAAGCGGTCGAATCCGACATCGAAAAAATCCACGAACTTCTGACGATTTACTCAAAGCAGGCGATTGTTTTGGAGCGTAGCGAGGAGGACATTCGCTTTTATCTGGGTAACTTTTTGGTCGCCGAAGTCGGAGGAGTGGTTCGCGGTTGCGCCGCCGCCCGCGATTTCGGCAACGATTTGCTTGAAGTTCGCTCTATGGTCGTCGAGCCGGAGTTTCAGGGCAAGGGAATCGGGCGGGCGATGGTCGAGGCGTTGATCGCCGGGCTCAGGGTGCGGCGACCGAAATTTCGGCTGTTTTCGCTGACTTATCAGGTTAAATTTTTTCAATCATTGGGGTTCAAAGTCGTCGATCGCCGATTGTTTCCTGAGAAAATCTGGAGTGACTGCGCCAAATGCCCCAAAAATCAATGTTGCGATGAAACCGCGTTGCTGATAGAATACCCCTCACAAGAAAATATATGAAAATCCGAAGTGAAACGCGAGCGTGGCTTTGGATTCCCTCCGCCTATTTCGCAGAGGGGGGTCCTTGTGTGACCGTCGCGACCGTTTCGGCGATTCTCTTTAAGTCACTGGGTATGGAAAATCGTTACGTGGCACTCTGGTGCAGCCTAATGATGTTGCCGTGGTCGATCAAACCGCTCTGGGCACCGGTGGTAGATCTGTTTCATACCAAGCGGCAATGGATTCTTGTGACTCAATTGATTATGGCTCTTTTGTTTACCGTCATGGCGGGAATGATGATAAAAGAGAGCTTTTCGCTGCTTTTGATCGGATTGTTCTTTCTCTTGGCATTTGCATCGGCAACTCACGATATTGCCGTGGACGGGTTTTACCTCATCGCCCTGAGCAAACACGAACAGGCGTTTTTTTCGGGGATTCGCGGTACATTTTACCGCATCGGATCGGTGGCGGTGCAGGGCGGATTGGTTGCTTTAGCCGGTTCTGTCGAAACGCGAAGCGGCGATTTGCGATTGGGCTGGTCGTTGGCGTTAGTTTGCGCCGGAATCGCGATGTTCTTGCTTCTTTTCTACCACACCTTGGTGCTGCCGCGTCGGGAGGAAGACGCTCAGGCAAGACAACACGAATTTTTTACCGATTTTATCGCGTCGTTTGCGGGGTTTTTTAAAATAAGGGGAATTGTTTGGATTTTGCTTTTTCTCTTTTTCTTTCGCATAGCCGAAGCGCAACTCGGGCGGGTGTCGGTACTATTTTTGCAAGGCGACACCGCCGAGGGCGGACTAAATTTAAGCTTGGCGCATATGGGGACTTTGTACGGCACTGTCGGATCGCTGTCTTTGATCGCTGGTGGAATCGTCGGCGGAATATGTGTGGCTGCTTACGGCTTTGACAAATGTGTTTGGCCGCTGGTCGGTGCAATCAATTTGCCGGATATAGTTTATGTTTTTCTTGCAAGCGAAAAACCCGCGTCGCTGTGGGTGATCGGCGGGTGTATCGGGGTTGAACAGTTCGGTTACGGTCTTGGGTACACGGCAATTCTTCTGGTCATGGTGGCATTTTCGGAGCAGTCTGGGCTTTATAAAACCAGCCATTTTGCGATTATGACCGGGGTAAGCATGCTGGGTATGATGCTCGTCGGCGGAATTTCCGGCTATGTGGAGGAAGCGTTGGGGTATGTCGGCTTCTTTTGGTATGTTATGCTTTGCACGATTCCGAGTTTTTTGCTGACGATTCCGATCGTGCGATTGATTCCGGTCGGTTTCGGCATGAGATCACACGTTAGAGGTAGCCGTTGGTGATGTATTGGGCGAATCGCTCTCCCCGCTCCTGATAATCCTTAAACATATCCATGCTGGCGCAGGCGGGGGCCAGCAATACGGTGTCCCCCGTTTGGGCGTGGTCGCAGGCGGTCCGGATTGCCCGTTCAAAATCCATGCCGCAATCCGCAACAGGGATGGTCGAAGGCAAGGCTTCGGCGATTTTTTTTCGGCATTCGCCGTAAAGCGCGACAAAACGAATTTGTCCGGCGAACTCACCTATCGCTGAAAAATCCATCCCTTTATCCAGCCCGCCGAGCAGCAATACGACTTTACCCGGAGTGGCCTGCAACGCGGCGATTGTCGCGGCGGGGTTGGTCGCCTTGGAGTCATTTACATAACGGATATTATCCTTGGATAAGATTAACTCCTGCCGATGTCGTCCCGGTCGAAATGAGGTGATTGCATTTTGGAATTTTTGAGAACGTATGGTCGTTGAGGGCAACACGCGGGAACACAATTCCAGTGCCGCCGCGAGATTTTCGCGATTATGCGGGGCAGTTAGAGCGGTATTCCCTAAGGGTATCTCTAAAAACTGGCTTGAGGCAAGAAATCGGCATATTCGCATTTTGGATGAGCGATTTTGCAAGTATCTGGCTAACATGAAGTTAACCAGATATGAGTAAGGTCGCGCATACAATTGTGAGATGCGATTTTTGACCAAGTTTCCAGTTTTTAGAGGTAGCCCTAAATCGACAAGAGGAAAGTCGGCATCTAAAATCATCATATTTTCATGGACAGTAACCCGGCGCGGCACAGGGGAATTTATCGATAATCCATAGATCTGATTGGCTGAATCGACCCGGTCGAAAATTCGTTTTTTTACGGTGGCATACTCGTCGAATCCCCCGGCATAACGGTCTACATGATCCGACTTTATGTTCAAAAGCACCGCCGCATAGGGGGCAAAAGTATTGCTCAATTCGAGCTGAAACGAGCTTACTTCAATAATCGGCAAAACGTCCGCGGAGAGTTTTCCTTCGCGCAAATCCGCAACAAGATCCGAAAGCGGGTAGCCGATATTCCCCGCCGGACGGGCATCGATGCCTACAGCTTGGAGCAAGGCGACTGTAAGCTCGGTGGTGGTGGTTTTGCCGTTAGTCCCGGTAATTGCCAGAACCTTGCCCGGCCAGTGGCGAAAGCCGAACTCAAGTTCGCTTATAAATTCGCATGGTTCGCCACTTTTTACCCGTTTTACCGCCGCCTGCCAAAGTGGGGAGGAGAGCGGTTTTACCCCCGGACTGCAAACTAACAAATCGGCGTTGGCAATCGCGCTCGGGGCATCAAGATCAGGGTGATCAGAGAGTATCTCCGTGGAAAATCCGAGCGAACAAGCTAAACGTTCGGCGGCTTTTCCTGAGACTCCTCCGCCAAGGATAACACAATGTGGCATAATGCTTCTTTCTATGATTTACAGGTAATATAACTTGATATTTTAGTCGGCGCAAGCTATATTCATTCATTATGAATAAGAACGGTAAAATTTTTGAAGATGTGGCAAAAGGACAGTTGAATTTTATTGAAGCTGTCGCGAAACTTGCCGCATCTTCCGGCGCGATCGGTGAGTTGCCGGAGCTGAAAATAGACCATGACCGGCAACGGCGATGCGGATTTCCCGAATTTATCTACGGGGAGGGAAAAACCTTAGAGCAGTTGCTCACGGGTATTCCCGAGATTTACAACCGCGCCAAAGCGGTGCTGATTACCCGCGTTCCCGGGCAGTTTGGCGCGGCATTGCAAGAGGCGTTCCCGGCGGGTGAGTACGACCCCGTCGCAAAAGTTTTTCGGATTCGCAATGCGAAGCGAAAGCTAAAAGGGAAAGTTCTGGTGGTCACTGCCGGCAGCAGCGACTCCGGGGTGGCGCGTGAGGCGCTGTATACGCTTGAAGCGTGCGGAGTCGGTGGTGAGTATTTGCCGGATGTCGGCGTGGCGGGCATTGAGCGACTGTTTGCGTCGCTTGACCGATTGCGAAGTGCCGATGTCTGCATTGTGATTGCCGGCATGGAAGGTGCGTTGCCGAGTGTGATCGGCGGTCTGCTTAGTTGCCCGGTAATCGCTGTTCCGACCAGTGTGGGGTACGGAGCGGCGTTTGCCGGGGTCACGGCTTTGCTTGGAATGTTAAACAGTTGCGCCTCCGGCGTGACTGTGGTGAATATAGATAACGGATTTGGAGCCGCGTGTGCGGCAGCGCGAATTATAAATAGTATAAATAATAAAATAACTTAATATATCGGTGTAAATTATGGAAAGTTACCCTAAATATCGTTACCCGGAGCCGGTGAAGATTGAAAATCGCCAGTGGCCGGATCGCATTATTACAAAAACTCCGGTTTGGGCATCGGTCGATTTGCGCGACGGCAATCAGGCGTTGCCGGAGCCGATGAGTCCGGAGCGGAAACTCGAATACTTCGATATGCTGGTCAAAATCGGATTCAAGGAGATCGAGGTGTCGTTCCCGTCCGCCTCGGCGGACGACTACAATTTTGTCAGGATGCTGATCGAACAAAATTTGATTCCCGATGATGTGACCATTTCGGTACTTACGCAGGCGCGGAAGCATTTGATCGACAAAACCGCCGAATCGTTGCGCGGAGTCAAAAAAGCGATTATTCATTGCTATGTACCCAGCAGCGATTTGCATGGGCGTTTTGTCTTTAACCACAGCCGTGAAGAGGTAAAAGCTATGGCGATCGAGGGGACGCGCTTGGTGCGTGAGGCGATCGAACGCGAGGGGCTTAAAGACGTGTGCGGTTACGAGTTTTCACCCGAAGAATTCACCGACAGCGATTTGGATTTTGTGCTGGATATTTGTTGTGCGGTTAAAGAAGAGTGGGGTAAATCCACGCCGGAAACGTTCATTTTGAATTTGCCTGCCACGGTTGAACGCCGTCCCTCCAACCAGTACGCCGATATGATCGAGCTTTTTTGCCGGAAATATCCGTATTTGGCGGAGAGTTCGATAAGCATTCACTCCCACAATGACCAGGGTTGCGCGGTAGCGGCGAGCGAATTGGCGATTTTGGCAGGGGCGACCCGGGTTGAGGGTACGATTTTCGGTCACGGGGAGCGAACCGGCAATCTTGACCTTGCGGTACTCGCGTTGAATTTGGAGTCACGTGGGGTTAAAACCGGGCTGTCGTTTGAAAATATGCCTGAGATTGTCCGCATTGTTGAACGCAATTCGGGTATTGAAGTACATCCGCGCCACCCCTATGCGGGCGATTTGGCGTTTACGGCGTTTTCCGGCTCGCATCAGGACGCGATTCGCAAGGGGCTGGAGAGACGCGAAGAGATCTCCGCCTACTTCAAACAGGGATGGAAGGTACCGTATTTGCATATGGATCCCGCCGACCTTGGTCGCCAATACGAGAAACTGATCCGCATTAACAGCCAATCCGGCAAAGGCGGAGTGGTTTATGTGCTGGAAAAGGAGTTCGGAATTTATCCGCCTAAGAGTATGCACCCCGAAATCGGCGGGGTTGTCCAGAACTATATAGATGAAATCGGCGGTGAGATCGACTCGACGGTGTTGCGCCAGATATTCTCCGAAGCATTTGTGAATATCAAAGGCAGATACCGCATGGAAAATTACCAGCGAGCCTCAGTAGGCGATCGTTCCGGGGCGACTTTTACCTGGTATATCGACAAAAGCAAATACGAATTGACCGGGCAAGGCAATGGTCCGTTGTCGGCGGTGGTTCACGCGCTCAAAAGCTCTAAGCTTATGCCGGATTTTAAGTTGGAAGATTTTTCGGAGCGGTCGCTCGGCAAAGACGCCGATGCACCAGCTATTGCGTTCGTCGGGTTGCGCTGCGGTGAACATATGGTTTACGGCGCGGGCGAACACTCGAATATCGACTATGCGGCGATTTGCGCTTTGGTTAGCGCGATGAACCGGGCGGCGATGGCAAAGGTGTTCCAAAAAATCGCGACGGAGTCTGAATAATAATGAATAAGGCGAATCAGTCGCGCTGGAAGTTGCTCGGAGGCATTCTTATTGTCATAATCGTGATTCACGCGATTGCGATTAGTTGCATTGTTTCCGCTCAACGCTCCAAAAGAAGCGAAACTTTGATTGAAATGACTCCGTCGGAATCGTCAACTCCGGCAGCGACTGCGCCAAAAGTTCAAGAGCAAAAAAAGGATAAGTCCGGCGGCTTCTGGTCGTGGCTGTTCGGCAGCGGCAAAAAAGAGCAAAAAACTCTTGAAGTTATTCCGGTTGAATCGGTTGCGACAACACCTAAGTACCGCTATAAGAGAACGCCGTCCAACCCGTTATTCGGCAAGCCGTTCGACTTTAAATACGCTAAGCATGGGGATTTTTCCGAAAAAGAAATTCCCGGCAGTAAAGGGGCGACCAGCGGAATTATGGTGGATCTTTCGACGCGCAAAGTGCTTTGGGAGAAAAATTCCTCCAAGCAACTTCCGATTGCCTCGATGGTGAAGATGATGACGCTTTTTTTGGCGTTTGAAGAGCTTGAAGCGAATCCAACGTTGTCGCTGAATTCGCCGGTTCGGATTTCGCCTGAAGTTCTCAAAGTGCAACGCACCGGGATTATCTGGCTTGACCCCCGCGAAACTTTGCCGCTCTCGGATCTGATGAAAGCCGCCACCATTAAAAGTGCCAACGATGCGGCGGTTCAAATCGCGCTGTTTTTCAGCCAAGGGAATATCGAAGAGTTTATCACTAAGATGAATGCGAAAGCTCTGGAGATGGGCATGATCGGCAGCAATTTTGTCAGTCCGTGCGGATTGCCGGATAAGGTCAAAGGCAATTCGCTCAGCACGGCGCAAGACATGGTTATTTTAGGCGAACGCCTGTTGGAGGAGTACCCCCAGTATATCAAATGGAGTACGACCCAGCTGGATTATATCCGCACAGGAGAGAAACGAACGATGCTGAACGCCACAAATAAACTGGTAAATCCGCGCTATCCGGGGGTTGACGGGCTTAAGACCGGGTACACCGATGATGCCGGATATTGTTTGACTTTCAGTGTTTTGCGCAACGGGCGGCGGATTGTCGGCTGCGTGACCGGCTTTCCTTCCGCCAGAAGAGGGCGGGATCCGTTTTGCCGCAAGCTGATCGATTGGGGCTATAAACGGGCGACCGAACTCGACAAAAAACCGTAGAGTCCCGCTGAAGGAGTTTCTTGCAATTTATGTATAATTCTATAATCTGTCGTTATCACGAAATCGCTACCAAAGGCAACAATCGAAATATGTTTGAGCGTTGTCTAATTGACAATATCCGCCATTTGTTGCGCGAGGCTGCTCCTTGCCGGGTTCACCGGGTTCGCGGTCGGGTTTGGGTGGAGCCTAAACACGAGGGTGATTTCACCCATGCGCAGCTTGATGCGATTGTGCCGCAACTATCCAAAGCGTTTGGGCTGGAGTCGTTTTCTCCGGCGGCACGCGTGGATGTAAATATGGATCGGATTCGCGCCAAGGCAACGGAGTTATCACAAGAGATTTTAAGCCCGGTTTTTGCTAAAAAATCTCAGATCACTTTTCGGATACGGGCGAGGCGGAGCAACAAAAAATTTCCGTTTCGCTCCAATGAAATTGAAATTGATTTAGTCAGCGCGATTGCCAAGCTTTTTGGAGACGATAAGTTCAAAATCGACCTGAAGCACGCTGAATATACACTGGGAGTGGAAATTCGCGACGAATTCGCGTTGCTTTATTGGGACGAGTTCAAAGCTCCCGGCGGTCTTCCGGTCGGGAGCAATCCGCGGGTGCTTACTTTGCTTTCGGGCGGAATCGACTCCCCGGTGGCAGCATGGATGACTATGAAACGCGGTTGC
>JAISIP010000180.1 GCA_031261965.1 Victivallales bacterium | reverse complement strand
TATCATCGTTTGTTGCCTTGTTTTCCGCCTATGGTTTAGAAATTGCTCAAGTACGCAAATTTGAGCAGGTCGGGCGTTATACTGGCGTGCTTGAATTGTGCAAGAAAACTCCTGAGGATGCATTTTCGATGTACTTCATCTCCGATTACCTGTATCATGGACGTAAAGGAATCAAGCAGAATCAAGCGCTTGGTCGGGAATCTTATCAAAAAGCCATTCCCGAATTGACCGACTTGGCGGAAAAAGGAAATATCGATGCACAGTATTACCTTGGACGCTGTTATGAGTATGGAGAAAATGATTCCAAGTCGGCTCGCAAGTGGTACATCAAAGCCGCTGACAACGGCAACTCCGATGCCATGATCACAGCAGCAATGTTTATTGCTAAACGACGCGGCGGGGGTAAAACAGACCCTCAAGCAGTCATGACATATATTCAAAAAGCAATCACCGCCGGGAATCCGGATGGAAAAGCATTGTTGGCGTCATTCCACCTTGAGGGACGAAAAGATATTGAAAAGGGAATTATTTTGGCGAAAGAAGCCGCTGAACAAAAGAGTCCTTTAGGACAGATGATTTTAGGAGGAATTTATCTTCGAGGCATAGGTACTGTCAAACGTGACGAAGAAAAGGCATTGGAATTTTTTCAACAGTCGTCTGATCAAGGCAATTCAGCAGTCAACGAAGTCTTGGAGCAACTGAAAAAGAAGCTCCACGCCAACGACCGCAAAAAGTAGCCTATGGGTATCCCTGTATTGCATGCAGTTCTAAGGGCTTATCAACTAATACACGAAAACGCTCTGCCTTGCCCCGATTAGCCATTCACTTGTCGAAAAAAATCGTAGATATTTCTTCCAAATATCCCCGATTTTTTTCAACTGCGCGACTGGGGATCGCTGTTTCGTCATAACATTTCCATTATTAGTTGATAGGCTCTAAGGCGCGGAAGAAGCGGGCAAAGTGGATGAGTCGCCGTAATTTATTTCGCTGAGGCGGAACTCCACCGTCGGCAGCGGTTTGTTGTTCAAAAACGTTTCGGCTAATTTTACCGGGTCGGGTTCTTTTCCCGCCTTGAGCCAATAAATATTGTGATTTTCCCGCTCTAACTTGCGAAAGAAAATATCCTGCCGCTTGGCAAACTGGCGAATGCGGGCAAGCAAAGTATTTCGCATTTGCAACAGCGTGCATTCTCCCTTGAGGTAACGGGCGACTTCACGGTATTCCAGCCCGAAAAACTCCATTTGCTCCCAACTCACTCCGTGAATATCGTGCAAATTAGCCACCTCGTCGATCAGTCCGTCGGTGATGCGACTGTCGAGGCGCGTCTCGATTCGATCATGAACCTCTTTGCGCGGATAATAAACCCCCAAAATCAGTGCGTCAAGTTCAAACGGCGGGGTGAATGACTCCTCGTTTTGACTGTTTTGACGGACTCTCGCCACCCCCCGTTGGCGCGGTGACAACGCTCCGCCGGGGAGGCGGTAGCCGTCGAGCAACGCGGCGAGATAAAGCGCGGTCCCGCCGCAGAGAATCGGGATTTTGCTCCGCGAGACGATCTCCCAGATAACGCGATAGGCATCGCGGACAAAACGGGCGAGGTTGTAAACTTCATTTTGCGGGTCAGCGATGTCGATAAGGTGATACGGGACAAGACCGTACTCGTCGAGATCCTTGCCCGTGCCGATGTCCATATAGCGGTAGACTTGCCGGGAATCCACGCTGACGACTTCCGCCGGAAAGATGCGCGATAACTTTACCGCCAGAGCGGTTTTCCCGGTCGCGGTCGGACCGGTGATGACTATAATTTTGATTTTTTCACTCATAAAAATTTATTGACCAACTGTACAAATTATGTTTCGCGTATTATATTATGCCCCAAGAAGTGAAAAATGCAATCATAAAAGCGGATGATTTGATGGAAAAACAGCAAACAGTGGTTAATTCGGCCGAATATTCGGGGATTGCGCTGCATTCCGGCGCACGTTCAACCGTGCGGGTGTCACCCGCTCCCGAAAACAGCGGGATCGTCTTTCGCCGGGTCGATTTGCCCGGCAAGCCGGAAGTACGCGCCCTGGCATCCAACGTCGCGGATGTGCGGCGCGGCACCACGATCGGCAACGGCAATGCGGTGGTTGCGACTGTGGAGCATATTATGTCGGCGCTGCACGCGTTTCACATCGATAATTGCATTGTCGATATGGATGGCATGGAGCCGCCGATCGGCGACGGCAGCGCGTTGCCGTATTGCCAAATGTTGCGTCAAGCCGGAATCGTTCAACAAAACGCCGAGGCAAAAGTGTTCACTCCGGCAGCTCCGCTTTATGTCGAGGGTGGGCATACCCGGCTGGTGATTGTTCCCGGCGAGGTGTTGCGAATTGCCTGCACGACCAGTTTCCCGGGTTGCCCGATCGACCCGCAATTTTATGAATACAGTGCCTCCACTTCGGAGGCGTATGAAAAAGAGGTCGCAGGCGGGAGAACGTTTGTAAACTTCAGCGACCTTCAACAGTTGCTGGCCATGGGTTTGGTCAAAGGCGGCAGTCTCGACGCGGCGGCGATCATTCACGACGGGGCGATCATCTGCAAAGAGGAGTTGCGCTACCCCAACGAGATTGTCCGGCATAAGATTCTCGATTTGATCGGCGATATTTATCTGGCCGGGTGCAGAATTACCGGGACGATTATCGCCATTAAGCCGGGTCATCCCAAAAATGTTGAGCTGGCCGGGTTGCTTCAAAAAGAGATTATGACAAGAGCAAGTAATAAGGAAGAGTGTAATGGCTAAGTTTTTTGGAGTAAAAGAGATACGGGCAATTTTGCCGCAACGCTACCCGATGTTGATGGTTGACCGGGCGCAACAGCTTGATGAGACCCGCTATGTCGGGATTAAAAATCTCACGATCAACGAAAACTTTTTTCAGGGGCATTTCCCCGGTCATGCGATTATGCCTGGAGTGTTGCAGCTTGAAGCGATGAAACAGCTCGGAGAGCTTGCAATTCGCCCTGAGCTTGATCCCCGCAACGAACTTGATGTTTACATGCGCATCGTTGAAAAGGTGAAATTTCGCCGCCCGAATAATCCGGGTGATCGGGTTAAAATAGAAGTTGAAATTCTCTCGATAGAAAACGGCGAAGCAGTGATAAAAGCGCAAACTTCCAATAGTGCCGGGGTTACTTGTGAAGCGAAAATCACGCTGACAACCCGTCCTAAGAGCGGGGCAACAGCCATGCCGGAACTTTACACCGAGTTCGACAAGAACGAAGCGACCCCGATGAATGTCGAAAAAATCATGGTGCTGATTCCGCACCGATACCCGTTTCTCTTGATCGACTATATCGCGAAAATTGAGGGTGATCACGTCTTTGCAGTGAAGAATCTGAGCGGAAACGAAGAGATTTTTTCGCAGAGCGGCGATTACCCGGTTATGCCGGAATCGTTGTTGTGTGAAATTACCGCCCAAGCCGGTTGCGCTTTGGTGTTGGCGCGTCCGGGCAATGAGGGCAAACTCGGCTACTTTATGTCGATTGATCGCGCCGAGATTTTTGAGCCGGTCTATCCGGGAGATCAGCTGGTGGTCGATATTGAGCTGCCGCCGGCGAAGGGTCGGTTCGGCAAGGGAACCGGGTGTATTAAAGTTGGCGACCGGGTAGTCTTTCAGATCACCTTGATGTTTGCGATCGTCGATGCCTGATAGATAGGAGGCCAATGAGTAAGATTCCGCAACTTGTAAGTGCGGCAAAGGCCGTTGCCGGGATCAATTCCGGGGATTCGATATATGTGGGCAGCTCCGGCGCGGTTCCGCGAATATTAGTAGACGCGCTTTGCGCCCGCGGGCGTAAAGGGGTGTTGCACGATGTGGTGCTTCGCCATATACATACCGGGCGGACGGAGGATTATGCCGCGCCGGAGTTCGAGGGGGTCTTCCGTTCGGAGTCGTTTTTTATCGGGGACAATATGCGCCGACAGGTGCAACGCGGAGCTGCTGACTATATCCCGATTGCATTGCATGAAACCCAGCGGCTTATCCGCGAGAAGGTAGTCGGTTGCGATGTGGCGTTGGTTCAGGTTTCGCCACCGGGTCGGCATGGGCGGGTGTCATTGGGTATTTCCGTTGACATCGGGCGTGCCGCCATCGAAACGGCCAAAACGGTGATCGCGGTGATAAATCGCAATATGCCTTACACTTACGGCGACGGCGAGATTGAGCCCGATAAGATTGATTATTTCGTCGAAGATGATTCGCCACTCGATGAAACCCATTTTGCGCTGCCAAATGAAATTGAACGTGCGATCGGTCGGCATTGCGCGGAGTTAGTCGATGACGGTTCGTGTTTGCAACTCGGAATCGGAGCGATCCCCAATGCGGTACTTTCTCAACTCTCCGACCGCAAAGATCTCGGAGTTCATACCGAGATGTTTGCCGACGGGCTTTTGCCGCTGGTTGAGGCGGGGGTGATAAACGGAGCACGCAAGCGAATCGATCGCGGTAAAATCGTTGCGTCGTTTTTAATGGGTTCCCGCAAGGTATTTGATTTTGTCAACCGCAACCGCGCTGTGCGAATGCGTGAGGTGGCGTACACCAACGACCCGTTTATAATTGCACGCAACCCCAAAGTTGTGGCGATCAACTCGGCGATTCAAATCGATTTAACCGGGCAAGTATGTGCCGATTCACTCGGAGCGCGTATGTATTCAGGGGTGGGCGGTCAGCTTGATTTCATCTATGGTGCGTCGCGTTCGGAGGGGGGTAAGCCGATTATCGCCATACCGTCACAGACGGCTAAGGGGGTAAGCAAAATCGTTCCGTTGCTGGAAGTTGGCTCGGGGGTGGTTACTCCGCGCAGTCATGTGCATTACATCGCCACGGAGTACGGAATAGTTGATTTATACGGCAAACCACTGCAACAGCGGGCGCGTTTGCTGATTGATATTGCCCACCCCGATTGCCGCGAGGAGTTGGAAAAAGCGGCGTTTGAGCGGTTTGGCAAACATTTCTTGTATTGGAAGTGAGGACATATCATGAAATTCACTAAAATAGTCGCGACCATAAACGCATCGAGTTGTACCGAGGAGTTATTGCTGGCTCTCTACAAAAACGGCATGGACGTGGTGCGGTTTAACACCGCGCATATGGAAGTTGCCGAGCTGGATAGGGCGGTGGCTTTGGTGCAAAAAATTTCGGATAAAATCGCGATTATGGTGGATACTAAAGGACCGAATATCAGAACGTGCAACTTAACTACTCCGTTTTCGCTTTTACAAGGACAAAAGGTTTATGTTACCGGCAAAGCCGTTGCGGAAACCGAAGCACTGCAAGTCAATTACGAGGCGTTCGCCGCCGAAGTCCCCGCCGGGAGCAGAATTGTCTGCGACGATGGCGCGGTGGAGCTTCATGTGCTTAAAAAGCAAGGCGATATGTTGCTTTGCGAGGCACTTCACGATGGGGTGCTATTAAATCACAAATCTGTTAATGTCCCCGAAGTGGAGCTGAATGCCGCGACTTTGACCGAAAAGGATCGCAATTTTATTGAATACGCGATAACTCATAACCTTGATTATATTGCCCACTCGTTTGTGCGTAACGCCGACGATGTTGAACAGGTTCGCACTTTGCTCGACGCAAAAAAAAGTTCGATTAAAATTATTGCGAAGATCGAAAATCGGCAAGGGGTGAAGAATGTCGATGAAATACTCTCGGCGGCAGACGGGATTATGGTTGCGCGGGGTGATCTCGGCATTGAAATTCCGCTTGAAGAAGTCCCGCTGATTCAAAAGGAGCTGATTCACGCCTGCCGCAAGGCGGCTAAGCCGGTGATTACCGCGACGCAGATGTTGCAAAGCATGGAGAACAGTCCGTTGCCGACCCGCGCCGAAGTCAACGACGTGGCGAACGCGGTTTACGACGGAACCGACGCGGTTATGCTTTCGGGCGAAACCGCAAATGGGAAATACCCGGTCGAAGCGGTGAGCGTGATGAATCGGATTGTCGAAGAGACCGAAAAATCTTCTTCGGGATTTTTTAACCATATTGACGCGGTTAACACCAATGGTGACCGGGAGTACGATTTTATGATTCACACCGCAATCGGCGCGGCGAATACGCTGGATATAAAAGCGATTGTATGCAACACCGCCGAGGGGCGTTCGGCGCGTTGTTGTGCGGCATATCGTCCGCGGGTTCCTATTTACGCGCTATCGTTTAAGCGCAGTGTGGTTCGCCAGTTGGCGTTGGTTTACGGAATTTACGCCGAGTATAACGAGTTTGTGAAGAGTTCGGATGAACTCGGCAAAGTAACTGCGCGTCGGCT
>JAISIP010000121.1 GCA_031261965.1 Victivallales bacterium | reverse complement strand
CAACTAATAAACGAAAACGCTCTGACTTGCCCCGATTAGCCATTCACTTGTCGAAAAAAATCGTAGATATTTCTTCCAATATCCCCGATTTTTTTCAACTGCGCGACTGATTCCCGGTGCTTCGTCATAACATTTCCATTATTAGTTGATAAGCTCTAAAAAAACTCAATAAAAAAATTGTATAACCTGCTAATTAGCAGTGTATTGCGATGATTAAAGTCAGCAATATAAAATTAACCCTACAGGTTAACAACGATTAAGATACAGCAAGGTAACGAAGAAATCAACTTAAATGGCGGAAATATTTTGATCGGAGCATTATTACAGCTCAAGAGGACTCTTTAAATGTTTTTTTGGGGTAGTTTCCAAAAGGCGAAATCTCTTTCCGTCTCCGTCATCCGCAAAGGCGTCCCGGAGGATTGGGAGAAGCAACGACGGATGTTTGGGATGATGTAATTTTTTTCGCTTAAGTCGTTATAATATTTGACTTATTCGCGAATAATGTTATTTTATCAATAGTTATCATAAAACAAGAGGTTGTATGACCAAGAAAAAAGCAATTTTGTTTCCCAAGACGGAGGAGATGTTGCGCGGGTTTGGAGAGAACTTGCGTTTGGCTCGTTTGCGCCGTAACATCACCGCCAAGCTCGAGGCGGAGCGCGCCGGAATCAGCGTGGCGACCCTCGCGCAGATCGAAAAAGGTTCTCCGGCGGTTTCGCTCGGCAACTACATGCAGGTGCTACTGACATTGGGACTGGAAAAAGATATTCTCATGGTCGCCGCCGATGATGAACTCGGTCGAAAACTTCAGGATGCCGGACTGGCCGTCAGGGCAAGGGCGTCGAAGCGGAGTGCAAAATGAGTTATCCCAAAACAATTTATGTTTATTTTGACCACGACTCTCATGGCGAACCTCCCGCTTTGCTCGGAATTTTGTCGGCTCAAATCAGTCGCGGTCAGGAAGTTTTTTCATTTGAATTCGACAGAACATGGCTGCAAAACAATCCGGGGCGGAGTCTTGATCCGGATCTTCAGTTGTATGGCGGGCCGCAATTTACCCCCAAAGCCAATTTCGGGTTGTTCATGGATTCCGCCCCTGATCGCTGGGGACGCAAATTGATGTTGCGTCGGGAGTCGATCAGGGCAAGGGAAGCTGCGGAAAAGCCGCGTACACTAACGGAATCCGATTACCTGCTCGGAGTTTACGACGAAACCAGAATGGGGGCCATTCGGTTCAAAACCGAACCGGACGGAGCGTTTCTGAACGACGACAGCGCGATGGCTGCTCCGCCATGGGCGCGACTGCGTGAGTTGGAGGAGGCATGTCGGCATTTCGAAGAAGACGGAAATTCCACTGAACATAAAAAATGGTTGTCCATGCTGATCGCACCCGGTTCTTCCCTCGGCGGGGCGCGTCCGAAAGCCAGCGTGACCGATCCGCAGGGGAATCTTTGGATCGCCAAGTTTCCCAGCCGCAACGACTCCTCCAATGCGTCGGCATGGGAATATGCCACGATGCTGATGGCCGGAGATATTGGTCTGCGGGTACCGGAAACGAAGTTGGAAAAATTCTCAAAATTCGGTTCCACTTTTCTTGCCCGGCGTTTTGACCGTCAGGGCTCGCGGCGAATTCATTTTTCCTCCGCCATGACGCTTCTGGGCAAGACCGATGCGGACGCCGATTTCGATAACAGCAGCTATCTTGACCTTGCGGAACTCATTATGAAGTACGGGGCAAAGCCGGAAGACGATTTGCGGGAACTTTGGACGCGAATTGTTTTTTCAATCGCCGTCTCCAACACGGACGACCATTTGCGAAACCATGGATTTTTGCTGACCGATTCAGGATGGATGTTATCGCCTGTATATGACGTAAACCCCAATGCGCAAGGTTACGGACTGTCGCTGAATATAACGGGCGGCGACAACTCGCTCGACTTTTCCCTGGCGACTGAAGTCGCGCCGTTGTTCCGGCTCGGCAGCCGGGAAGCGGAAAGCATTATCGGCAAGATTTGCGACACGGTTTCCAACTGGCGCAGCTACGCCGACCGTGTGGGAATATCCCGCTCCGAACAGGGTTTGATGCAAAATGCGTTTCGAGCCAAGTGAAGGCACACCCCAAAATTGAGCCTGAGCAAAGCGAAGGCAATCGCCCCAAGGGACCCACCACTGGCGGGATCCGCAAGAGGGCGATAAGGCGAAAAAAAAGAGAGTGAGCAAAATGCTTAACTCTCGTTTTTTTGTCGGCGTTAACCGCCGTAGTTTAATCCCAAAAAAATGGTGGCCGGACCCAGAATCGAACTGGGGACACGGGGATTTTCAGTCCCCTGCTCTACCGACTGAGCTATCCTGCCACACAAATTGCCGACTTATTTTAGAGATATTCTTAACTCGGCATGGGTATAATAGACACCAATTTTTTAAAATTTCAAACTCAAAACGTGAGATTTCTCAAATTTTCTTTTAGAGGTAGCCTTACGACAATCAGGTATTTGAAATTTCTTCTCGGATTCGGGAATTGTTTTTCGGATAACTTCGTGCTATATTAACCCAAGGGTATCGCCAAGGCTGCCTCTTATAAGGAATTATACGTAATGCGTACAGAACTGTTTCTATCCGGTCGCTATCTGAAGCCACGGCGAAACGCGGTCTCGCTTATTACCGCGCTGTCGGTACTTGGAGTCACGCTCGGAGTGGCTGTGCTGATTGTGGTTCTCGCGGTCATGACCGGGTTTACAGATTTAATGAAAGCCAAATTAGTCGAAACTCAGGCGCATTTTCAGGTTCGCCCGGAGTACGGCAACGTCATTTACTCCCCCGCTGTCGCAATCGAAGCGATCAAAAAAATCGGCGGTCGCGCTGCCGCGGTCATACAATCCCCGGTAATTGTGCAACGCGACAAGTCACTCGACCCGCGGGTGGTCATGTTTGGAACGACCGTCAATGACCTCAAAAGCAATCGGATTTTTTTGTCGGACACGCTGAAGTCCGGCAAATTGTCGCTCGACAAAGGCGAAGTGATCATCAGTATGGATATGGCGCGTCGCTGGGGAGTCGGAATCGGCGGCAAGATTTTGCTGCACACCCAACACCGGCTGACCCAAATGGTGGATTTCAACGCCGACGGCGGTGTAACGCTGAATAAAAACGCTTCAGCGTATTTGCCCTCGGAATTTATCGTCACCGGGATTTACAGCATCGGCAAATACGATTTTGACCGGGCAATTCTTTTTGTCGGCATCGACGACGCGGCGGAGCTGCTCTCGTTGCCGTGGGGATCGGCAACGTCGGTTTTCGGCTGGGGACCGGACGCGTTCAATCAGACAAAGCTCGTTGAAACCTTGCGCAAATCGCTCCGTCACATGCGTGTAGTGACCTGGGAGGAAGAAAATCAACAACTCCTCGGCGTGTTGGCGGTCGAAAAAAATATGATGTTCTTTTTGTTGATTTTCATCGTGCTGGTCGCGGCGTTCAGCATTATGAATACGCTTATTACCTCGGTATACCAAAAAACCCGTGAAATCGGCATTTTAAAGGCACTCGGAGCAAGCGACCAATGTGTGACGTTTATATTTATTTTGCAGGGATTCTTAATTGGCGTAGTGGGTAGTTTCGTGGGTACATTAGCCGGAGTGCTGGTGATTTTTTACCGCAATGACATTCTTGAATTTGCCTCTAAGACATTTCGCATCGAACTTTTTCCCAAACAGTTTTACTTTTTTGACGGACTACCGGCGCATATTGTCGCGACGGACGTAATTTTCATTGTCAGCTCTTCGGTAATACTCTGTACGCTTGGGGCGTTGCTCCCGGCGTTACGCGCCGCGCGGCTCGACCCAGCCAAGGCTTTGCGTTATGAATAAACCTCAAATTATCGTCGAATTGCGCAATGTGACGCGTACTTATCAGATCGGCAAAGAACGTCTGCCGGTTTTGCGCGGAGTAAACTGGGAAATTCTTCGAGGCGAATGGGCGTGTCTGCTCGGAGCCTCCGGCAGCGGCAAAACCACGCTGTTAAATTTGATCGGCGCATTGGAAAAACCCGACGGCGGCGAAATAAAAATCGCCGGTGTTGACGTATCAAAACTTTCGCGTCGCGATGCCGCCCAATTTCGCAATCGCAAGCTCGGATTTGTCTTTCAGTCTTATCATCTTTTGCCGGAGCTTTCGGTATTGGAAAATGTGATGCTCCCGGGCGGTTTCGCCGGGCTATCACGATCGGCGGCACGCTCACGGGCGCAAGAATTGCTCGAAGTTGTCGGGCTTGCAGAACGAATCAAGCACCGCCCCGGCGAACTCTCCGGCGGGGAACAGCAGCGTGCCGCTATCGCCCGGGCATTATTGAACAGCCCGGAGCTATTGTTGGCGGACGAGCCGACCGGGAATCTCGACTCCCGCTCCGGGCAGGCGATTCTCGATCTGTTTGGTGAACTCAAAAAAGCCAACCGCGACTGCTCAATTATCATGATCACCCACAATCGGGAGGTCGCCAAACTGGCGAATCGCACCGGCGAACTCATCGACGGGGTGATGAAATTGGACTCGGAATAAGTACAAGATATGCATCTGACACGCGCACAGCTTAGCTGGATCTCTTACGATATGGCCAATGCGGGCTTCGCTTTGATCGTGCGTACGGTTTACGCACCGCTGTTTTTTAAACAATATTCCGCCGTCGGCATGAACGAAACGTTTGCGACCGGAATCTGGGGCTATGTCAGTGCCGGAGCCGGACTCGCCGCCGGGATACTCGCCCCGTGGCTCGGCAGCGTGGCGGATGCCAATTCCGAACGCAAACGCTATTTGTCGCTCTTTCTCTGTCTTGGGCTTGCCGCGACGATCGGGCTTTGTTTCACCGGGCGCGGCGATGCTTATATCATGTTGGCGATCTACTTTATCGCGTTGGTCTCTTACATGGCGGGCAACTCTTTTTACGACGCGCTTTTGCCGAGCGTTTCCACCCGCGGCGGCAGTGACAAGCTTTCGTCGCTGGCTTACGCCTGGGGATATATCGGCGGGGTCATACCGTTCTTAATTTGCCTGGCAATTTCTCTGTCGATGAAAGATTCCCCGGTAGAGGCGTTTCGGTTCGCATTTATCACCACCGCACTTTGGTGGGGGGTATTGTCCTTGCCCCTTTTTCGCTTAGTGAGGGAACGCAAGCGCAAAAATTCGCTCAAAATCAATCCGTTTGACGGATTTCGCCAGCTGTATCGCACCGCTTGCGAAGTAAAAAAACATCGTAATGCGCTGCTGTTTTTAGTGGCGTATTTTCTCTATATCGACGGAGTCGGAACGATTCTTTTGATGGCAACTCCGATCAGCGTCGATATTGGAATTCCGGCAAACTATCTCTTGCTGACAATTCTCGCATTGCAATTTCTCGCGTTTCCGTTTACCATACTTTACGGCAAGTTGTCGCACCGCTTCGGAGCAAGGAAAATGCTTTACGTCGCTATTGGTGTTTATGTCGTTATCGCGCTGTTGGTCGGGCTGATCGCATATATCGATGACCCCGGTGCCAAGCGCGGAGTTTTTATCTTTGCCGCATTTTTAATCGGCACGTCGCAGGGGGGGATTCAATCGCTCAGCCGTTCGTTTTTTATGCGGTTGATTCCGGCAAGTCAAGCGGCGGAGTTCTTTGGCTTTTACAATATCTTCGGCAAGTTCACTACGGTTCTCGGTCCGGTGTTAGTCGGTGTGTCGGGGTGGCTGTTTAACTCAAGTGAACTCGGAATCGCGTTGCTTGCCGTGCCGTTTTTGCTCGGCGCAACCTTACTTGCCAAAGTGAAACTTCCGACCGAACCAAAGGAGTTGCGACATGTTTGAATATATCGTCAAGCGTCTGTTGCTCGCTACTTTTACGCTCCTGGCGATTTTATTGGTCAGCTACGTGCTTTTGCGACTTGCCCCCGGCGATCCGACCAAAAGCAATATTTTTGGCAGCGATGCGGCACCCAGCTCGCTTGACGCTTCTAAAGGCGCGTTGCGTCGCAGCAATGTGTTACGTGAAAAGCTGAATCTTGACAAGCCGATTATCGTGGGTTTCGCCTTGTGGCTAAAAGCACTGGTGTTGCACGGGGATTTTGGCGTTTCTGCCTCGGTTGACCCCGGCAAGCCGGTAACGACGATGATTCTTGAACGGCTGCCGATAACTCTGTCACTTAATTTTTGGGCGATTATCATTACCTATCTATGCGCGATTCCGCTCGGAGTGTATGCCGCTGTTCACGCCGGCGGACATTTTGACCGGGGGTCGGCGTTTGTGCTGTTTTTGCTCTATTCGCTCCCGGTAATGTGGGTGGCGTTGCTGTTGCAAACGACGCTTTGCGAGGGTGGCAAGTGGCCGATTTTCCCGCTGAAAGGGCTGAGTGTCGCCAATGCCGATTCGCTTTCCACCTGGCAGTTGCAGTGGGAACTTTTGCGTTGCTACACCTTGCCGGTACTTTGTTTGACTTACGCGAATTTCGCCGGACTCTCGCGCTACGCCCGGAACGGGATGCTTGAAGTGATTCACTCCGATTACATTCGCACCGCCCGTGCCAAAGGGGTCTCCGAGACCGGAGTAATCTGGCGACATGGATTCAGAAATGGGCTAATTACGCTGATTACGCTTTTCGGCGGACTGTTGCCGTCTCTGGTGGCGGGCAGTTTGCTGGTCGAATATATCTTCAACATTCCGGGCATGGGTACGCTCTCTTTGCTCGCGCTTTCGAGCCGCGATTATCCGTTGCAAATGGCGCTGTTCGCCTTTACCGGAATGCTGACGCTCGGAGGAATTTTCGTCTCGGACATGCTCTATTTGGCTGCCGACCCGCGAATCAAATTGCAATCCTAATTTACGTCATAACCGCGAAATACACGAAACACACGAAAAAAATACCTGCACAATTCACTCATCAAAAAAATATTGAATTTTTCTGAAAACGGGCTTGCATTACTATAAAACGGGCTTGTATAGTATGGGCATGGTACGTTTACGAAAAAATTGGGACGGGCTATCTTTAATCCACCGGGGAGAAACGAGTTATATCAACGAACCCTACGTCACCGGCGGAAACCCGATTCTCTCCAGCCAAGACGGGGTGATGTTCAACGATATGCTGGGCAACACGTTAGGAGTTAGCGACAACGGAAA
>JAISIP010000130.1 GCA_031261965.1 Victivallales bacterium | reverse complement strand
AACGCCGCCGGGCGGGGTCGAGCTGGGAGTACTGAATATTCGCGTGCGGCATAAAAACGATTTGCGGCTTCTTTGACATGTAACAATCCTTTTTTTCTCAATTATTATGGGTATGCCTGGTTAACTATATGTTAGCCAGGCACTTGCAAAATCGCATCTCCAAATCATGAATCTGCTAATTTTCAGCACAACATAGTTTTTAGAGATACCCTTATGTGATTCAACCCTTAACCGTCACGGCAATGCAACTGTGCGGTGCGATTTTTTCAGGAAATTTCACCTCTTCATCTGAAAAAATATCCCTGGCATAATCAACCGGCTTCCACGGACAGGGAAGTTCCTGCGGCTCATTTTCAAAATTAAATACGCCGAATATGTCAGAATGGTCTTTTCTGCTTACCCCGTGCCAAAGTGCCGGAAATGTACGCTCCATGCGGTCAAGCGGTTCGGCCTCGTAGGCATCCGGCTCACGAAGCAGAAGTTCGGAGTATTTCAATCGTTCCGGAGTCAGCGACTCAAAACGGTCGCTCAGCAGCAACATTCCCCCGTTGATTTTCAACGCCGCCGTCCAAAGCCCGACCTCTTCTTCGGTCAATTCATTATTATCAATTCGGGCGATGTGAGTATCCGGGTCATTGAGAAAAAGTCGTCTGTGCATATAAGCGTGCTGAATTCCGTTGCGGCAGACGTTCGGTACTGTCGGGGCTTCGCTGTAATGTTCTTTACCCCAATAAGGAGTGATGTCAGTGGCTATGCGTTCGCCGTCAACAAGCCCGACGCACGGACCGAACGGCGCGGTGCAGCCGAGAATAAATCCATCATCGCCGAATCCCTCGCGAATCGCGGCAAGTCCGCGCCGGAACGCCTGAGCCCGCGTGGCTTTGGGATCGTGCAAAACTCCGTCGCGTATAATCGACGAGTAAACCATAAAATCCAACTTAACGTAAGAAAAGCCCATCGATCGAAGTTGCGCAAAGAGTTCACGGAAATACTGTTGCACTTCCGGACAAGTACCGTCCAAAACCGCCGCAGGCGAGTCCCCGCGCCAATTACACGGAAACACCACATTGCCGTTGCGGTCGTGAATGCACCATTCAGGATGCTTGCGAAAAAGTTCAGACTTTTTCTCCACTAAGAACGGAGCCAGCCAAAGTGCCGGTTTGAACCCCTTTTTTATCGCCTCGCCCGCCCAATAGCCAAGACCATGGGGAAATTTTTCACAAAACTTGAGCCAATCACCGCAAGCGGGCTGATAACCGTCATCGAGTTGAATGTATTCCAGCGGATATTCACGGTGAGTCGCGAGAAACTCCAGGTTTTCAAGCATATCATCTTCGGTGACATCGGCGAAGTAATAATACCAGCTGCACCACCCGATCGGCAGTTTTGCGCAAGTACGCGCTTTCATGCGTTCACCCCAGAGTTCCGCAGCGCGTTTGAGCAGAGAATTCATTTCGTTTCCGATAAAAAACCCGATCTCCTCGGTGCTGACTATATCACCTGTTTCAAGCAATCGATCATCAAATCCGGCAATTACCGCAAGCCTAAGTCCTTCGTCGGACAATTCCGCCTGAAAACGCCCATACTGGTCGGCGGTGGTTAAAAAAGCGATCAGCGCAACATCACCCGAAACAGCGTTTTGAACACCAATCAGATGCTCGGCGCGGAAATGATTTTCCCGTTCTCCATCGTATTCGGCAGGTTCGGCTACAACGCACTTGAGATATTCCGGATTGTACTGAAAATCACGATCTCCGTAGCGACGCATTCCGCAGGGGCTTGGCATACTCCAACCCTCGAGGTAAAGTTTAAGGTCGCGTCCCGAAACATTTTTCCCCGGAACGGGGTTGCTGACCAGCCGGATTCCGCCTAAGCGAAATGCCTCCTCACCGCGGTGTGTAACTAAAATCCGCAAAGATTGAAACGAAGTTGTTTTCTCTTTTTCCTCAATGCGAAACAGCAAACCGCGCAGTTGGCAACTCGCGGCATCGATCCATTCGCCGTTGCACTGCAACTCCAAAGAAAATGTGCCGTTAAAAAGTACACCGGGCAAATCGGTTTTAAATTGCATAACAAAATCCTATTTTTCGAGGTTGCCTAAAATTTTTTCAAAAAATCCAGTGAGCGGCGCAAACCGTCTTCTACATCGCCGGGCAATTCGTATTCTATCAAAGCCGGTCCGTCGTAATCGCGCAACTCCTTCATAAGAGCGTTCCAATCGAGCCGACCTTCACCGCAACCAACCGGGACAATTCCGCCTTTAACGTCTTTAAAGTCCTTAAGATGAACTAAATTGATTCGGTTGTGAAATACGGTAAAAAATCGCTCCGGGGCAAGTTGTCCGACCGCCGCGAGGTTGGCGGGATCGAAATTCAGCCCGACCGTCTCCGCCGGAAGAGCGTCAAGCATGGTCTTGAGCGTGTCGCAACGGGTGGAAATCGAGTGAACATGATGTATCGCATCCCCAAGTGCGATCACTCCGCCATGGGTCTCAATTGATAATTGGACGCTTGTCCCTTTGGCGTGTGCCGCCGCTGACTGCAACGCATCGAGCATACGGTCGAAACGTTCGCCGTAAACCACACTGTCCGACGCGAATCCGGCAAAAATGCGCAGCACTTTTACCCCGACTTCGGCGGCTATATCAACAGCGCGTTTAACCTTGTCGAGAGATTCGCCCAGCTCAATAGCCGATTCCACCGTAAAATCGTTGCCGGTGCAGCCGCAATCCGGGCGAACACCGTATCGGGTGCAAAGTTCACCGACTCGGGCAAACTCTTTTTTCCCGGAGTTAAGTTGCAAAAAATCGTTGTCGCCGTTGGCGATGGAAAGTTCTAAAAGTTGAACGTCCATCGCTTTTGCCAGCTTGAATTGCTCTTCAAGCGGGAGTTCGCGCAACCCCCATGCCGCATGACCGTACTGCATTACTGCACCTCGCGCCAATCCAGGAGAATTTTAAAGCAGTCGTACCCTTTTTTGTGTTGATATTCAAACGCCTCTTTGACCTTTTGAACCGGCCAGACCTCGTAAGGCAGATGGGTTGTATTAAATTTGCGTTCCGACATGTATTGCAAAATCTCGGCTTTGCCGCGTGCCTTGATCGCACAAGTCATACTAATCGTGCAATTCTTGACAAACCAGCGGTGATAATGGTCAAAAATCAGTTTATCCGGGTAATCTCCCTGTAAATGAATATGACCCGGCTGGTCGTCGTCTTTCCAGCCGCCGTCTTTGATGTAGCGGTGAAGAATACCGGGGACGGCGGGATTACCGCTGCATTCCATGATCTTATCCGCCTTTTTCCCGTCGGTCAATTCAAGCAGTTTTTGCTCGGTCTTTTCATCGTGAGGCAGTACCGCGTCGGCGTAATATTGTGCGATTTCGCGGCGAAAACCATTTTTTTCGATCGCGATGACTCTGATGCCGGGGCATTTGATTTTCAGCAGCTGCATCGCCGAAATGCCGACCATACCGGCACCGACTACCACCACGGTATCAGAGGAGTTCAACTGAAATTTCTCTATGCCTTTTAACGGCACGCACGCGAGGTACGCCAAAACCGCGTCTTCATCCGAAACATTGTCGGGAATCTTGCACATGGGGTCGCCCGCGCCGCCGGCGTTGTCGGAATCTTTGTGGACGATAAAGGTATTTCCGCCCCACGCGGCGCAAACGTCGCCGTATTTGCGGCACTCGTTGATCATGACCCGGTCGCCGACCTTAAGTCCGGGGGCGTAAGAGCCCTCTTCGAGAATCACCCCGATGTTTTCATAGCCGGGACTCAAGGGGTAAAAACACTGCTCGGGGTGTTGTTCGCCGCGATAGGTTTTCATATCCGTGCCGGTCGAAATCGCGCTCCAAAGCGTCTTTGCCACGACAGTGTCCGGGCGTTTGGGGGTTAATTCTACCGGGCGAAACGCGGCTTGGTAGGGACGTTCGATTACAACCGCCGGGGTACGTACAATATCCATAAGTCAGAAATCTCCTTTAGAAGTTGCCTTTAGGGTATCTCTAAAAACTGGGTTGCGTTGAAAATTAGCAGATTCATAATTTGGATGTGCGATTTTGCAAGTATCTGGCTAACATAGAGTTAACCAGACACGCGCAAGCAGTGCGCATACGAATATGAGCTGCAATTTGCAGCCAAATTTCCAGTTTTTAGAAATACCCTTTAATGGTCTTTGTATGGAATTATATCAAAAGACCAGTCTACATTCAAGTCCCAAAAGGAAGAAAATCAAAAAAAAATTTTCGGACTGCTTGATTGACAAGCGATAAAGCAAGAGGTATATTACTTTTGAATTTCCCTTTTTTATAACGGGGAATATTGAGGGTATCTCTAAAAACCGGGTTGTGTTGAAAATTAGTAGATTCACAAATTGGAGCTGCTATTTTTAGAGGTAGCATTAAGTTCACAATGAACGAAGCGTGAGGAGGCAATTCGTTCATACATCAGGTAACTACAATAACCTAAAATGGAGTCCTATAATGAAGCGATACGGAACAATTATCCTAATGACGGTGCTGCTGACGGGAATCGGCAGTTTGGTAATGGCGGGTCCCGGACCGATTCCGGCGGTGCAATTTGACACCGTAACCATGCTTGAACGCAGCGAGCCGAAAATTTACGTCGGTACGGTCGGTGCGTCCGACGGCGTGGATATTGTGGCGCGTATCTCAGGCGTACTTGAGGAGAAACCCTACCACGAAGGCAGCATTGTCAAAGTCGGGCAATTGCTTTTTAAGATCGAAGATACCATTTACGCCGCGAACGTCCGCGCCGCAAAATCGGTTCTCGCGCAAATGGAGGCGGAGTACACTTTTGCCAAAGAAGAGTTCGACCGCTACAAAGCCCTGATCGAAACTCAGGCGACCGCAAAGACCACTTACGACAGCGCAATGCGTACCTTGAAGCTTTACGAGGCGAAAATCGAAGAGGCAAAAGCCGACCTGATCTTGGCGGAAAACAACCTTTCCTACACCAAAATCTATGTTCCGATGGATGGCATGGTCGGCGGAAACATCTACAGCGCGGGCAATTACATCACGCCTGACAAGGGGAAACTTACCACGATTGTGAAGTTCGACCCGATCAAGATCAGAATCACCATGAGTGAAGCGGATTTTTTCAGGCATTTTGAAAAACGCAACGATACAAAGGTTCATCTCGATGTTATCCGTGCCGACGGTCAGAAGTTCAAACACCCGGTGCATCTCGACTATATCGACAACAAGGTTGACCCCGACACCGGCACGATTTTAATTCAGTTTGAAGCGCCGAATCCTGATTTGGATATAATCCCGGGCGGATATGTCAGGGTGTATCTAACCGAGAATTTTGACAAGCCGCTTGCGTCGATCAATGTCGCGGCTATTATGACCGATGGCAGCAATAATTATGTCTATGTCGTCGGCAAAGACAATATTGTGGAAAAGCGCGATGTCGTTATCGGCAAGCTGGTGTATGACCGTCAAACAATCACTTCCGGACTCAACGCCGGCGACAAGGTCATCGTCGGCGGACTCCACAAAGCCGAACCGGGCAAGCCGGTCAATCCGGTGGCGATGCCTGCGCCGGTCAAGTAAGGAGGCCTCTCCATGTTTTCAGAGATTTTTATCAGACGACCGAAATTCGCGATCGTTATTTCGCTGTTCTTCCTGCTGGCCGGCACCATTTGCTTATTCAGATTGCCGGTGGCGGAATATCCTCAAGTTGCGCCTCCGACTATCGTGGTAATCACCTCGTTCCCCGGAGCCAGCGCCCAGGTTATCGCCGATACGGTGGCAGCGCCGCTTGAAGCCGAAGTCAACGGCATCGAGCATATGGTCTACTACTCCTCAACTTCGGACAATTCGGGCAATTACAGTCTGACCTTGACCTTCAAGTCGGGTTCCAACGACGATATGGCATACGTCAATGTCAATAACGCGATTAAACGCGCTGAACACCTGTTGCCGCCAGAGGTGGTAAAAAACGGAGTGACGGTGTACAAGCGTTCGAGCGACTTCCTCGGCATGGTGGCGGTCACCAGCAGCAACAAGGAGCATACTCCGCTGTTTTTGAGCAACTATGTTTCGATTAACATGCGTGACGCGATTTCCCGTATCGACGGGGTGGGTCAGGCGATCGTCTTCACCCAAATGGCGTACAGTATGCGTATCTGGACGAATCCGAACCGGATGCGTGCACTCGGAATCAGCAACGACGATATTGCCAAAGCAGTCTCCGACCAGAACATTCAGGCGGCGACCGGCTCGGTGGGTACGGAGTTCTCCAGCAACTACATGCAGTTTAAACTCGATACCAAAGGGCGGCTGCAAGATCCGTCGGAGTTTGAAAACATCATTATCAAATCGGGCGAAGCCAATCGGATTGTCCGGCTGAAAGATGTAGCCAAGGTTGAACTCGGTTCGGAAAATTATACCGGCACGGCATTTTTCGATGACAAGCCGACCATTCCGCTGGCGATCTTCAAACTCAGCGACGCCAACGCGCTTCAGGTGCTTGGCGAAGTCAAAAAAGAGTTGCGCAATCTGGAGAAGAATTTCCCGGACGGGATGACGTGGCAGTTCGGCTACGACTCGACCGATTTCGTCCGCATGACCATGAACGAAATCGCCGAAACGCTGGTCATTACGTTCATTCTGGTTGTGGCGATCACCTGGCTGTTTTTGCAAGATTGGCGGGCGACGATCGTGCCGTCGGTGGCGATCCCGGTATCTTTGATCGGTACGTTCATTTTCCTGGACTGGTTTGGCATGAGCATCAACACGTTGTCGATGTTCGCACTGATTCTGGTGATCGGCTCGGTGGTGGACGACGCCATATGCGTAACCGAAAGCTGCGTGCGTATGATTCAAGAGGAACACCTCTCGCCGTATGATGCCGCGATCAAGACCATGCAACAACTCACCGGTGCGTTGATTTCCACGGTGTTAGTGGTCGTGGCGGTTTACGCTCCGATCGCATTTTACGGCGGGATGGTCGGCGAAATCTACATGCAGTTTGCGGTCACAATGTGCGTGGCACTGGTGCTGTCGGGAATCAACTCGCTGACGCTTTCGCCTGCTCTTTGCGCATTGGTTTTGCGTCCCCACAAAGAACCGCGGGGGCTTTACCACTGGTTTAACATCGGTTTGGTCTGGACACGTAACGGCTATATTGCGTTTGCCAAACTAATGGTTCGCCGGGCGGTGCTTACGATCGTGCTGTTTGCGGCGATTCTATCGGCGAATTACTTTGTTTTCAAGGAGTTGCCGGGAGGATTTTTGCCGGAGGAAGACAAAGGCGCACTCTTTTGCGAAATCGTTTTGCCGCCAGGAGCATCGTTACCGCGGACCCAGGCGGCACTTCAGGAAGTCGCCGCGATCGCCAAAGAGATGCCGGGGGTGGATCATGTGCTGTCCGTACCGGGTCGCAGTATGACCTCGGGTCAGGGCGAAAACCTCGGGCTGGCGATTGTTTCGCTGTCGGACTGGAGTTTGCGCAAAGGTCCGGAGCTTCAGATTAAGGCGCTACAAGCCGAGTTGACCAAACGTTGCCTCACTTTGCCGGACGCTCAAGTGACGATTTTCGCTCCTCCGGCGATTCCGGGGTTGGGGGCAACCGGCGGTGTGACGTTCGCGTTTCAGGCGACCGGCGACCAGAGTTCGCGGGAGCTGTCGCAGGCGACGCAAAATTTGCTCAGCAAAATTATGCAGACCCAAAAAACCATTTACGCGTTCACTTCGTTTGACGCCAATACGCCGATGCTTCACCTTGACATCGACCGCGACAAGGCCGAAACGATGAAAGTCCCGGTCAGCTCGATCTTCACGACTTTGCAGAGCCAGCTCGGGTCGATTTATATCAACGACTTCAACAAGTTCGGCAAGACCTACAAAGTGAAAATGCAGTCGGCGGAAAATTACCGGCGCAATTTGAATATCGTCAACGAACTCTATGTCCCCAGCACCAAAGGCGCATTAGTACCGCTCGACGCGCTTGCGACGGTTCGCTGGACGCTCGGACCGCGCCAGGTGGAGCGGTTCAATATGTTCCCGTCGGCGGACATCAATACCCAAGGGGTGCCGTTTTTCAGTTCCGGGCAGCTGATGAAACTTATCCAGGATATTGTGGACAAAGACTTCCCCAACGACTACAAGATCAGCTGGACGCAAATGAGCTATCAGGAAAGCGAAAACGAGGGCGAGATTCTCTACTTGCTGGCGTTGGCGTTTACTTTTGCCTACTTGTTTTTGGTGGCGCAATACGAAAGCTGGACAATGCCGATTTCGGTGATTCTATCGGCGGGAACTGCCACTTTGGGCGGACTCCTGGCGTTGTGGATTTATCGCATGGATTTCAACATCTACTGCCAGTTAGGTATGCTTATGTTGATCGGTCTTACTACCAAAACCGCGATTCTGATGGTGGAATACTCCAAGCAGGATCGTGATGCGGGCGTGCCGATTCCTGAGGCGGCGTTGAACGGTATGCACTTGAGGTTCCGCTCGGTGATGATGACCGCGCTGTCGTTTGTAATCGGGGTTTCTCCGATGGTGTTCGCGTCGGGAGCGGGTTCGGGCAGCCGTCAGGCGATCGGGGTGACGACGTTCTGGGGTATGTTGGTTGCA
>JAISIP010000049.1 GCA_031261965.1 Victivallales bacterium | reverse complement strand
TAATTGTCCTTATTTTGCTTAGAGGGATGCTATCTAAAAGCAAAATAAATGTCAACTTCTGAACATGGAATTGTAGCTTATGGGTATCTCTAAAGGGTATCTCTAAAAACTATGTTGAGGTAAAAATCAACAAATTCATGATTTGGAGGTGCGATTTTTAGCCAAGCTTCCAGTTTTCAGAGGTCGCCTTGATTCTTGAAGCGACCTGAGTTATATTGTAAAGGGTATCTCTAAAACTTATGAACTACTATTTTCACGTACCATTTTGCCAATCAAAATGCGGATATTGCGCTTTTTATTCGGAAGTTGCGCCATCTCTTGAACTTCAGGATGCTTATCTCGATGCTCTGGAGCGGGAACTTGCCGCCTTTACGCTAAACGGCGCGTGCGAAACAGTGTATATCGGCGGAGGCACTCCGACTTTATTCGACGAATCACGGCTTGAACGGCTCTTTGCCCTTATCGCACATAAATTATCACCCTCTTGCAAAACCGAAATCTCGATTGAAGCCAACCCCGAAACTTTGACCCCGGCGAAAGTTGAGCTAATTCGCGCTTTTGCCACCCGATTAAGCATAGGAGTACAAAGTTTCAACCCGCAACTTCGCGCTACGCTGGGGCGGAACTGCCCGCAAAAGCAGTTGGAGCAAGCTATCAAACTGGTGCAAAAAGCCGAATTTGCGCATTGGAATTGCGATCTGATTTATGCGATCCCTGGGCAGAGTCCTGACCAATTTCAGCAGGATATTCAACGCGCCGTTTCGCTCGGAATTGACCATCTCTCTTGCTACAATCTCACCCCTGAAGAGGGGGCGCGACTGAGCGATATTTTAACTCCCGACGAAGATGTCGCAACCGAAATGTGGCATATTGCCAACTGTGGCGGATTGCCGCGCTACGAAATCAGCAACTACGCCCTCCCCGGCGGACAGTGCCGTCACAATTTGAATGTCTGGAAAGGCGGCTTGTTGGTCGGTTTCGGTCCCTCCGCCGCCGGGTTTGACGGCAAAAGGCGAATCATTCAACCTGCATCGCTCACCGAGTGGCTGCGTCACGCTCCGCCCGAAATCGACGAGATCCCGACCGCAAGACGGCTGAACGAAATTTTTGCGGTGAACCTAAGAACCGTGCAGGGCTGGACTCCGCAACTTTGGAGCGAAGTCCCCCATGCCGATTCCTGGGAAACACGACTTGCCGTCGCCGAACGCGTTGCCGCCGAAACTTCGAAGAAATGGTTTGACATTTCGCCGGAACACGTTACATTAAGCGATTCCGGATTGCTTTTTTGGAACACCGTAGCAGAAGGATACCTCTAAAAACTGAAAATGATTTTATGAATTCAATTGAACATACTTCGTATCAACCGTATAAACGCTATTTGCTGGAAATCGCTTACGACGGGAGCAACTACAGTGGCTGGCAAATTCAACCCCACTGCATCGCCGTGCAAGAAATTTTGCAAAAGATTTTGACCAAAATGTACGCCGGGCAAAATATCCATTTAATCGGCAGCAGTCGTACCGATGCCGGAGTTCACGCCCAACGCTTCGCGGCAAGCTACCTCACCCCGACACGCCCGGATATTCCGCCGGACAAGATCTTGCGGGCGGTGAATCGTCAACTGCCTTCCGACATAAAAATCAGAACCGTTTGTGAAGTTCCGCTCGGATTTCACGCCCGATACGACGCACTGGGCAAGGCGTACACTTACGTGCTTAATTTGGGGGCGTTATCCCCGTTTGTCGATCGCTACAGCTGGTCGCCGTATCACCGTATGGATGTCGAAAAAATCCGCGCCGCCGCTCAAGTTCTTACCGGGACTCACGACTATTCCAGCTTTGTGGTCGAGCGCAGCATGATCGACGAAGCGGTGCGAACCATCTACCGTATCGATGTTCAAGAGTTCGGGCAATTTTGTTGTTGCACCTTTGTCGGCAACGGTTTTTTATACAAGATGATTCGCTGTCTGATCGGGACGTTTGAAGCGGCGGGAGCGGGGAAACTCACTCCCGAAGCGGTAAAACGCATTCTCGAAGCGCGTGACCGCACTTGCGCCCCCGAAACCGCTCCGCCCCAGGGGTTGTTTCTTATGAAAGTGTTTTACAGCGAAGTCGAACGCGCCGACTTTAGGCTTGACGGGCTACCTTTTGTTTTTTGATGCTTATAGGCTACCTCTAAAAACTGGAAACTTTGTTAAAAATTGCAGCTCACAATTATATGCGCGGTCTTGCGCGTAGCTGGTTAACTCACTTGTTAGCCGGCTACTTGCAAAATCGCACCTTCAAATTGCGAATCTGCCGATTTTTCACTCAACCCAGTTTTTAGAGATACCCTATATTTTCTTTGGAGATTTTTTTTATATGAGTGATTTACTTTCGCAATTGAACCCGGAGCAAGCCACCGCCGCCGCGACTGTCAACGGTCCGGTTTTGGTTCTCGCCGGAGCCGGCACCGGCAAAACCAGGGTGATTACTTTCCGTATTGCCTATATGCTCTCAATCGGAATTCCGCCGGAGCAGATTCTCGGCATGACCTTTACCAATAAAGCCGCCCATGAAATGCGTGAACGCCTCGCAACGCTGGTTGATCCGGCGGTCGCGGCTCGGGTCACACTGGGTACTTTTCACAGCTTTTGCGTTCGAGTCTTGCGGCGCGATGCCGCCAAATTAGGCTATTTGCCCGGATTCACCATCGCCGACGATTCCGACCAGACCGGGTTGCTGAAGCAAGCTGTCGGCGAAAGCGGGCTTGATTCGCAAAAAGGCATTTCAATCGCAGCAGTGCAAGCTCAAATCGGCAAGTGGAAAAACCGTCTGCTTACCCCCAAAGACGCGAAATCTGCCGCCGAAACCCGTTTTGAAGAAAGTTGCGCCCAAATTTACACCCACTATCAAGAGTTGCTCGAATTGCAAAATTCCGTCGATTTCGACGATATGCTTTTGCTCGTACATCGACTGTTCACCACACGTCCCGAAGTTTTGGCAAAATATCAGGAGCGTTACAAATATTTGCTCATCGACGAATACCAGGACACCAATGCCGCCCAGTTCACCATTGTAAAACTTCTCGTCGGCGAAAGTTGCAATCTTTGCGTCGTCGGCGACGACGATCAAAGCATCTACTCGTGGCGCGGCGCGGATGTCAGCAATATTTTGAACTTCACAGACTATTTTCCGGAGGCAAAAGTCGTAAAACTTGAACAAAACTACCGCTCCTGTAAGCGCATTCTCTCCGCCGCCAACGCGGTAATCGGCGCAAACCCCAACCGTCACGACAAAAATCTCTGGTCGAAACTCGGCGAAGGCGACAAAGTGCAAATCGTCAAAACCGCCAACGGCGAAGCCGAAGCGGATTTCATCGCCGCAATGATCCGGCAACTACACGATTCGGACAAGTTTTCCTACCGCGATTTTGCGATTCTCTACCGCTCCAACCATCTGTCACGAGAATTGGAGCAAGCCTTGCGGCGCAGTCAAATATCTTATCGGTTGGTCGGAGGTCAGGAGTTCTACAAACGCCGCGAAATCAAAGATGCGGTTTCGTATCTAAAACTGATTGTAAACCCCCGCGACGACCAAAGTTTGTTGCGGATTCTCGGCACTCCTCCTCGCGGACTTGCCGCCAAAGCGGTCGAACAGCTGAAAATCGGCCGGATGAGTTCGCACCTCCCCATGATTGAGCAGCTTGACACGGCGCAATTCCAAAGTTCGCTTTCCGCCAAGGCATCTTGCGCGGCAAAAGAGTTGTCAAGCGTCTACCAGAAACATCGCGCCATATTCCAAACT
>JAISIP010000160.1 GCA_031261965.1 Victivallales bacterium | reverse complement strand
GTTAGCGGT
This sequence comes from Victivallales bacterium, assembly GCA_031261965.1. GTDB lineage: Bacteria > Verrucomicrobiota > Lentisphaeria > Victivallales > Victivallaceae > Victivallis. The sequence goes on along the minus strand of JAISIP010000160.1, from coordinate 14,128 downwards.
GTAGTGAATCGCTTGAATAAGTTTCTCGATTACCTCATCCTGCGGCTTATCCAGCGGGGCGTAGGTTGCCGAGAGCCCGTGGTGCTGTGCCGGACGCATCCCCATGGAGTTCAAAAGTCCGCCGAGACGCTTGGTTTCCTCGAACATATCGAAATCGGACTCTTCCATAGTCACGTAGCCGGTGAGCATAAGCCGACCGATGCCCAGCTCTTTGAGAATCCGGCAAGTCGGCAAATAGGTCTCCTCGGAACAGCGCGTAACGAATTTGCCGTTCCAATTCACCGTTGTAATCGGGTATGAAAGTTCATAAGGACTCATTTTAAATCTTTCATTTTCAGCGATGAAACCTTTTACATTATACACCTGCACCTGCAATGTTGCAAGTGTAAATGTGAAGGCTACCTCTAAAAACTGGAAACTTGGCTAAAAATCGCATCTCAAGCCAGTTTTTAGAGTTACCCTGAAATTTTACAGGTATCCTTACTTTGTAAACATGACATTGTTTTTTCGTTATGACAACTATACTTCAAAACAGAGCAAAAATCAATGGACAAAAAAGACATTTAATATACACAACAGACTATTTTGCACAAAACAGCTATTTTGGGGAATTTTTCGCAATAAAAAAGATTATTTTTCGGGCTATAAGGGGTAAACTGCAAATCATCACGATTGCGACTAATCACAAGTTCAACTTGGAATTAGTCACAATAGGGGGAGTTTTTAGAGGTTCCCCATATTATCGATAAGTCCGGCGATATTTCTGAAATTGACAAACTTAACTCCCTGAATCTCTGTTTCGAGCTCTCCGCCATATATGACTGCCGGAGAAATTACGTTGGAAGCAAAAGAGTTAAATTTTTGCAAATTTTTGGCAAACGATAAATCATAAGTCATTGCCGATTTTATTTCAATAGGTATGATTTGCCGCCCCTGGTTGAGAATCAAATCGATTTCCAACCCTTGTTTATCGCGAAAATAATACAATTCCGGGGATTTTCCCCGGTTATAACGGGCTTTCAACGCCTCTAAAACTACCATGTTTTCAAACAATCCGCCAAACAGTGGGTCGCGGGCGACTTGAGTTGTATTTTCAATTCCAAGCAAATAAGCAGCTAACCCGACATCGGAGAAATAAACCTTAGAAGACTTGATTTGCCGCTTGCCAAAATTACTAAAGTAACCCGGCAATCGAAATACGATGTAACTTGCCTCTAAAACCGAGAGCCAAGAGTTCAAGGTGGTGGCGGAAACTCCAACATCCCCCGCCATGCTGTTAAGACTGACTATTTGCCCGACTCTACCGGCAAGCAATTTGACAAAAAGTTCAAATGAACGCAAATTAGCTATATTGACCAATTGTCGCACATCGCGTTCGACATAGGTACTGTAATAATTTCCATACAGCAGATCCGGCGGAATGTGCTTGTCGTAAAGCCGGGGCATAAATCCGTTTAGGATATATTCATCACGTTCAAGCGTTATTTCGGCGGCACTCAGTTCAGCGATTGAAAGCGGCAATAATTTCAGAATTCCGGTTCGTCCTGCCAGCGATTGGGAAATTTCGGCATGAAGCTGCGGTTGGTGCGACCCGGTAAGAATAAAAATTCCATTTTTATCTTGCGCATCCGCCAAGAGTTGAACTGCGTTCAAAAGCTGTGGAACTCTCTGCACTTCATCGATAATCAACGGGGTCGGATACGTTTTAAAAAAGGCGTTCGGATCGTCAAAGGCAAGTTGCCTGGCCGCTTGATCATCGAGATTGACATAGCTGTATTGAGGAAAACAGTTTTTTGCCAAAGTGGTCTTGCCGGATTGGCGCGGACCAAGTATGGTCACGACCGGAAAATATCCGGCAAGCCGAAGCAATTGGGTTTTGATAGCTCGTTCGATCATATATCCTCCGCCAATTGTCTTTTTGAAGTTCTTTAGGATACCTTTTAAATAACATAACTTCTTTTTGCCTTTTTACAAGTTCAACTTGGAATTAGTCACAATAATCCTGCAAAAAAGCCGGAAAAAAAAGCGGAATTATGTCAGAATTCACTATATCCCACCTCTAAAAACACCTCTAAAAATTCTCGATTGGAAATCACTGTCGGTGCTTGACAAAACAGACTTAGTGCTGTACACTTCATTACGGACAAATTGACTCCACTTTTTTTCGTTCTTCGCAAAAAGTAAAGCGACTATATCTTATGGCGACGAGCAAATACAATATCACTCGAATCAAACACCTTTGGGCAATGCTAAAAGAAAATCGCTACCCCAATTTTCCGCGATTTCTCAATGAAATGAAAAAAAATGATATTGCCGGAACTTACAAGCTCTCAGCTCGGACTCTTCAACGCGATATTGCATTTCTCAAATCGGAATACAATGCTCCAATTTGCTATGATTATGAACGTAAAGGATATTATTTAACCAGATCGGGCGGGAGTGTAGACATCCCATTTCTGGATGATAACGACATGCAAGCTGCCGTTATCGGAGCACGCCTTGCTGAGAACATCATGCCGTCACCGGTTAAACAGGATGTTCGCAATGCGGTGGATTCGCTGCTTGCCGTCAACAACATAGGCATGGATGAAAAATCCACCTTATTATCTCTTATCGCAATAGGATCACGCGTATCGGTAAAAGCAGAAGTATTCCGTCCGATTTTTGACGCATGGCAAACCCACCAATGCGTGAAACTAATTTATGAGCAAGTAGAGGGAGATATTTCTGAGCGGATTATTGAACCTCATGCTCTGGTTTTTTACGAGGGTAATTGGTATATAAAGGCAATTACCTGTTCCCAAAACGGGGTTTCGATTCCTCGCGGGGAGCGTTCTGTTAAGACTCTGGCGTTGCATCGTATCCATTCGGCAGAAAATACCGCCGGAGTATTTGAACCGGATCAAAAAATCATTGATAAAGTAAACCGTCGTGAAATTTTCAACTTTCCTTTGGTAAAAGATATTCGTTTGCGCCTTGGGCAGCAGGCATTGAAATTTGTCGGTGAACAATTTGAGATTGCCGAAGAAGGACGCGACGGCGAGTTTTTCCTTGTCAGGGTCAAGGAGGCTGCCGAGTATAAAATCGTAAATTATGTCCTCGCGGAGGGAGGCGATGCCAAATTACTCAGCCATCCTGAAATTGCAGCAGAAGTCATCAAACGGGCAAAAATGGTCATCGCCGTCCAAGAAGAAACATGATAAAATTTGCGATTTTTCTTCCTCCATCGCCTGATTGCGACATTTTTTGTCGTCCCATCAAGTGTATAATACTCTCAGAGGCAACGAAAACAAACCTATAAAATCGCAGGATAAAGAGATGGAAAACAAAATTACTCAAGAAGCAAAAGCCGCCGATGACTTTTTCAGCAAACAACTTGGGTCAGACAAAAAGCGATTACAAAAGCAGTTGGTGCGGTTGCCGAAGCTGTCGCGTGACAATGTCGCCAAAGTGGAAGCGATGTTTAAACACGATCAAAAATATTCACGCTCCTCAGATCCTAATGCCGGTCCGGCTGACAAACCGAAGTATAGTGGATCGGTTGCGTATTGGATGAAAGAGTTAACAGACGCACTTAAGAGCAACAAATCTGAAGTCGAAATTCACAAGGCGATAGAAGAGGCGGTGGTCTCAGTTGATCGTGATAACAGCACTCATTTGGATGCGGACAAAACATCAGAATACAATGGGGGACGAAAGGAATTGACCGAGCGCATTTTTAACGTCAAAGAACATCTCCGTTATTATCTTGAAAAGCCTGTCGAGTCAGATTTTGAGCTCATAAAAATCATATCGGAGAAAACGAGTGCACCTGACCCCAAACGTTCACGGGAAAATCTTTCATTTGCCAGCAAGTTTTGTCACTATGCATGTTTTTATATGTTTGAAGGCGAGCCGGAGCAGGATAATTATTCCATTTTAGATAGTGTCGTAATAAAAGTTCTACCGGACTATATAGAATATTTTGGCGTAAAGAAAAGTGATTTTACGTCGTCGTCGTCCAATTTTAAGGGCAAAAAATACGAATACTACAAGATCTATCAAAAAACTATCGATGAGATAATAGAAAAATCCGGGGGTGAAATTAGCAGAAATGGATTTGACCATCTTCTTTGGTATTATTTCAAAGACCCGCTACATGTTCCGGATTATTTAGAGTTACTATGACAGGTCGTGAATTCATTGCTATTTTGCCCGGAGAAAATCCGGGCTTTTTTTATGTTTAAATTTCACTGCGACACTTTTTGACGTACTTGCCGTGGTATAATAATTTCTATTGACTCGCCAGTGTAAACAAATCTAAAAAAAAGGAAAGAAATTATGGCGCTTACTCCGGCTTTTTTATGTCAAAGTTGTGCATCCTCGAAATGCGTTAAATGCGATCGCCCCGTGTCTTTTTCACGAGATTTGGCTTTTCTATGTTCTGGTTGTGACTCCAGGTTTAAAAATAAGTGTGCCAAGTGCAGTCGCCCTTTGTCTTCATCCCAAAAACCGGCTTTTCTATGCCAAAGTTGTGCATCCAAAATGAGAAATAAGTGCCTTAAGTGCGGTTGAACTTATTGTAAGACCCTTTGAAGGTAGCATTTCTTCAATTGGCTCGCCAATTGAAAAAATGCTACACAAAAAGGCTTTTCCTTCTCGCAAAAGTCTTTTAAGGCATCAATCGACTGAGACTTGCGGGAAAGTGTCTAACGCTTCCTGTGCGCATTTTTGGAGAAACTCGGCATCGCGTGCACCTATCACATTTGGCACAAACTTGATTTCGGATGTCTTTTTGCCGTAGAGTGCGGCAAACCAGAGACACGCCTGAAGATACGCTCCCCGGGTATTCAGGTGAATAACATCAGTTGAGATAAACAATTCACCAATTTCGGGATTTTTTCGCCAAGCAACCTGACCGACCACATCGCCGGCTTGCGGGGGCAAATCCGGCCAGCGCAAAGTTTTCAGGATCGCCGGGTCGTAAATTTTAAATTTTTCATCGTCTGGCGTTTTCGCCCGGGTTAGCTGTACTGCCAACCCGCTCGGAATGACCCCGAAACGATATTTTTTGGCAAGATTCTTGTAATTCTCGGTCAAACGCTCGTACATCTCATTTTGGTTGATTTTCCAGCTTTTAAACTGGGGAGCGTCAATGCGGTAACTCCAGGTCTGCTGAATTACGATCCGTGCTTGCGGAGCAAGTTCGCGAACGAGATTGATAATATTTTGTGCATAGGGTTCGTAGGATTCCGCTCTCCAACTCTCATGACTCGCTTGTTGAATGGTAACAATGTCCCACTTCTTCTCGGTCAAAATTGTCCGCAACGAGAGTTTTCGGTTGCCAAAACGGTATGGTTTGTAATTGGGGGCTTTTGCGGATTGTTCGTGTTCGCGCCAGTGACGCTCCATGGTGCAGCCTCCGAGGTTCGCCTTTCCCATTTCTATCGTGCAATCCGGGACGGATTGCACTATCGCCGGCAAATACATAAACACGCTGTCGGCAAAACTGTTGCCGATGGTCAAAACCTTCAGTTCGGTTGCATGACACCCGATTACGCCCGCAATACCCGCGACAACCAACACTTTTTTCATTTCTTAACTCTCCTTTTTTGACGTTTAGTATACAGTATACCTAATGCTCAAAAAAAACAACAACCCATTTGAATATTTCTTGTATTTTTGTTGCCGAAGGTATATGTTGAAAGAACATATGACAAACTTTATTGAACCAATGTTACTTTTGCACGTCTGTTGCGCTCCATGCGCCGCCGGCTGCGTGGAGCGTCTGCTTGCCGCTGGGAGGGAGGTTCGGCTCTATTACTCAAACAGCAATATCAACACGGTTGAAGAGTTTGAGCGTCGCCTCGCATCGGTAGAGCGTCTCGCCGGAATTTTTGCACTCAAATTGGAGATCGACCCTTACGACCACAAGGCATGGGCAAAAGCGGTTGCCGGATACGAGCCGGAGCCGGAACGCGGCAAACGCTGCACGCTCTGCTTTGCCCGGTCGCTCGGTCAAACGGCACGCCGGGCGAAGGAGCTCAACGCCAACTTCGCCACGACTCTGACCGTCAGCCCGCACAAATCAAGCCCGGTTATTTTCGAGGTCGGGAGAGTTTACGACAATTTCGAGGCGTGGGATTTCAAAAAACAGGACGGCTTTAAGCACGGTCGCGAACTTGCCAAACAACACGGTTTTTACCTGCAAAACTTTTGCGGCTGCGAATATTCGCTGTAGGGTATCTCTAAAAACTCACCTTGAGGTAGTCTTTAATTTTCGTTTTTATCGGTTTCCAAAATATTTTGGTTTGGCATGGTCGTTTGTATGGCATCGGCAACACGTTTAGTATTGCTTTCTGTTTTCTTAGAAAATTCAATATGCTCAATCAGGTTATCACTAAACGATTTTACCACTTTTTGCATTTCTTCTACAAACTTCTTTCGACTATAAAATTCCGCCGAATTGAGTTCATACCTATATTCAATCTTAAACACTGCATTTGGCGAAATTTCAAGATTCTCAAGGATTTCAAGTTTGCTATAATTGCAAGAGTCCCCCAGTTGTTTATTTCGCTGAAAAACTCTAAAAGTCAATCCTTTATGAAAATCTTTTTTCTTTCCTTTTTCTCTGCATTTATCAATGATCGCTTTTAATGCTTTTATGCGAGTTGCAACTTTTGCTTTTTGTGGAACTTCAATTGCGACAGATGCGACAATTTGTTTTCCTTTCGGACTGGCAATTATTTCTACCCATGCATTTGGCTTCATTTCAATTTCGGCGAAAAGTTCCTTCGAGCTTTTGAGGCGTTCTTTCATCTTGTCGATATATGCTTCTGGCTTCTTTTGTTCTCTTCCTTTAACAATACGAGAATTTTCCCGGCTTAATTGTAAAATCAATGAATTGATCAGTTGAGTCCACCCACTAAGGGTTTCCAGTAGAAGTTCTTCGGACGGAGAATTATCTTGGTTAATTGCGTCAAAAAACTCTTTCCAGCGTTCCGGCATGGTTTTAAATTCAATAATTCCAGATTCAGGGGATTGAAAGTAGTCCATCACTTCGCCCATGATTGCCACTTGATCAGGGTCACGTATGCCTAATTCATTATTATAAAGATGCATATTCCCGATCGTCATAATATGACTCCACGAGAGATGAAACAACTTTACCCCTCCAAGCTTTATCCGCTTTGCCAACGGAGAAAATTCTGGTTTAATGGCAAATTCATTGGAAATTGTGATAAATTTTTCAATCCCTAAATCAGTTGCGTAACTTAAATATTTTTCGATTTGCTTATCTTCAATAGGGTTATTTCCGATTTTTGCTTCGATTAGAGCGGCATCCACTATCTTTCCCGCCTTAACCACCAAAATTAGACCATCAACACGAGACTCAGTACAACATTGCCCTTTTATTGCCTTAGGACAGAATTCTGTGTAAACAAAAATACCACCATTATTCTTGATATTGTCTTTTTTCATGCCGACAATTTCAAGAATTGTCTTGCGAAATTCTTCGACCATTTTAAAAGCGCCAAGAAATACGGATACGGTAAAAAGCTCTTGCCCTTGCTTATAAGAAGGAATTAAGCGTGCTTTTCTGGCTTGAAAGCACTTCTCGGCTTGAACATCGGGATCTTTTTTTTGAGCTTCTTCAAAGAATTGTGCTTCAAACTCTGAGAAGGGCAATCCAATGATTTTGTTGGTTGACTTAGCCATTGCAGAATCCTTTAAATATATTCCTAATTCCGTAAAAAAACCACTGTGATTCTTTCACAAAATTAGGGACTTGACAGCTAACAAATTCTTAGAAAAATTTTCCAATAATACAGCCTAAAATCCCAGTAAATACAACCACAAACAACTGCCACAAGCGTTCTTTACATTTTTCATTTTTTCGGTTCTGCTGATCTTTAGCATATTTTGCATGCGCAAGGCAATACAACTCCGATTTATTGAAGATGTTAATTTCTTCGCGTAAGTCATAACATGTTTCAATGGTTTGATTGAACGCCTCTACTGTTTGATCAAAATTACCTTGCTTTTCTAAAGTTTTTGCATGTCGAAAATTTTCTTTCACAATGGTAGCTTTTCCCAAAATATTCCGTGCAGCCTGAACACTATCCTCAGAAAAAGAACCAATATACTCAATGAGTACAAAATATTTCAACGTTTCCACAACATGGGTATATTCAGAAATAAAAGAGGCAATAATGACCTTATATGCATCCAGAACCAAACGATGTAAATGAGTATTTGTAGCTTTCTTTATTTCGTCAATCTGCGCGTCTTTGTCATTGTTCCTTTCGCAAAGACCTCTGGCAATATGATGAAAACATGAATATATCTCATTCATCAACCCGTCAATCCGCTTACCCCCATTTTCTGCGGAAGCAAAAGAATTTAAGTCATGAACGTCATAATAATAAAACCGCAAAAGATGTGCTAATGCTTTTGTGGTTTCGTAATCGGATATTCTTTTTGCAATCTCGTCAACGGAAAGCTGTTCGTCGGATTTTGTCACCATTTTTGAAGATTCGAGATACATTCTGCTTCCTTTTCTTTCACGTCAATCGTTTTTCCAAAAAAAGGATAACCTCTTCCGATAGACGACGAAACATGTATGCCGACACTCTTCTTTTTAGGAAATACTTTTTTAATCAGAGACGGAGTCTTTGAAAGTTCGTGAAACGAAACACCGTTTTCACGTTCAAAATTTTCTTTAATTTTGATCGTTAGCATTTTCTTATCCCCCTTGTGCTGAGATTTTTATCAAAGCACTCTTTGCATAATCTAACAGATAATCAACCTTTTTGCAACAAAAACATGTAAAAAATATGTAAAAAATATGTAAAATCCAGTTTGGGTAAGTATTTTTCTTACTTTGCGGCACGGGCGCGGCGTTTTTTGAAATCCTCAAACTCCGCGAGCGTCCCCGGAAAATCCGTCACCTTGCCGTCGGCAATCTCAATAATCCGGGTCGCCAAACTGCTGATGAACTCCCGGTCGTGGCTCACAAACAAAATCGTATTCTTATAGAGCATTAAAGCGTAGTTCAACGCCTCAATCGACTCCAAATCAAGATGGTTGGTCGGTTCGTCAAGCGACAGCACATTGCCGGCTTCAAGCATCATTTTGGCGATCACCAAACGCGCCTTTTCACCCCCCGAAAGCACCTTTACCGGCTTATTCACCTCGTCGCCGGAAAAGAGCATCTTACCCATAAACGAACGCAGTTCCTGCTCGGTCAACCCCTCCCGTGGCGAGTAACGCGCCAGCCAATCGATGGCGCGATCTTCGTTGCAGAGAATCTCCGACGCGTCTTGCGGGAAGTAACTTAATTCCACTGTTTCGCCATGCACCACATCGCCGGAACACGGCTCAATTAGCTTCAAAAGAATCTTTAATAAGGTGGTCTTGCCCACCCCGTTTGTGCCGATAATCGCGATCTTTTCGGCGTTGCCGATTGTGAGATTGAGCTTCTCAAAAAGCGTAATATCGTAAGTCTTGGACAGCTCAATTCCCTCAATGACCTTTTCGCCCAAACGGCCTTGCGGAGCAAAACGAATAAACGGCGAAACCCGGCTCGACGGCTTGATCTCTTCGAGCTGAATCTTCTCAAGCTCTTTTTGGCGGCTGGTCGCCTGACGCGCCTTGGAGGCGTTTGCTCCGAAACGGTTGATAAACTCCTTTAACTCCGAAATGCGACTCTCTTTTTTTGCGTTTTCGCGGCGCATTTTCTCCAACGCCAACTCGTTCGCCGTCATAAAATCGTCGTAATTCCCGGTGAAAAGCCGGATTTCCTGATAGTCAAGATCGGCGATATTGGTGCAGACCTCGTTCAAAAAGTAGCGGTTGTGCGAAATGACAATCACCGTTCCTTTATGATTTTTCAGCAGATTGCAAAGCCAATCGATACTGATCATATCAAGATGGTTGGTCGGCTCGTCAAGCAGCAAAATATCCGGATTGTAAAACAGCACTTGCGCCAGCAACACCCGCAGTTTGAATCCGCCGGTAAGAGAAGAGAGCGTCTGAAGATGTTTCTCCTCGGGAATCCCCAAACCGATCAGGAGTTTCGCCGCGTCCGCCTCCATCGTGTAGCCGCCCGCATCGGCAAACAGCCCTTCGATGTCGTTGGCGCGTTCCTCCTCCTCCGGCGTTAAGTCAAGCTTGCTGTAGAGGTACTCGCGTTCCTGATGAATCTTCCAAAGTTCCTCGTTTCCCATGTAAACCACGTCGAGAATCGGCACGTCTTCGTAATCGAAGTGGTTCTGCTTGAGAAACCCCATGCGGCAATCTTTGTCGATCGATACCGTCCCGGTCGTGGCGGTCTGTTGCCCCGAGAGGATCTTCATAAAGGTCGATTTCCCCGACCCGTTCGCTCCGATAAGACCGTAACGACAGCCCGGAACAAATTTTACTGAAACATTCTCAAACAGCGTCTGTTGCCCAAAGCGCATGGAAATATCGGATGCCGCAATCATCTAAATCAACCTTTCTTATAGGGTATCGGTTTAGAGATACCCTTTATTCAAAAACACATCCGAATAATATACACTTTTTTGTGCCGATTTTCCAGTTCTTGCCGCGATTTTTTAGGCTAATGTGATTCACGCACGAGCAATGTGTACTGATAAGCGTGAATTACTTCCTCACCGGGTTTGACTGTGATCTCCCAGATCAATTCCCGGCGCGGATTGACACTGTAAGCTCCCGTGTTAAGCACCCGGCTTTGAGGATCGCCCTGCACCGAGGTCAACTCCCCGGAAAATTGGAGTTTGGCGACGACTTTAACCTCGCTTTTGCGGAAATTGCGAATTTTAATCGAGCCGTTTATCACCGGACGGCGATAGTTGTAACTCCCCCAGCGGATGAGTTCGCGCTTGTCGGAATTCTCAAACTCGGTGCGAATCCCGCTTACGGTCGGTGCTTTGGCGATCTTGAGCAACGCCTCCTCGCCGGGATTTACCCACTTAAAGGTGGTTTGACCAAGCAACTTTTCGCCATCGACGATCTCCACCGGGGTGGAGGCAATCGGCGTTGTAAACGGGTTTTTGAATCTGACCGCGTCCCACAAATCGCCGTTTCGGTTGACATTGACATCGTCAAAATTATATTTGAGTCGCCCCCACACGTCACGGTAATCCGGGATTTCCCAATCGACAATCCGCTCGTACTTGGCTGTGCCGGAGTCAAGCGTTTTGTAAAAAGCTTCGCCTTTGGCAAGCGAAATCTTGCCGAACGAGGTATAACAAATGTCCTCGGTCGTGCCGGAGCTTGCCAGCGGGGAAATCATGGACTGGTTCATTTTTACTTCAGAATGCTTCAGTTCGCCCAAAACATCATATCTGTAACTTGCCTCGCCTCGCATTCTGACGCTCAAACCGGGAATCTTCCCCGAAGTCAACGCGCTTATCCTGCCGAGATACTGAAAATCGGGAAACCCCGAAACCAAACTAATTTCGACATCCTTTAAATCTTCAAGTTGGTTCACTACTGTCGCGGCGCGGTCGATTTGCAAAATGGAATTTTGTCCCAACGCCACCCGAAGTGCCGGTTCCCAGCTTAAGCCCGAGGCGAGATAGTTGATCTGCAACGGATTTTTTGACAGGTTTTTGCGTTCGATCATCCATAAGCGATTCTCTACTTTAGTCTCGGTGTTGTTGACCCCGGAAGATTCAATCGTCACGACCTCGGAGTTGCGAAACACCGTTAATTTGCCGTCTTTTTGCCGAATCGCCAAAAAATTATTTGAATTGTTTTCGCCGAGTCGAACCATCGTGCCGGAAACTATGCGCGCAGCCTCGTTGCCGGAGGTTCGCAAAGTGACCGTCACTTCGAGATTTTCATAACTGTTTGCAAGGTTTGAGAGCGGGTCAAGCGTTGGAGTCAAAGACGTTTTCTTCACCCCGGTGACGCTCAAATTATCCCCCGGAAAGAACCATAAACTCCCGTAAACCGGCGCGATGGATTCCTCCAGCAAAAACTTGTCCGCCGGAGATGATTGGACTTCGCGCACAAGCAGCGCGTAGTTGTTTTGAAACAGCGCGGCGTGGGTAATCGGGGCTTTTGCCGTCGGCTCATCTGCTCCTGTCAGCGTAAATGAGGCGACAGACGCCGCACACAATAGTTTAGACCAAAATTTCATCTTTGCTTTCTCCTTTCCGTCAAACTTTGACTTTAGAGATACCCTTTAGGATTATCCTCTATACTTACAATAACCGCATTTATCGCCAATGCCAAATTGAAAAGCGACAAAATCTGTTGTATTGTATGGAGATTATCGACTTATCTCAAAAAAATCTCTAAAAAAAAGCTGGACTTTATGCCTAAAATTACACGCGAACACTGGAGCGGAAAGCTCGGTTTTGTCCTCGCCGCCGCCGGGTCGGCCATAGGACTTGGCAATATCTGGAAATTCCCCTATATCACCGGCATGAACGGCGGCGGAGCGTTTGTGCTGGTCTATCTCGGATGTATTTTGCTCTTCGGGTTGCCGCTTATGCTTTGTGAAATCACCATCGGGCGGAAAACCCTCAAAAATCCCTATGGCGCATTCAAGGCACTGCAACTCAAACGCTCCCGCACCGCCGACTTAATCGGGCTGTTTTTGATGTTCGGCGCGGTATTCCTCTCGGGCTCCGGGCATTACGGATTCGCCGCATTGCTTTTTGGCGCGGCATTGCTCTTTGTCTGGCTCGGCTTCGCGGCGGTGGGGTTGCTCTCGCTGATTACCGCCATGCTGATTCTCTCGTACTATGCGGTGGTCGGGGCGTGGATCGTCGATTACGTTTACCGTGCCTTTACCGGCGGACTGCACTTTACCCAAGTCGCCGAAGCGGCTCAAGTGTTCGGGAACTATCTCGACCGGGAGCCGGGGCGAATCGCCATAGAGTTGATCATTTTTATGACGCTTACCGCCGGAATGATTATTTTCGGTATCCGCAAAGGGATAGAACGCTGTTCAAAGATCCTAATGCCGCTGCTGTTTATTTTGCTTATCGCGGTTATAATCCGGGGCGTGACCCTGCCGGGGGCGGGTGCCGGGATCGGATTTTTCCTCTACCCCGACTTCTCGAAACTCAGTGTCGGCGGGGTGCTTGAGGCACTCGGTCACGCATTTTATTCGCTCAGTCTGGGCATGGGTATTACCATAACTTACGGCAGTTATCTAAGCAAAAACGAGAATATTTTTTCGACTTCGCTCTGGATTGTCGCACTCGACACGCTTGCGGCGTTGCTCGGAGGGCTGGCGATTTTCCCCGCCGTGTTTGCCATGCAATTATCGCCGGATGCCGGACCGGGGTTGATCTTCAACGTATTGCCGGCAACCTTTTATCGCATTCCGGGGCAATTGGGCTGGCTCTGGGCGGGGGCGTTCTTCCTGATGATGACCATCGCGGCACTCACCAGCGCGGCGGCGTTGCTCGAAAGCGGCGTGACTTTTATCATGGATCAGTTCAAAGTTCGCCGTGTTCCGGCGGTGATAGGCACTTATATTGGAATTACGCTATTGGGTTTTCTTACCTGCTACAGTACCAATCATTGGCGAAATTTGCCGGGGATTGACAATTTTGTGCAAAATGTCTTCAACGTCCGCACCGGCTCCTGGTTCGATTTGCTCGACAAACTCACTTCCAACTGGATCTTGCCTTTGACCGGGCTGTTTACAGTGATCTTCGCCGGCTGGATCTGGGGTGCACGCAAAGCCGGGCGGGAGTTGCGCCGGGGTTCACAAGGTATATGCGATGAAAATATCGTCGAATTGATTTCCGGGTTTCACAAAGATCCGCACTATATGAATTCGCCGAGTTCCGGGCTGACGGTCATTACGCTCTGGGGAATTTTGATCCGCTATGTCGCGCCGGTGATTATTCTCTTTATTTTTCTTCAGGTGATAGCAAAATAGCGAGTCTCTCTAAAAACGGGAATTAGCCTAAACACAAAAAAGGCTACCTTTTACGGTAGCCTTTTTGCATTCTTTAAAGGATACCTCTAAAAACTGGAAATTTGGCTGCAAATTGCAACTCATATTCGTATGTGCGACCTTGCGCGTGTCTGGTTAACTCCGTGTTAGCCAGACACTTGCAAAATCGAACCTCCAAATAATGAATCCGCTAATTTTCAGCGCAACCCAGTTTTTAGA